>JBAXTW010000055.1:0-27762 GCA_037129985.1 Pseudanabaena sp. ELA645 | reverse complement strand
GCAGGAAACAGTTTGTTTAGGGCAAAGCCAAGCACAAATGAGATGATCGCGATCGCTAACCAAGTAAGTATCATGCCACTTCCCGAATGATTCGCAAGTATACAGCCTCTGGTGTGCTACTTTGTCAATTAGCGATCACCCCATACAATCATCACAAATTAGCAAGGCGATCGCAATTTGTCCACTAAGGCAACTTTGAAAACGATCTTCAATGTGGAGGGAAATTGCATCTTTAATATTTTCTAAAATTTCTTCGTAGGTATCAGCTTGTGTGTAGCAACCCTGAAGAGAAGGACAAGAGGCAAGTAGCCATCCTCATCTTTTTCTATGATTACGGGTAAAGTAAATTTGTTCATATACCTAAGTCTTTACTGTAAGTTGATTATAATATTGTTTAATTGCTGTAGAGGATTAGGTAATTAAATTATGGCTGCTCAAATTAATGCTGTTCTTGATGATGAACATACTGCTAAGTTAGCCTATATCCAAAACCAAACTCAAGAAAGTGAGATAGAGACTATTAAACACGCGATCGCTTTTTATTATCAATATCTTCAAGAGCAGAAGCGCGATCCTGCTTTCCTATTAAAGCGAAGTGGTTTTATCGGCTGTGGTGATGGCGATCCAAATTTGTCCACTAACTA
This sequence comes from Pseudanabaena sp. ELA645, assembly GCA_037129985.1. Classification (GTDB taxonomy): domain Bacteria; phylum Cyanobacteriota; class Cyanobacteriia; order Pseudanabaenales; family Pseudanabaenaceae; genus Pseudanabaena. The sequence goes on along the minus strand of JBAXTW010000055.1, from coordinate 27,118 downwards.
TAAGGCAACTTTGAAAACGATCTTAGACAAAAAGTATGATCATCGTTGATACTGGTTTTTGGTTAGCCTTGGGCAATCGTAGTGATAAATATCATGATGTTGCAAATTTATATCTCGATAGTCTAAGCGAGAGATTGATCACGACTCATCCTGTGATCACGGAAACTTGCTATCTTTTGCTGGATCGGTTGGGGAATTACGCGCAATGTAATTTTGTGGCAAATGTTGCAGCAGGGGCGTTTGATGTGTTTGATCTTGATATCCATCACTACAGACGGATAGAAGAGTTGATGCAAAAGTATCGTGATTTACCGATGGATTTGGCTGATGCTTCGCTTATCGTTTTAGCTGAACATTTGGGGCATGGGCGTATTCTGTCAACAGATCTCCGTGATTTCAATATCTATCGCTGGAACAATCAAAATCCCTTTGAAAACCTCCTACTAAAAACCTAACTTTTTCCTTTTGCCTTTTTACTTTTTACTTGGCAACAGCATCGTTGATTCGATTTCTTCGCGGACTTGTTTGCTGACGTAGCTGCGGTTCATGCACTCGACAAGGAGGAGATTGGCTGCGTAATATTGATTAAGAAGTTCCTTTTGCCTTTCTGTAAATTGCCAATCGTGACCAATGTTTAGGTGATTGATGCATTTCTGACGGAATTCATTTTTCCATTCCTCGCCATGACTTTCCCACCATTGATGGTAATCCTCTTGTTTGTTGCGGAACTTATCGATAATTCTTCGTATTGTTACCCAAAAGTCTAAGAGTTGAGGATATGAATTATCTATAACTAAATCAAGAAAATGTTTATAGGATGGGCAAAAATTATTCAAAAATTCATTAATGCATCGCTCAGAATCGAAAATCCTGTTATATGTACCATATGGGTATTCCCAGTAATCCCACGAAGTATTAGCGTCAAGAGCTTCTGCTAGTGGACCTGCCCGTCCCCGCTCAACATAAAAATTCAAATACATAGCTCTAACTGCGACAGTTTTGTAGCCAAAATCCTCAGAATTTGTCTTTTGATTTACCCATTCTAGAAACGCTTGAAACTTCTTATCATCTCCCAACATTCCATCAATACAATCTTTCATTAATCGTAAAAAATCATCCGATTTCGTCAACATTTCCGCAGTTAATAAAAACACCTCCTTCCAACGCGGTTCAGTACTATATTTCATCAGCGACTCCCATTGTCTTTCCCGTTTAACTTCTCGCGCCGTAAAATATTCCTGAAAAGTCAAGTGTGAAAAAGAATAAATATTTCTTGCCCTTTCTACTAACAACCCATGATGATGCTCGATCGCCTTTAGCACTGCCTCACTATCCAGTCGTAATGCTTCAGGATCGGAGGATGCTTCAGGGAGATTGCAAATATAGTCCTTAATCTGGCGTTGCAAATCCTCTTGCCGAAAGAAATATTCACCATTCATAAAAGAATTAAAGGCAATTTTTTCAATCATATTTACCTTATCATCACAAGTTAGGTTTCTATAAATTTGTTCTCCTTTAAAGTGTTTTGGGAAATCACGCTCAATATCACGTTTTCCATCCCAAATTTTTAGTAAGACATATAAACCTTCTTCAAAAAGTTTATATTGCTTTACTGGTAGCTTGTTAGTTTTGTCAAATACCAAACACAATAGCGTCAATAACAAAGGACTTTTTGCCAATTCCTTAACAGGTTTGTTTTCCTTAAATCTCTCTAACAACTGTTCCGCCTTTGACTCATCCTCCTGCCGAAACCAATTATTCACAAAGGTTTCAATCTGCCCATCATCAAAATCTGCAACCTCAACTTCCGTAAACTTATCAAACTGATATTCTCGCGCCGCAATCCGACAGGTAATTGCAAATCGATTTTTTAGCCAATCCCTCGAAAATTGATCGATTTCCTGCTTAACACGGCGATCATCCTCCAACTTCACCTCATCCAATCCATCCAACAGGATCAACGCCCTCCCCTCCTTAAGCAAGCGCTTCGCCACATCCGCCGCCACATCCCGCTTTTGAAATTCCGTCAAAATGTAATTCTCTAGTGATGGTTGTCCCCTCTCCTCCGCATAAGCCTTCAGCGTCACAAAAATCGGCACAAGTTCCCCATGAAACCTACCACCAAGGCATGACATCGCCAAATACTTCATAAACGTGGTTTTCCCTGCCCCTGGTTTACCCAACACCACCAGCTTTTGAATTTCATCTACCGCCTTAATTCCCTTCACCCGTTTCTGAATCGTCCCCACTAAAAAGCGATCAAAATGCTCACGGGTGCATACCTCCAGCACCTCGTCATAACCAATCCGCCGCCGCCCGATCACATCCTTGATGATATTCACATCGGTATAAATGCGATCCAGATCGACAGGTTGCGTCATATCCAATACCCGCATCGTCCCACAGCGCTCTCGAATATCATCCGCGATTTTTTGCTTCACCTTTTGGACTAAAAGTTCTAGCTCATTTAGGTTGCTATCGTTTGTAACCTCAACCTTGTCTAATTCAGCAATTTCCTGCCATCTCAATTCAAGAGCTTCACAGATAGCAATAAATTTTGGCTGTTCAACACTAAGCCCCTTTAAAAACTGGCTAACTAATTGACGAGTTGTACCAGAAGTACCAGCAACAAAGTCTTGTGTCTTGCCTAAGCGTTTAAAAGCTGCATTTGCTTTTTCTTTACCTTCGCTCGAAGCAGTAAGTGTTGGCTTTGCCATGTAATCGCATCCCTAACATGAAGCTAACATGAGTTTAACACCTTACTCTGACTTGCTTTTAAGAATTTCAAGGGACGATAGCTTTATTCAAGTATTGAGGTTTTTAATTATGTCAGCCCAAAATCAAGCCCAAGTTCAAAGGCAAGTCACGACTCAAACGATCGCAACTAACTCTAATCCGAGCATCGATATCACTCCCCTAATCATGCCTATTAGCTACGCCATCTCAGGAGCGATCGCCCTCGCCGCGATCGCCGCCTTTCTTCGTCAACTATTCAACCTCGGCAGAGAATAGCTCCTTGAGCGATCGCTAACCAAGTGAGTATCATGATGCTCTCTGAATGATCGGCAAGTATACCCTTATCGGCTTATTTCCAGAGAGCGATCCCAGATTGTGTAACAAATTGTTAAAATAATATATATATAAAGTCTCAACCTGAGCTTACAAAAATCCTATGTCCACGCCAAAATCAGACTTTGAATTAGATCGTTATGATATTGAGGCGATCGCCAAATATTACCGTAATCAACCTTTGCGGGTCTGGTGGCGATGTGTAGTGATTTTTGTGCCGCTTATCTGGCTAGTTTTGAGATTGCGCCTGAGCGCAAAATCGTCAGCTACAGAATTAAAAAAATTAGCGATCGAATCGCGCCAACTATTAACCCGTCTCGGTCCCGCCTTTATCAAAATCGGTCAAGCCCTTTCCACTCGTCCCGATATCGTACCACCGATATTTATGGACGAACTAGCCGAATTGCAAGATCAACTGCCGCCATTTCCTAATGAAATTGCATTTCAGTTTATTCGCGATGCATTAGGAGCCGATCCCCTAGAAGTTTATGCCGAAATATCTGATAATCCGATCGCGGCGGCTTCCCTCGGACAAGTCTATAAAGGCAAGCTCAAAACTGGTGAACTGGTGGCGATCAAAGTTCAACGTCCTGACATTGCCGCAGGTATCGCGCTCGATATGTATATTTTGCGGGGCATTGCCACATGGCTCAAAAAGACCTTTAAATTTGTCCAAACCAATCTCGCCGCTATTCTTGATGAATTTGCTAATCGTATTTTTGAAGAAATGGACTATACCTTTGAAGGTCAGAATGCCGAGAAATTCGCGAAATATTATGGGGGATTAGACGGAATTTATGTTCCAAAGATCTATTGGGACTATACCGCGAAGCGGGTGCTAACGATGGAATGGATTGAAGGGCTGAAATTAACCAATATAGAAGGAGTCAAAAAAGCAGGATTTGATAGTCGCCAAATTATCGAAGTCGGTGTGCAATGCTCTTTGCGTCAATTACTGGACTATGGCTATTTTCACGCCGATCCCCACCCAGGCAACCTGTTGGTGATGGAAGATGGTCGGCTTGCTTATCTTGATTTTGGGATGATGAGTGAAGTTTCTGCGGATCAGCGATTTGGACTGATTGAAGCGATCGTACATCTGGTTAATCGTGATTTTGCAGCGCTATCAAGAGACTATGTACGATTAGGCTTTTTGACGGAAGACATTGATTTTGAGTCGATTGTCCCTGCTCTATCCAATGTATTTAATCCGCCTGAAGGTCAAAGTTTGACGCAAATGGATTTTAAGGACATGACCGATCAGCTTTCGCAGATCATGTATGACTTTCCATTCCAAGTTCCTGCATATTATGCGCTGATTATTAGATCGCTGGTTACATTAGAGGGAATTGCCTTTAGTGTTGATCCAAATTTCAAAGTACTGGCGGTTGCCTACCCCTATGTAGCTAATCGTTTGCTGAATGATTCGGCTCCAGAATTGCGGATGGCTCTCAAGGATTTACTTTTCCGTGATGGGGAGTTTCGCTGGAATCGCCTCGAAAATTTATTAAGTAACGCCCAAACTAATCCTGAATATAACTTGAGTGGAACTCTCGACAAAGGGATTGATTTCTTACTTTCTGATCGCAGCGAATTTATGCACGATCGCATTATTGATGAAATCGTCAAAGGTATTGAAACTGAAACAAGCAAGCGTTTACCCGAACGCATCAAAACCTCGTTCATCGGTAATATGGTCACTGATAAGAAGGAGAAAGAAGTGATCGCTAACTCAGAAATCCCTTCTAGTTTGAGTCATATCGCGAAGTTATGGTCAATCTTGCAGCACGATAAGGCGATCGCCCCCAATGATATTCTGCCGTTAGCCACACGCATTCTCTCCAAACGCGAGACTTTTACGCTTGGGCGTGATGTTGTATCTAAACTTGCTCAGCGATCGCTAGTGAGAGTTGTGCGTGGTGTATTACTTCGCGATGAGAAGAAGTATCAAGATGACAAGAATCAAGATTTAGGTAAAAAGCATAATCTAGAGATTAATCCTAAAGCTGAAGAAAGAGAATTAGTTGGTGCTGGTGGATCTGGTTTAAGGCGATCGGTCAATGGTCGCAGTTGGTAATAAATGCTAAGAAGAATGCACGAAGCGCATCATCCTTAACGATATAATACGCAAAAAAACATGGCTAATATTAGTGGTACTTGGCTTGGCACTTACTGGCAAAATGGCGATCAAACCCGCTTTGAGGCAACCTTTGTCCAAAGCGGTAACGCCATCTGTGGCAATATCTTAGACAACGGTAATCTTGGTGAGGCAACAATTCAGGGCGAGGTTGTGGGGCGAAATATTAGTTTCGTTAAAAGTTATGTTTCTAACCCAAGTCTAGCCTCTGTCAACTACAAAGGCATGATCGCTGAGGATGGTGATTCTATGTCTGGACATTGGGATTTTTTGGGAAGATTTGGTTTTGAGGAATGGGAAGCCCATCGCGATAATCAAAGTCTGGAATCTGAGTTAAGCAAATATTTAACCAATCGCGTACCTGTCGGAGCCAGATAAAATAACCAGAGTACGCGGCGAAGCCACGCACCCTAAATGAATGGGCTAAGACTGAAAGTATCGATTTAGCAAGTTATTGACCTGCGATAGCTGGACGTAACTATGACGATCTTTGTTGGGCATGATCACCAAATTCGGCGCTTTTTCGCATAACTTCTGGCATCCCGTTTTTTGTAGTTGCACGCGATCGCTCAGTCCGCGATCGCACAATTCTGCTTGTAAGCGCTGATAGATTTCCCTGTTGCCACTTAGCCAACAATCAGACCTATAACAGATCAAAATACAAAAGTTCTGATTTATTTTCATTTGGTTCACTTACTCACTTTACGCAGAGCGAAGATATGTCCCCAGCCCCTTCTCCCCTTTTGGGAGTAATGGGAGAGGGGGCTGGGGGGGTGAGGGTTCCATCTAACATCAATTTTTGACTAAAACCATAATCCGATTCACCGCATCCTGCACAAATGCTTTGAGAAACTCATCGCGGCGATTTAACTGAAACTGGCGCTGTACGACTTCCGCAATACCGCCATCACCCCAATCGCGATCGCGACTAAAATATTCAATAAAACTCTTGCCCGCAATCCGAGTGAGATAAGCCGCCGTCACCGATTGAATCGTTGCTTTGAGAACCAAACCCACCACCGTCACTGAAATTACCGTGGTAATTATTTGGACTACACCCTTGACGATGCCCAGACTAACCAGAGTACGGGTGAGAGAATTCGCTAACTCTTTACCGCGATCAATATTGATTTCACAACCATAGACTTTCCCAATTTCCACCACCATTTGAGCATTAATTGCAGCCGTCGCCAACATATCGACAACGGGTAAAGGCGTAGCAAAGACAACTCCCACCACTAACCATTGGAACTTCTCCACGACTTTTTCCGCTTCCATTTGTTGCTGTTGCGACAGCGCTTCACGGGTTTCTTCCGTTAAACGTTGCGATCGCAATAACACATTATCCGCCACCAATTCATCACCTTCATAACTGAGAATATCGAGAATACGGGCTAGTAATGGCTGAATTTTGGACTTAGGATTAATGACCTCACCCGACTCCGAGGTTATCGGTGCAGGACTAGCAGCGATCGCTACCACATCTGCTGGAGCGATAAAATCTAATACTCGTGATCGCAAACTGGTTTGAATTATTTCGCGATCGCTTTTAGTGAGACGATCAATTTTATTGAAAGCGAGAATTGTGCGTTTACCAATTTCTGTAAGCGCTTTGAGAACTTCAAATTCCGATCGCCGTAAATCATCATCCACTACAAATACAATCAAATCTGCTTCTGTGGCAATTTGTCGCGCCTCTTGTTCGCGATCGCCCCCTAAAGCACTTGCCTCTAATATGCCAGGACAATCAGTAATTTGCATCGGCACATCTAAGTTCGCAAATCTAACGGGAGCATACACCTTACCCAGTTGAGTTGTTCCCATCGTTGCACCGACTTCTCCTTTAGACTCTACCTCTTGCAGTGAGAGATCTAATAATCCATTTACTAGAGAAGTTTTACCTGCGGAACCAACTCCAAATACAACCACTCGCAACTCTTGACGGATAAAATTCTGTTTAAGTTGTTCTGTCTGCTCAGCCAGCGATCGGCGCATTACCTCATCTTGGATCTGCTCAACTTGTTTTTCTAAAGCTTCAAGACTATCTTGAGCAGCCTCAATCTTATCGGTAGGAGCTTCAGGAATCGGACGCGGTTTAGATGGTTCTGCTTGAAATAGGCGCAAATATCGCCAGAGGATAAAAAATAATCCCGCCAATAGACCAATCACCAATAGCACCACAAATCCACCCAAAATTGGCGAAGATGTGGCGACAAGTTGATAGATTTGAATAATGCGATCGAGTAAGGGAACGATAAACGAAATTGCTAGCCCTGAACAGCCTAAAACAAGTAGCGATCGCAACCAAGGAAAGCGATTTTTCATCGGTTTACGAGGGATATGGTGAAACAGCGTAATCCAAAGAAAAGTTTAAAAGTACTGCTTTGCGGTACTTTTAAACTTTTCTCTGGTTTTGATTTTAGCGCAAAGCGCTATATGAACTTACTAATCGGTGAGTAAACAGTGTTATACAATACTGAAAGCTTTTTGAATGGTCGAGTTTTTTCTATGCAAGTTTGGGTATTGCTGTTTAACGCGAACACCGATAACGAGGGTATCTACACTCTAGAAATTGAGGGCGACAATATTATTGTTGCCTTTGAGCAAGAAGATGATGCCATTCGTTATGCTGGGCTGCTCGAAGCCCAAGATTTTTTGTCGCCCACGGTTGAACGCATCGACAAGGAAGACTTAGAAGAATTTTGTCGTGACGCAAACTATGACTTAAACATTGTGCCAACCGAGGCACTCCTAGTCCCACCTGAAAAAAATGTTGATAAAACCAGTTGGGATAGCGATCGCGACAAAAGCAGTAACAAGAATAATTTCGAGCCAGAGGATGAAATTGAAGTCGAAGATCCCGTAATTGCCATGATGCGCCGTCGGCTAGAAAATTTACTGTAATCCAAAATAGATTGGCGGCGCGAAGCGCCGCTACCTCTATTCCCTAAGAAGTTTGAGTTTATTTGAGGGACTATAAAAATGACGGATTTACCATCTAATACTTTGTCCAGCGAAATTACCAAGTTTGAACCAACCAATGAAAATCAAGAAGATGGCTGGTTTAACTATCCCGTCCATGTTTATCCTCACCACACCGACTATTCTGGCGTTGTTTGGCATGGCACTTATTTAACTTGGATGGAAGCAGCTAGGGTCGAATGTTTGCGATCGGTAGGCATGAGCTTTGAAGAGTTAATTGGTGCAGGCGTGGATCTACCTGTTGCCGAGATGTCGCTGCGCTATCACCGTTCGGCAAGGATGGGTGACGATGTACTGGTGATGACTAAACTTGTGCCAGACAAAGTTCGTTTGAACTGGGAATATCAAATTCGTACCGAAACAGATCTATGTGTAACAGCAGTTGTCACTCTCGTGGCTGTAGATTTTGAGAAACGTAAGTTGTTGCGATCGCTACCTAGCTCGTTAGAAGGGGCGATCGCCAAGTTAACTGGCATTTAAAACTAAGCTGGGACGGCGCGAAGCGCCGCCCCATAGCAAATTTATTGAGGAACCAAAAAAATCATGGCAGATTGGCAGGTAATTACAGGCGGCGTGACCGCCGCAAAAGGCTATAAAGCCGCAGGAATGACCGCAGGACTGAAGCCATCTGGCGCACCCGACTTAACTTTGATCGCATCCGATGTACCCGCGATCGCAGCAGGTGTCTTCACCAAATCCTGTGTCAGAGCGGCTTGCGTAGACTTTAACCGTGAAGTCTTGGCAAAGGGCGGCTATATCAGCACGATCCTCTGTAATGCGGGTCAAGCTAATGCCAGCACTGGAGCCGAAGGTTGGCGCAACGCCGTGGAATGCGCGGAACTAGTCAAAAAAGCTTTAAATACGGAAGATGGAGTTTTAGTCGCCTCTACAGGTGTAATCGGGAAGCAATTGCTGATGGACAAGATGCGAGCAGGCATTGCCAAAATTGCCACGCTGATTTCTGCTGATGGTGGGGAAGATGCTTCGCGATCGATTATGACCACAGATACTGTTCCCAAAAGTATTGCCTTAGAAATGGTAATTGATGGAAAACCCGTCAGAATTGGTGGTATTTGCAAAGGTTCGGGGATGATTCATCCGAATATGGCGACAATGCTCGGTTTTGTCACCTGTGATGCTGCCGTGGAGCCGAAACTTTGGCAGAAAATGCTATCCAGTTCCATTGACGCAAGTTTCAATCAAGTAACCGTTGATGGCGATACCAGCACCAATGACATGGTATTGGCTCTCTGTAATGGACAATCAGGCGTAAGCATTGATGATGAAAGCTCACCTGCGGCGATCGCTTTACAATCGATGCTGCAAGAAGTTTGCATGAGTCTCGCTAAGGCGATCGCCCGTGATGGTGAAGGCGCAACCTGCATGATCGAAGTCAATGTGACTGGCTCATCTAGCATTGAAGCGGCTCGTCAAATTGCCAAAACCATTGTTGGCTCATCTTTAGTAAAATCCGCAGTTTTTGGTAACGATCCTAACTGGGGCAGAATTGCCGCCGCCGCAGGGCGATCGGGTGTTGATTTTAATCAAGATATTTTGAATATTCAACTCGGTGATTTTGTGATGATGAAGGAAGGCACACCACAGGAATACGATCGCGCCGCCGCTAGTGACTATCTCAAAAATGACACGGTAATCATCAATGTTGGTGTCGGTGATGGGGTTGGTGATGGCACGGCTTGGGGATGTGACCTCAGTTATGATTACGTCAAAATTAACGCTGAATACACCACATAAAATACAGAAAACAAATGGGCGACGCTTTGCGTCGCCTTTTTTGTTTTTTAGCTATAATTTAGAGAATATTTGGTGGAAAAATGTAATGACAAACCAAAATCCTGAACAAGTAGCGAGAGATAAAATCGACAATATGTTGATTCTGGCGGGATGGGTGGTGCAGTCAAAAAATAAGGTGAATTTAGCGGCGAATAAAGGGGTGGCGATTAGGGAATATCAGACTGACGGGGGAATTGCCGATTATGCGTTGTTTGTGGATAAGAAACCCGTTGGCATCATCGAGGCTAAGCGTGAAGAAGCTGGTGAACAACTCACCGCCCATGAGGAACAGTCGAAGTATTACGCGGTCAGCAAACTGAAGTATTTAAATAACGATCCTCTGCCCTTTGTTTATGAAAGTACGGGTGCTGTAACAAGGTTTACGGATTATCGCGATCCCAAGCCGCGATCGCGTCCAGTTTTTCACTTTCATCGTCCCGAAACCTTGGCGGAGTGGTCTGCTCAGCCAGAGACTTTGCGATCGCGATTAAATAAAATCCCTGAATTAGATCCAACAGGTTTGCGTCCTGCTCAGATTAAGGCGATCGCTAATCTGGAAGCATCATTTAAAGCCAATCGTCCCAGAGCCTTGATCCAGATGGCAACGGGGGCGGGTAAAACTTTTACGGCTTGTACTTTTGTGTATCGGTTGTTGACGTTTGCTAAAGCAAAGCGGATTTTGTTTTTAGTGGATACCAAGAATTTAGGAGAACAAGCCGAACAGGAGTTTTTAAAATATCAGCCGACCGATGACAATCGCAAGTTTACAGAGCTTTATAATGTGCAGCGTTTGAGTTCTAGCTATATTGCCTCGGATAGTCAGGTTTGCATTTCCACGATTCAGCGACTCTATTCGATTTTGCAAGGAAAAGAATTGGAGGAATCTGCCGAAGAGACAAATCCTAATGAATCAGTTTGGCAGAAAAAGGAACCTCTGCCCGTAAGTTATTCCATTAAGAACTTCATTGAGCAGTTCGATTTCATCATTATCGATGAATGTCATCGCTCCATTTATAACGTTTGGCAGCAGGTGTTGGAATATTACGATGCTTTTTTGATTGGGCTGACGGCTACGCCTGACAAGCGCACTTTTGGCTTTTTTAATCAAAATGTGGTCAGCGAATACACCTATGAGGAGTCGATCGCTGATGGTGTAAATGTACCTTATAACGTCTACACGATTGAGACAGAAATCACGAAAAATGGCGCAAAACTGAAGGCGGAGCAGTATATCGATAAACGCGAAAAACTTTCTCGGAAAAAGCGTTGGGAGCGGCTGGATGAAGACTACGAATATAAGTCGAATAAGCTTGATAAGGATGTTGTCAATCCCAATCAAATTCGGTTGATTATTCAGGAGTTTAAACGCGCCTTAAAAGCCGATATTTTCCCAGATCGCATTGATGAGCATGGCGAGTATGAAGTTCCGAAAACGCTGATTTTTGCGAAGACGGATAGCCATGCGGAGGATATTATTGCGATCGTGCGTGAGGAATTTGGTGAGGGCAATGAGTTCTGTAAAAAGGTGACGTATAACGCCGAAGATCCCAAATCAGTATTAAATCGATTCCGTAATTCATGGAATCCACGCATTGCGGTAACAGTAGATATGATCGCCACTGGAACGGATGTGAAACCGTTGGAAGTGTTGCTGTTTATGCGCGATGTCAAGAGTGTGAATTACTTCGAGCAGATGAAAGGTCGCGGTACAAGGACGATCGCTTTTGATGATTTGCAAAGGGTGACGCGCACGGCTAAATATACGAAAACCCATTTTGTGATTGTCGATGCTGTCGGCGCGATCAAGTCCAAGAAAACCGATAGCCGACCTTTGGAGCGTAAGCCGAGTGTGCCTCTAAAGGATTTATTGAATGCTGTCGCGATCGGAGCGCAAGATGAGGATTTGTTTTTGACTTTGGCAAATCGGTTGCTACGTCTAGATAAACAATTAACGGAGCCTGAGCAGGTGAAGTTTGCAGAATTATCGGGCGGTAAGAATATCAGTGCGGTGGTTAGGGATTTATTGAATGCTTACAATCCCGATGCGATCGCGGAGAAAACTACGGCTTTGGTAAATGAGATTGCAGTGGGCGATCGCACTCCTGCATTAGAAGAGTCAGCCCAAAAGCAAGCTCAGTCTGAGTTAGCGGATCTAGCCTCTGCAAATTTTAATGGAGAGTTGAATACATATATTGACAATTTGCGGAAAGTTCATGAGCAGATTATCGATACGATCAATCAGGATCGGATTTTGAAGTCAGAGTTTGATGCTTTTTCGACTGCAAAGGCGGAGTCGGTGGTACAAGATTTTGCGGCATATATTGAGGCAAATAAGGATGAAATCACGGCTTTGAGTTTGTTTTATGGTCAGCCCTATCAACGGCGGGAGTTGACTTTTAAGATGATTAAGGAGGTGTTAGAAAAGCTGAAATTAGATAAGCCGATGCTTGCGCCTGTGTATGTATGGGAGGCTTACGCGCAGTTGGAAGGTATTCGAGTTGATAGTCCTAAGAATGAGTTGGTGGCTTTGGTGTCGTTGATCAGGCGGGTGACGGGTTGCGATCGCGCTTTGACAGCTTATGACAAGACGGTGGACAAAAATTTTCAAACTTGGGTGTTTGGTAAGCAGGCGGGTGCGTTGAAGTTTACGGAGGAGCAGATGAGTTGGTTAAGGATGTTGAAGGATCATGTGGTGATGAGTTTTCATGTGGAGTTGGATGATCTGGACTATACGCCGTTCGATCGCGAGGGTGGTAGGGGTAGGATGTATCAGCTTTTTGGGGATGGGATGGGTGAGATTATGGAGGAGTTGAATGAGGCGCTGGCGGCGTAAATTATGATTGTTTGGACATGATTTATGGGATTAACATGATTACCATGATTTTTAATTGGCTTTGCCAATCTAGATTGGTCTTTAATCATAGTCCATCATATAAATCACACAAATCATGTCTAAGAATCATGGTAATCATATAAATCATAAAAATCCTGTACTAACAAATGGCTGAAGAGGTCTACAAACATTCTGCTCTAACTAGCAAAATTATTGGCGCGGCGATGGCGGTGCATACTGGTTTGGGTAATGGTTTTCAGGAGGTGATTTATCAGAGTGCTTTGGCGATTGAATTGGGCGATCGCAATATTGCTTTTTGTCGTGAGTTTGAGATGCCGATCTATTACAAGAATCAACATATTGGGACGCGGCGGGTTGATTTTTTGGTGGAGGGGATGATTTCGGTGGAGTTAAAGGCGGTGATGGAGATTTTGGATGTGCATTTGGCTCAGGCGATCAATTATCTGGAGGCGTATGATTTGGAGGTGGGGTTGTTGATTAATTTTGGGGCGAGGAGTTTGCAGTTTAAGCGGTTGTCGAATAAGAAGTTTAAGCAGAAGGCTCAGGGTAATCCGCATATTAAACACTAGACATGATTTATGGGATTAAGATGATGGACTATGATTATTTGGGCAGGATTTTTGGGATTAAGATGATGGGCTATGATTTTTTTGGATGGTTGCGTTAATTTGGATTATTTTTTTAATCATGGTCATCACACAATCACGCAAATCATGTAATCATAGACGATCATATAAATCACATAAATCATGTTAAAGGATTGGATTGAGGTTGAATTAGGGGATGTTTGCGATGTCGTAAGTGGCAAGAATCAAAAAAATGTTGAGAATCCAAATGGTAAATATCCTATTTATGGAAGCGGTGGAATTTTTGGATATGCAGATGATTATTTATGTGAATCTGGGACAACAATTATAGGAAGAAAGGGGACAATTAACAGCCCTATTTATGTCAATCAAAAATTCTGGAATGTTGATACAGCTTTTGGGATATCGCCATTAAATAATATTGATTCTAAATATATTCATTATCTTTGCGTTGGATTTGACTTTAAAAAATTAGATAAAAGTACAACTATTCCAAGCCTTGCAAAAAGAGATATTGTCAAAATAAAATTCCCCCTTGCGCCACTGCCTGAACAAAGGGCGATCGCTTCAAAAATCGAGCAACTATTCAGCGAACTAGACAACGGCATAGCCAACCTCAAAACCGCCAAATCCAAACTAGAAATCTATCGCCAAGCCATCCTAAAACAAGCCTTTGAAGGCGAACTAACAAAGGAATGGCGCACAAAAAAAACTAATTTAATTACAGCGCAGGAATTACTGGATAAAATATCAAGGAAAAGAGAAATATGGATTTCAAATGAAGTAGACAAAGGAAATAAAGAAGCAGGAAGAATAAACAGTAAGATCAGTAAAAGTGAATTCTCTAATCCCGAAGGAGAAATATTACCTGATAGTTGGTTGTGGACTACTTTTATTAGGGTTTGTCACTTAGTAGTTGATTGCCATAATAAAACAGCAACTTATACAAATGAAGGTGTTTATTTAGTTAGAACAACAAATGTTAGAAATGGCAATTTAAATTTAAACAGCCAAATAAAGTATGTTTCTGACGAAACTTACAAATATTGGTCAAGAAGATGCTTCCCTGAAGCAGGAGATATTTTATTTACAAGAGAAGCTCCGATGGGTGAAGCTGCTATTATTCCAGCAAATACTAAAGTATGTATGGGACAAAGAATGATGCTGCTAAGGGTTTTTCCTGAGTTAATACATCCTAAGTATTTATTGTTTAATATTCTAAATTCTACGTTCCAACAGAGACTTATCAAAAATGCAATTGGAACAGGTGTAAAACATCTTAGGGTTGGAGATGTAGAAAATTTGATGATACCAATTTGCTCTCCACAAGAACAAAAACAAATTGTCCAAGAAATTGAAACCCGTCTATCAGTTTGCGACAAACTTAACGAAGCGATCGAGCAAAGCCTAGAAAAAGCCCAAGCCCTACGACAAAGCATCCTCAAAAAAGCCTTTGAAGGCAAACTCCTCAGCGAAGATGAACTGCAAAACTGTCGCCAACAACCCGACTGGGAACCTGCTGCTAAACTATTGGAAAAGGTTAAAAAAGATAGCAAAACTAAGAAATCTTAAAAAACCTCATCTTGTTAACTCCGCCATAATGTCATCAACCGAACCTCGAAACACATCCCCTCTTGCATAATCATCATTTGCTTGAGAAATATTACGAGCCATCTGATCGCGGCGCTTCTCTATTTGGTGTTTTCTGATTAGCTCAATCAAAGTCAACTGCTCATCATCCGACATTTCCTCAACTATTTCTAAAACACTATCAAAGCTATAGGCGTTCATATTTGTTGTTAGATAAGCATACACATATCATTTTATAAGAATCTCTCCCAATGAGCAACGAATCAAACCTAATCTCTAAAGTCTGGAACTTCGCTAACATCCTCCGCGATGACGGCGTAAGCTATGGCGACTACCTCGAACAAATTACATACCTGCTATTTCTGAAAATGGCAGACGAAATGTCCAAGCCGCCCTACAGCAAAAAAATTAAATTCCCACGACTCAAAGATTCCGAAAATAACGAAATCCCCAACGGCGAACTATGTAACTGGGAAACCCTCAACAGCAACAAACGCGGCGCAGAACTCGAAACCTATTACATCCAAATGTTGCGATCGCTTGCTACCGAAAAAGGCACATTAGGACAAATCTTCACCAAATCCCAAAACAAAATTCAAAATCCCTCTCTCCTGCTCAAGCTAATCGACATGATCGCCAAAGAGCAATGGACAATGGTGGGAACCGACACCAAAGGCGAAATCTATGAAGGACTACTCGAAAAAAATGCTCAAGACATCAAAAGCGGCGCAGGACAATACTTTACACCCAGAGCCTTAATCAAAGCAATGGTCGCCTGTGTCCATCCTCAACCCAACAAAACCATCCACGATCCCGCCTGTGGTTCGGGTGGATTTTTTCTGGCTGCCTACGACTACATCATTGCCCATCATTCCCTAGATCGTGAGCAGAAAGCCTTTCTCAAAAACCGCACCTTCTCAGGTAATGAAATCGTTGCCAGCGCCCGCCGCCAATGCCTCATGAATATGTTTTTGCATAACATCGGCGAAATCGATGGCGAAAGTTTTATTTCTCCCAATGACGCATTAATATCCGACGAAGGGCTTCGCGCTGACTATGTTTTAGCCAATCCCCCCTTCGGCAAAAAAAGCAGCATCACCATCACCAACGAAACAGGGGAACAGGAAAAGCAAGACCTTAGCTATAACCGTCAAGACTTTTGGGCAACCACATCCAACAAACAACTCAACTTCCTGCAACATATCCGCACCCTCCTCAAAATCAACGGACAAGCCGCCGTCGTCCTCCCCGATAACGTTCTCTTTGAAGGTGGCGCAGGTGAAACTGTTCGCAAAGAATTAATGAAAACCACCGATTTACATACAATCCTGCGACTGCCCACAGGCATCTTTTATGCCCAAGGAGTCAAAGCAAACGTCCTCTTTTTTGACAACAAACCCGCCGCCAAAGAACCTTGGACAAAGGAAGTCTGGATCTATGACTACCGCACCAATGTCCAACATACCCTCAAGAAAAATCCCCTCAAACTCGACGACCTTCAAGCTTTTATTAATAGCTACAAATCAGGCGATCGCCATAATCGCAGCGAAACATGGTCGGAAACAAATCCCGATGGACGCTGGCGTAAATTTAGTTATGACGAAATCATTGCGCGAGACAAAACCAACCTCGATATCTTCTGGCTCAAGGACAAAAGCCTCGCCGATCTCGATAATCTCCCCGACCCCGAAATCCTCGCCAATGAGATCATCGAAAACATCGAAGCAGGGCTAGCCAGTTTTCGCGAAATTATGGAAAGCATTGATAGTAAAAGCTAAAAAGGCGACACCTTGCGTCGCCTTTTTAGCTTTTAGCTATTTCCGAAAACATTTTAAAAGCCAAACCCAGTAAGGGTTTTCAAAACTAAAAATGGCATAGCCATTTTTAGTTTTGGTATTAAGATATAATCAGGGCAAACAACCAGAAATTCCCAAAATTTAGAGAGAAATTTAGAATTATGACTGTGGCGATCGCATCAAATCCTCCTAACATCTCACTAAGAGTCCTAATAGTTGAAGACGATCCGCTAATCCAACTTGGGTTAGAGCAGTCACTCGCCCAACAGCCCAATATTACCGTAGTTGGCATCGCCGAGGATGGTTATATCGGTGTAAAAATGGCGCAGGAATTAACTCCTGATATCATTGTCATGGATATTGGCTTGCCCAGACTGGATGGGATTTCGGCAACATTAAAAATCAAGGCGAGCTTACCGAATATTCACATTGTCATGCTTAGCTCCCATACCGATGACAATGAAATTATTGCCGCGCTCTCTAGTGGAGCCGATGCCTACTGTGTCAAAGGCACAAGTACTGACAGTCTTTTAGCGGCCTTTGCTGCTGCCAAGGATGGTGCGACCTATCTCGATCCTAAAATTGCTCGTAAAGTGATGGATCATTTAAAACCGCCAACGCAAGCAGAGATCGCATCACAGAATACATCACACTTATCACAACGGGAATTAGAAGTTTTAAAATTAATAGTTGAGGGTAAAAGCAATCCTGAAATTGCTAAGGTTCTTTATCTCAGCCCTAACACCATCAAAACCCATGTGCGTGGCATCATGAATAAGTTATCGGTTGACGATCGCGTTCAAGCTGCTGTGGTCGCTTTGAGATCGGGCTTAGTAAATTGAAATGTCACCGCGAAGCGGTGACATTTCAATTATTGATATAATTTTTTAGAAAAATATGAAACCAATTGTCAGTCTCCTCCATACCTCCAGTTACGAAATTACATCGCTAATGCAATCCCTAGAAGCCGTGCTTGCACCACTAGGAGGTATGTCCAGTATTGTCAAAAAAGGCGATCGCGTTCTTCTTAAACCCAACCTATTGACTGGTTCCCGTCCCACGAAGGAATGTACCACTCGTCCAGAGTTAGTTTACTGTGTCGCTAAAATGGTCATTGATGCTGGTGGTAAACCATTTTTAGGAGACAGCCCTGCTTTTGGTAGTGCTAAGGGAATTGCTAAGGCTAATGGTTTGTTACCCCTTGCTGAAGAATTAGGAATACCAATTGTAGAATTTCATGGTAAGCGCTACGAAACTGAAGGTGAGGGCGAACTGCAAAATCTTCGCCTCAGCAAAGAAGCGATGGATGCGGATGTGGTGATTAATTTGCCAAAAGTAAAATCGCATATGCAATTAACTCTTACCCTCGGCGTGAAAAATCTCTTTGGTTGTGTCCCTGGCAAAATGAAGGCTTGGTGGCACATGGAAGCGGGTAAGGATGTTGAAAGATTTGCCCAAATGTTGATTGAAACGGCGCGAACGATCGCTCCTGAACTGACAATCCTTGATGGCATCATTGGACATGAAGGTAATGGTCCTAGCGCTGGCGAACCCAAGGAATTAGGAGTTTTGGCGGCGGCTTGTGATGTATTTGCTCTCGATCGCGTTATGGTAGAGATTCTTGGTGTCAAAGCTCTTGATGTGCCAACGGTTGCCGCCGCGATTAAATCAGGGCTATGCAGCGATCTTAGCGCCATTGAGATTGTTGGCGAGCCGATCGCGAAATTGCAAAGTAAAGATTGGAAATTACCAACAACCATGATGGCGATCGACTTTGGAATGCCCAGAGTTTTAAAATCGACTTTCAAACATCTCTATATCAAGTTCATCAAAGAACCGCTTAGTACCTATGCCCGTATTTAAAAGTCCGCCGCTAATTTTAGTGGTCGAAGATGCGCCTGACAACCAAGTTTTGGTAGAGCAGGTGTTTCAAGATTCAGGCTATCGGGTTACTTGCATCCAAGATGGGCAAGCTGCTTTAGATTGGCTGGAAACTAATCATCCTGATTTGATTTTGTTGGATCTGTCTCTACCAGAAATCGATGGCTGGGAAGTCGCCCGACAGCTTAAAGCTAGCGATCGCACAGCCAAGATTCCGATTATTGCAGTGACGGCTCATGCGATGAAAGGTGATAAAGAAGTAGCGATCGCCGCAGGATGTGATGATTATCTGACAAAGCCTTTGGATATAGATTTATTAGAGGCTCGTGTCAAACAATGGTTAGGAATGAAAAACAAATAACATATGAGAGTAGGGGCGGGTTTAGTCGATAATTTGACCACACACCAAGAGGTTATTAGTGAAACCCGCCCCTACAAATCTTACCAATAGCAAAGGAGTCAAATAAATGACCCAAGCAATTGCTCGTAAATCCTTACACAAATCCTTATATGAGTCCGACTTTTTGTTGTGGACTCAAGACACAATAGCCAAGCTAAAGGCTAGGGATTTTGAGCATGTGGACTTAGAAAACCTGTTGGAGGAGATCGAGGCGTTGGGTAATTCGTACCGTGACGAGCTAGAAAGTCGTTTAGAAATCTTGATCGAGCATTGCCTGAAACGACTTTATGTAGATATGCCTCAAGAATTTAGCGGATGGGAACGCACCATCAGAGAGCAACGCAGACGACTAAAACGGAGATTGCAAAAAACTCCTAGCCTCAAAGCTGTATGGGATGAGTTCATTTCTGGGAGCTAATTTCTGGGAGTAGAGATCGCTGATAAACAGACGAATAGAGTCAAAGCAATCAAAAATAAAAGCTTATACTAAGGTATGGTTTAAACTAAATAAATCTTAATCTATCAAATTCATCAAATTTTAATTTATCAAATTTTAGGAAACTGTTTTATGTCTGGTCGCGTTGGAGTAATGCTATTAAATTTAGGCGGACCTGAAAAGTTAGAAGATGTCTATCTTTTTTTGTATAACTTATTCGCCGATCCAGAGATTATTCGCCTCCCAATTCCGTTTTTACAAAAGCCGATCGCTTCATTAATTGCGGCAAGTCGCGCCCCGATTAGTCAAGAAAATTATCGCCTAATTGGTGGCGGTTCGCCTTTGTTGCAATTGACTAGAGAACAGGGTGAAAATATTGAAAATGTCTTGCAGCGTAATGGAGTTGATGCAAAAGTTTATGTTGCTATGCGTTATTGGCATCCCTTCACGGAAGATGCGATCGCCCAAATCAAACGGGATGGAATTACCCGTCTTGTAGTGCTGCCTCTATATCCCCAATATTCCATTAGTACCAGTGGTTCTAGTATTAAGAAATTGGAACAGATTTGGGAAAATGATTTGCAACTGCAAGCGATCGAGAAGATCACGATCAAGTCTTGGTATGAGCGCAGTGGCTACATTCGCGCCATGAATGAGTTGATCGATGCAAAACTACAATCCTTTGCGGAACCTGAAAATGTGCATATTTTCTTTAGCGCTCATGGTGTACCAGTAAAATATGTCACTCAATACGGCGACCCCTATCAAGCAGAAATGGAAAACTGTGTGGATGGGATCATGAAGGCTTTGCGCCGTGATTATCACCGCTATAATGCTCATACTCTTGCTTATCAAAGTCGTGTTGGACCAGTGGAATGGCTCCAGCCCTATACTGAAGGCGCAATTCAAAGTCTGGCTAAGCGGGGAATTAATGATCTGTTAGTGGTTCCCATTAGCTTTGTTTCGGAACATATTGAGACGTTGCAAGAGATTGATATTGAATAT
Source organism: Pseudanabaena sp. ELA645 (assembly GCA_037129985.1). GTDB lineage: Bacteria > Cyanobacteriota > Cyanobacteriia > Pseudanabaenales > Pseudanabaenaceae > Pseudanabaena. Next base: position 6,587 of record JBAXTW010000055.1, on the reverse strand, counting down.
CGCGAAGTTGCGGAAGCGGCAGGTATTCATCATTTCGATCGCGTTCCTGCTCTCAATAGTCATCCGATCTTTATCAATGATCTCGCGGAGTTAGTAATGGAATCTCTTGGTAAAACTGAGGTTGCAGCCGTTCCTGTTTAAGTTAAGGGTTACGCAAAAATGAGTTTAAATCGGCATGTCATCGTAGGGACAATTCATTAATTGTCCTTACGATGATTTTTTGTGCAAGTCCTAAAAATTATCATAATGTTATGCAAATATACCAAAATTATTCTAATGTTATGCAAATATATATACGAGTGATTCTAGCCTAGTTCCAATGAGCATTTCTCGTAAGCGATCGCCATTCCACAAAAATCAAACAGCGATCGCCTGTTCAAAATTAACTCTCATCAATTAATCTGTCATACTCGTCATGCAAACCGATCCAAAACCAGTAATAATCATCTCCTTCTTTTAAGGCTAAAGCTCGATATTCTCTATTGATGCGAATAGACCATAGATTTTGATTGACTTTTTTGAAATGTAGGGATGGATAGAAGCGATCGCTTATCCAAATTTGGTAAGTTTTTTTGGCTTGTGCTTTGATGGCTGGTGGCAAAGCTGCGTAAGCTTCCCAAAAATCAGGAGTTGTTAATGACTTCATCCAGTTTCTTGACGCGATTAGCGGCGATATGGGCTTTAGCTCGTTGAATGACCTTGTTTAATTTACCTTGTTCAGAGTCTTTCTTTATTTGTTTATCCCAGTCATCTTCTGAACGTTTTTGTAGCCACGATAATAGTGCTGATGTTTCGTCATCAGATAATCTAGCGATCGCTGTTTTAATTTCTACTAGAGTGTTCATAGGAGAATTAATTTGTGAGTACAAGTATGTTTACTTTGTTAAATCTTAACATGAGGTAAAAAGATCACTACTTCACAAAAATTAAACAGCGATCGCACTTAATGCTTTTACTCTATCGATCGCATTACCTTCATCTGGAAGCTTTTGACCATATTTTTGGGCTGTCTCTAACCACAAAGTTCTCACTGTAATTAACTCTTGCACGGTTTCTTCTAGGGTTTCACCTTGAGCTAAACATCCTTTTAAAGCAGGAATTTCAGCTACAAAACCACCTTCTTCACATGGATAAATCACTATTGGATATTTCATGATTGTTCTCCTTCAAGATGTTTTTTAGGAGTTTATCTTTCTTACTCATAACTTGATTTTACAACATCTAAACAGCGATCGCCCCTCTCAATACCCAAAATCGCGATCACCCTCCCCAAAAATTAAACAGCGATCAATTTACTGTGTCCAATCTTCTATTTGTAAGTTCGCAATTTGCCCAAAATCAGAAGTATTGCGAGTCAATACGATCGCATTATTAACTATCGCGATCGCTCCAATTTTTAAGTCCATTGTGCCGAGGCGAGGGTATAATTTTCTGATTCTCTGGAATTCATTCGCGGCATCTATATCAAAATCAATAATGGGGATAGTGCAGTAATTGTTGATTTGTCTTTTGAGTTGTTTGTAAATTTCAACTTGCGCTTCAAGGTTGCGTGCTTTGGAAATGTGGCTTAACCATCCTCTTGTTTGTTCTTCGTAGCTGATGATGGTTGCTGAGACTTGATTAGGATTGACTTTTGCTAAGCGAGTAAGAAGACGCTGAGCATTAATCCCACCACGATCTAATACGCTGAGATGGTCTGTATCGAGTATGTACATCTATTTTTTGCGGGACTTTGTTGATGTCTTACACAATGACTCACGGTATTTTTTGCCTAGTTGCATAGCTTTGTCATAGTCTGGGCTATCAGCAAATGTTCCTGTGATTTGCTCCCACCAAGGTTTTACTGTGGCAGTTGAATTTTCCGCCTTGTTTTTTATTAGGGTGATTTCAGCTTCTAGGATTGCTACTCTTTCTTCTAGGGTGATTGACATTAGGGTTAGAACTCACTCATGTTGTAGAAATGATTATAACAATTGAGCCACTTTATTAATATAGACTGAACGCCCCTTTCAACACCGAAAATCGCGATCGCCTCTTCAAAAATCAAACAGCGATCGCACTTAATGCTTTTACTTTGGCGATCGCGTTACCTTCGTCTGGAAGTTTGTGACCATGCTTGTGGGCTGTCTCTAGCCACAAAGTTCTTACTGTAATTAACTCTTGCAAGGTTTCTTCTAGGGTTTCACCTTGAGCTAAACATCCTTTTAAAGCAGGAATTTCAGCTACAAAACCACCTTCTTCACATGGATAAATCACTATTGGATATTTCATGATTTTGCTCCTTCAAGATGTTTTTTAGGGGTTTATCTTTATTACTCATAACTTGAATTTACAACATCTAAACAGCGATCGCCCCTCTCAACACCCAAAACCGCGATCGCTTCTTCAAAAAAAATCAAACAGATCTACTTTGAGCCTCCGTAGCCCTTTCCTTCAGCCCTCACTTCATCCATAATGTCTTTGAAAGTTGAACGGTCATCTCCTTGAGAAAAAATTGGAATATCAGAAATGATTCCATAATTTATATTACTGATATTTTCTTTTTCTTCTTGTTTTGCCCTAATTACACTAGCCAAAAATATTTCTCTCAATTCTTCAAGCTTTTGTCTCCGAATAGCTTCTTCTATATTTTGATTATCCTTTTGTTTATTTGGTTTAACTTTTGCTGATTTTGATTTTTTACGAGAAATATGCTTGCTTGTTTTTGAGTCACCCTCATTTTTAGGCTCATCAAGATCATTTAGGTGAGATAAAACATCTTCTGCAAAGTTTCCCCATATGTCATCTTCAATAAATTTTTGAGCTTTTTTATTATAAGTTTTTTGCTGGTGTTGCTCTATTCTATGTAGTCCATTTTTAAGTACTATCTTTATTTCTGGATTATCTAGGAGTGCATATATTTCACCAAATACTCTACCTAATCTTCCTTGAACAAATTCGGTTTTACTGCCAATGCATTTATCAATAATCTTGAGATATTCCAAATTTCGATCTGTGATTTTGCCATATGTATAAAATGATTGACAAAAATCAACATAAGCCTTGAGAACTAAATTAGCCTGATTTTCATTTAGCATAATTACAGAAGATATTTGTGTAGTAAATAGCTTAATCCATAAAAAATTGTGATCAATAATTAAGTAATTAATGACTTCCTATGTTCATTTTCACTGTTAAGAACAATCCGTTCTAAGTTTAACGTCCAATCTATACCAAAATTTTCATTTAAAAGAATGACCAGTTGCTCTCCCGATACTAGTTCGATAATATCATCACTTTTTGCCAGCTTTTCTGATGGTTCAGAGAAACGATGAGTAGTGAACAAAACACCTCTGTTAAAGCTTTCGTATGCAACAACCCCTCTAAGAGAACGAACAATCTCAACTCCAACTGCGTGAGTATAAAGTTTACATTCAATTGCAACTTTTTCCTTCTGCCCAATCAAATCTCTTATTGCAATAACATCTCTTCCTCCATCTCTGGTAGCAGAAGTTAACTCTGTTTTATAACCCATTCTTGTATATAAGCTCTTAATAAGATGTTCAAATTGTCGAGAATCAAGTTCTAATAGAAATTTGATTTTATCTTTGCTATTTTCAGGGACACCAATAAATTTAGCCCGTATAATCTTTATTGCGTCATATAAACCCGAAATAGAGTTATCAGGCAACCAAAAAAAATGGGCTATTAAATAGTTTTCAATAATACTAATCGCTTTTTTAGGATGATTTGGTAAAAGCTCTAAAATCCATGTTATACCTTCCCAAGGAGGTGAACAGCTTTTATCTTTATACCAGATAAGCAAACGCATAAAATATGGTTTATTAGCTAACCAATCCATTGGATTTTTCTGGTTTCTAAATTCAGAAACAAGGTTGCGTAAGATCCATTTATCATTTCCAAATGTTGTTGATGGAACTAAAAAATGCTTGATTAAGTTATAAACTTCAATATTACTTCTGCTATCTATAGAATCAATATATTCATTTGCTTGTTTCTCTGACGGAAAGCAATTCTTGATAAAATAAGCTTCCCTCTCTTTAAATAAAAGAGTAAGCCAATCATCAAGAGATAAATTTTTCGCATCAATAAATGGTTTGTTGTCATCGAGTTGAGTTAACATATCACTTATTTCATTCTCTATTTGTCGAGTTAACAAATCGCCTGTTGAATCTTCCATTGTCATTCCCATAATCTATTTATTGGATAAGCATCAAGTTTTTTGTCTGCACTAACTAGAGTGAGAGAGCGCCGCGTAGCCTGAGCGACAATCATCCGATCAAAAGGATCTTTATGTTGTTTCAGAATCGGTAAACCAATATAAGCAAGGCTATCATCAAATTCAATTGGCAACTCTTGAATATTCAGAGCATTCATATTTTCTTTGATTGCTTCAAAAGATGTCAGGATGTTTAATTTGCCAATATTGATTTTGATTGCAATCTCCCAAAGAGAAACAGCGCTAACAAATACAAGCTCAGTTTCTTCAATTTTTCGCCTTACACCTACGGGCAAGCGTGAGTCATTATTGAGAAACCAAAGTAGAGTATGAGTATCTAAAAGCATAGAACTTAATACATATACTCTTGCATTTCTGCCAATGGCTCATCAAAATCATCTGACATCACAATTAGCCCTGCCATAGTTCCTGCTTGCCTGTATTTTTTCTTGGGTATATCATCACTTGCGATCGCACCATTAGATGATTTTTCAGTTCCCTTATTCAATAGATATTCCGCATAATGCAAAACCTCGATCTTGAGAGCATCTGGCATTTTCGCAAATATTTTTAGCACCTCATCGTTTAAGGAAATATTGGTGCTAGATTCTTGAGCTTTAGTAATTGTTTGTTGCATTGATTTTCCCTCTGGTGCGATCGCAGATAGAAATATTGACAATTATGATCTACACACTTTCAACAGGCTCAGGATTCCAAGTTTCGCCGTACTTGTCTTTGAGAGTCGCCCATGCTTCAACTTGACCTTCAGCATATTCCCCTGGTTTACCCCATTGCAGGAAAGCACTCATTTGCGCCTTGTCATCATCATCAAGGAAACGGACGGCGTAGGTGGTGAAATTGCCGCGTTTGGCTTCGCCCGTTTCAAAGCGGACATCGGTGATTTTGTCCATGTTTAGGTGAAACTCGATATGCTCAGAATGCATATTTGCATACTTGCCCTTAGGGAGTTCCGCGTAAAAAAGCTTCTCGATATTTACCCTTGCTTCTAACACACCTGCATCACTAGTGACGATCAGGCGGACTAAGCCGAGAGTGTGACATTCTTCTAAAAAATCTTTTAAAGTAGCAGCCATAGGAGTTTATTTAATATTAATTAATAAGTTTGTGATGATGTTGTGAGATTTTTTTGCGATCGCAATATCCCTATTAAAGCCGAAAAGAGTTAGTGTGTGTAGCTTTTGGGTGATAAAAGTAGCGATCGCCTCCTTATGCTAAGAAATCCTAAGATCTCAAAAATGCTCTAAAGTTGACTACAAGCTCATTTACCCGTAATCCTTTAAGTATTTATCTATGAAAATTGCCAATAACATAACAGAACTAGTCGGACGCACCCCCTTAGTCGAATTGCAACGCATCCCCAAGGCTGAAGGCTGCGTAGCTCGAATTATCGTCAAACTAGAGGGCATGAATCCTGCCGCCTCCGTCAAGGATCGTATCGGCGTGAACATGATCCAAGAAGCTGAGGAACAGGGCTTAATTTCGCCACACAAGACGATTTTGGTCGAGCCAACTTCGGGGAATACAGGGATCGCGCTGGCGATGGTCGCTGCGGCAAAGGGCTATAAACTAATCTTGACCATGCCCGAAACCATGAGTATGGAAAGGCGATCGATGTTACGCGCCTATGGAGCCACACTGGAATTAACGGCTGGAACTGAAGGCATGGGCGGTGCAATCAGACGAGCTAAGGAAATTAGTGAAAGCACTCCCGATGCCTATATGTTGCAGCAGTTCCGCAATCCTTCTAATCCTGCGATCCATCGTAAAACTACGGCTGAAGAGATTTGGGAAGACACCGATGGAGAGATTGATTTTCTGATTTCGGGAGTTGGCACTGGCGGCACGATTACTGGCATTGCGGAAGTGATTAAATCTCGTAAGCCATCGTTTAAAGCGATCGCAGTTGAGCCAGCCAACAGCCAAGTATTAGCAGGCAGTCGCCCAGGTCCTCACAAGATCCAAGGCATCGGCGCTGGCTTTATTCCTGAAGTTCTCAAAACAGAACTGATTAATGAAATTATCCCTGTAACTGACGATCAAGCGATCGCCTATGGTCGTAGATTAGCGCGTGAAGAAGGACTTCTATCAGGAATTTCTAGTGGAGCCGCTCTCTATGCCGCCGTGCAGATTGCCAAGCGTCCTGAGAATGCTGGCAAAATGGTAGTGATGATTCAGCCTAGTTTTGGCGAACGTTACTTGAGTACGCCTCTATTCCAAGATCCCGATCTATAGAAAGCGACCGATTTATCTTCTTGTCCCTTGACAAACTACGGTGGTGTACACACAGGTCTATCTTCGTTTCAGTGTATCTAAGCCCCCTAAATCCCCCAATTCTGGGGGACTTTGA
>JBAXTW010000054.1:0-27844 GCA_037129985.1 Pseudanabaena sp. ELA645 | reverse complement strand
TAAAAAATAAAGGTAATAATTGTGATATTGCAACTTAAATGCCGATTAGCTTAGCCAACTTCATCCCAATTATTCAACAAGGTAAAGTATTTCAACCACTTCAAGATCCCAATTTTTTCGCTAAAGTCAGTTTAGACAAAACAGGACGATATATTTACTGGGAAGATGAAATAGAGTTTTGTGCTGATGCATTAAGAATGAAAGGCACAGTAATCGATGAAGACTATTGCCTTAACAAAGCAATGGATGAAGGTAGAAATAGTCCCATTTATTCACGCACTGAAGCCTTAGCTTTTTTGGGAAAATAGAATCGAAGTCCAATACCAGCAATACTTTTTTCAGAAAATGAACACAACTTTAAACAATATCCAGCAAACATTGCATGAATTAAAGCTAGGCTTAAAGGAACTATAGGTTTCTGCTAAAGATAATGCTAAGTCGTAGATTTAGCAAGGGAATTGCTTTATTATTTGTCATTTAAATACGTTCTGCTAACTCCAACCAACGCTCGGTTGATTTTTCGATCGCTTGATTTAGTTCGGCAAGGCGATCGGATAACTTCTGCAATTCAGAATGACCAGTGGGCGGATTGTGGTAAAGCTTCTTCTCGACTTGAGATTTTTCAGCTTCCAATTGAGGGATTTTTGCTTCTAGCTCCTCGTATTCCCGCTTCTCTTTAAAGGATACTTTGGTATTTCCTTTAGAATTGTTTTTAGGCGCAGCTTTTGCCTTCTGAGTTTCATTGGCAATTGTTGGGATGACCGCGATTTTTTCCTCTTTTACGGCTTTATTCCCCTGATTTTTGGCTTCATTACTGGCACTTTCAGCTTCATCTTTTTTGTATTCCAAATAAATAGAATAATTACCAGGATATAAACGTATCTCACCCTCAGGCTCAAAAGAGAAGACCATTTCTACTGTGCGATCAAGAAAATAGCGATCGTGGGAAACCACAATCACACAGCCATTAAAGTCTTCGAGATATTCCTCCAAAACTGCGAGGGTCTGCACATCCAGATCGTTAGTCGGTTCATCCAAAATCAGGACGTTTGGAGATTCCATTAATACTTTTAAAAGGAATAAACGGCGCTTTTCACCGCCAGAGAGTTTATTAATCGGTGCATATTGCGTATTCCCAGGGAAGAGGAATCGCTCTAACATTTGCGAAGCCGTAATTACGCTGCCATCGTTGGTTTTGACTAGTTCCGATACGTCTTTAAGATAGTCAATGACACGCTGATTGCCATGTTCGGCGAGATCATCGGAATGTTGATCGAAATAGCCAAAATGGACGGTTGTGCCGATTTCTACGGTTCCTGCGTCGGGTTGCAACTGTCCGATGATCATGTTCATCAGCGTTGATTTACCTGCGCCATTACTGCCGATAATGCCAATGCGATCTTCAGGTGTGAAGTTATAGGAAAAGTCTTTGATTAAAGTGCGATCGCCAAAGGATTTAGAAATGCGATCAAGTTCCACAACTTTTTTGCCAATGCGTCGCCCCGTGGTGGTGATATCAACTTTGGCATTGGCTTGTTTAAATTCCGTTGCTTGCAAGTCATGGGCGCGATCAATTCTTGCCTTTTGTTTGGTACTCCGCGCCTTTGGTCCTTTTTTCAGCCATTCCAATTCACGGCGTAATAGTCCCGCATGTTTGCGTTGCGTACTCAATGATGATTCTTCGGCTTCAGCTTTTTTCTCTAAATAATAGGAGTAGTTGCCTGAATAGTTATACAAATCGCCGCGATCAATTTCAATAATCCGATTGGTAACGCGATCCAGAAAATAGCGATCGTGGGTAATCAGCAACAAAGCGCCGCGATAACGATTGAGATAGCTCTGGAGCCATTCCACTGAAAGGGCATCAAGATGGTTGGTCGGCTCATCCATCAACAAAACATCGGGAGCAGAAAGTAAAGCCGAAGCGATCGCAATCCGTTTGCGATATCCGCCTGACAGAGTAGAAATCTTTGCTTCTAAATCTTCGATCCCTAACTTTGTTAAGACAATTTTGGCTGTAGTTTCTAAATCCCAAGCGCCCGTAACGTCCATCCGCTCTGACACAGTAGATAATCGCTCTAATAACCGATCTAGATCGCCATGTCCATGCGACAACTTATCGGAAATTTCTTCATATTCCTTGACCAGCGCCATTTGTTCGCCACTATCGGCAAATACCTGCTCTAATACCGTATTTTCCTCGTTCAGGTCTGGCTGTTGTGGCAAATAAATGATCTTGGCGCTGGAATTAAGCCACAGTTCACCACCATCGCTATGCTCTAGCCCCGCAATCATTTTTAGCAAAGTAGACTTGCCCGACCCATTTGTGCCGATCAGCCCAACTTTATCGCCTTCGTCAAGGCTAAAGCTTGCATCCTTGAGGATTTCTTTGATGCCAAAATCTTTTTTGAGCGATCGCAATGTAAAAAGTGCCATTTAGCGCCGTTCCGTGCCAACTATGAACTGTTATCGAAAAACTAGGAATTAAACCTTTGCTATAGTTTAGCGCTTTTTAAATGAACCATTACAGTGCAACGGTTTTTTGGCTGAGATAGCGATCGCACAGTACCAAAGCCACCATCGCTTCCACCATCGGCACAGCGCGAGGTAACACACAGGGATCATGGCGACCACGACCTGAGAGCGTGGTATCTTCACCAGTTACAGACACAGTATTCTGCTCTAGCAAAATTGTCGCTGTCGGTTTGAAAGCAACCCGCAGGATAATATTCTCTCCATTAGAAATACCGCCCTGAATACCGCCAGAATTGTTAGTGCGAGTACGCAGGCGATCGCCATCCATGTAGAATTCATCATTATGTTCGCGACCAGTTAAGTGAATGCCATCGAAACCTGAGCCAATCTCAAAACCCTTACTTGCTGGCAAAGACATCACCGCCTTAGCGAGATCGGCTTCCAATTTATCAAATACAGGATCGCCTAGACCGACAGGTACATTTCGCGCTACACATTCGACAATACCGCCGACGGAGTTGCCATCACGACGGATTTTGTCGATGAAGTCGATCATTTTTTCCGCCATCACAGGATCGGGACAGCGCAAAATATTGCTTTCCACCTGTTCCATAGTGACCGTATTTGGATCAATATCAAGTGCAACTAAATCTTTGACTTGTCTGACATAGGCAATAATTTCCACACCTGCGGCTTCTTTGAGAATCTTCTTGGCGATCGCTCCTGCTGCTACCCGTCCAATTGTTTCCCGCGCTGAAGAACGACCGCCGCCCTGCCAGTTGCGAATACCATATTTGGCTTGATAGGTAGCATCGGCATGGGAAGGACGAAATTTTTCCGCCATTTCCGAATAGTCTTGACTGCGTGCATCCTTGTTCTGCACCAAGATCATGATCGGTGTGCCTAATGTCTTACCTTCAAAAACACCTGATAAAATCTGAGCGCGATCGTCTTCACGGCGGGGGGTGACAATTTTGCTTTGTCCAGGTTTACGGCGATCGAGATCGATTTGAATATCAGCTTCATTAAGCTCAAGTTGAGGTGGACAGCCATCGACGATCGCGCCCACACCACCGCCGTGAGATTCCCCAAATGTTGTGACGCGAAATATTTGTCCGAATGTACTGCCCATGTTGAAACTTTCAATCCTAAAAAATTTGCAATCAAACGAATAGCAAGAAACTTAAAAAAAGCCGTCTAGCAACTTTTTTTAAGTTTCTCGTTTTGGATTTTAGCGCAAAGCGCTTTCAAACAGGCTAGGGGGGACTCTAACCCACGACCGATCGCTTAGAAGGCGATTGCTCTATACAACTGAGCTACTAGCCCAAACAATTTCACGATTTATGATTGTACAACAAAATTTTGATTTTTGGGGAAATTTGTTAAAGCGATCTGTCAAAAAAGAATATCTGGAATTAACTCTTAATCCTAAGATTAGGTGGAAAATTCATAAATAGCTACTAAAACAGTGTTACCAATCGTGATACAACCTGTAAAGATCGTTGAAAATCAGGTCGCTCATCATCTTTCGCATAGGACATCCCCAAAACAAAACGGTCATATTCCTCTTCATAAAGCGGATCGGTTCTCAATGCTTCAAGCATTAACTGGAATCGATCAACATCTGGGAACCCCGATGTCCCCGATTTCTTGTCTCGTTTAGCATCTTTGCTGAGACACGTTCTTGCTAGGGAGGCGAATTGATTGGATTGATTGATAAGTTTTTCTAAGGCGACAAGATCATGTAGATGTCGCACAAATGTCGGGTCATCCTTATCATTTTCACGATCCCTTACGGCAATCCGCCAGACCAGCGCACTTAACTTGTCTGCGGCTGTTTCAACAGGAGAAACGCAGGGTATTGAAAGAACCTCTGGTTCTTGGTCTTGAGCTTGTGCAATAAATGATTTTAGAGGTCGCTTCTCAAAAGATAAAGCAGGTGGCTCAAATCTCACTTCTAATCTGATGTTAGGGCGAAGCGATGCCGATGATGGAAATAGATGCTGATAGGTAATTTCACATGTGAAAGATTTTGAACCATTCTCAACTGTTATGTCATCATCAGACAGTGTATTATCCAGACGAATAGCTTCAATAATAAGATTACGATATAGCCGAAAATCTTTGCGGTTAAAATTTTCTGCGTTCGCAACTTTAAAGTCGATATCTTCTGAGAAACGCTGGATTAGTCCATATCCCTTGGACAAACTTGTTCCACCAGAGAAAACTAGTCGCATTGTGGAATGTTTAACTTCTGAGATCGCAGCAATAATCCGTATGGCATACCAGTCTTTCTCAACTAGAGATGCGTCAACAGCAAGCTCAGCAGCGATTGCTTCGATTAATTCGGTGTCAATACTATTAATGGACAAGCTCAAAAGTTATATACTTCCCATCGTATCCAATTTTACGTGTAACGATCTCTTTGACTCCAATGACTCGACCTGTAGGCACTTGGGTCGTCTCTTGCCTGTTATAGCTTTGGTCATAACTAGAAGGAAAAGTTGATATATTATACAAACGTTCCAGCACCTCAGTCGCAAGCAGGCGAATACCTATGCGAGGAATAGAACGCTTTGAGATAGGAGCTATCATTGCTTTTGCATACAAGCCATAGCCGATCCTTATGAGGTTGCCTTTTAAGATCAGACGACGTAGGACTCGCCCCACTTGATCATAGCCAGCAAGACTCTCAAAATCTTTGCGGATAAAAACTTCCCTGTCACTTGCATTGATCTCTTGTAAAATTTTTTCTTCCAAAGTTTTACTGGAACTCATTATGCCCTCACTTATAAGGCTGTAAAAGTGCAACATTACCCATGAGAATACGACAATTTTAAGCTGCCGTCAAATATTATTCGCAATCCATAGAATGTGAATTAGAAATTGGCTGTTGTTTATGAAGCGATTTTTTACAATAAATTTCAGGATTTTGTTAAAAATTACTTTTTAAACCGTCTAAACAAATGGCTAGGGTGTAATGATAGAGAGAATTTGTTAATAAAGTTGATTAGAGTTAAGAAATAATTATGGATAGTGCATTAGCGATCGCCTACCTTGGAGCCTTAGTCTTGCTATTAGCAGGGGTTACTTGGTTAGTGATCCGCCAGATTTTGAAAGCTCGCAGCTTGGAAAGTGTAATTTCTGACCTCCAACCTAAGCTCCAAAAGGAAAAAGGTACACCTGAAGACTATTACCAACTTGGTAGTGTCTATTTACGCAAAAAACTCTACGCTCAAGCGATCGCCCTGTTTAATAAGGCGGTCAAAGAAGGAGGCGAAAATTTGCCTGAAGTTTATAATGCTCTCGGCTTTTCCTATTTCTCACAGGATCAGTATGATTTAGCGATTAAAAATTACAAAGAGGCGATCGCTTTGCAGGGTGGATATATAACCGCGATTAACAATCTTGGTCATGCCTACGAGAAGAAAAAATTGTTGCCTCAAGCGATCGACATGTACGAGCAAGTGGTAAAGCTGGATGAAAACAATGAAACTGCCAAGCGTCGTTTAACTTCTTTACGCAAACAAGTTGTTCCCACTATCTAAAAATTAGGATCGTTGGTACAGAGTACAGAGAAAGGTTTAAAACTGCCGCAAAGCGGCAGTTTTAAACCTTTCTCTTGGGTTAGCGCAAAGCGCTGTATTTATCCCAAGATTTCATCAACGGTAACATTGATATCTGGAAAGGCAAAAATCGATAAATTTTGTCCGCGATAGAATTTTTGAATGTCTTGATAACCGCGCTCTGTAGGATAACGATAGACCTCAATACACTCACTGTTAATGTCAACTAGCCATACTTCAGTAATGCCATCTTCAGCATAGAGGGGAATTTTTGATTGGCGATCGCTATCAATCGTACTATCAGCAACCTCAATTAACAGCAATACATCAGTCGGTTGAGGATGTCCTGCCTCATAAAAATCAGCTTTGCGTTTTAATAACATCACATCAGGTTCAGGTTCAGTGGTATTGTCTAAAGCCAGTGGATTCTGAATGGAGACTAAAATTTTTCCACCCAGCTTATAAGTAAATACATCGTTACAACGGTTCACACAAGCAGCGTGTCTTCTGCCAATCGATGCCATTTTGATAATTTCTCCTCTGATTAACTCTACACGCTCACCATTCGCGAAGACTCCAGCATCAGCCATCAGATGATATTCCTTGACGGTAAAAAGACGCTTTAGTACTGATGTTGCTGGCATATTGACCTCCGTAGAATTAACTTTATGTTAGCATTTGAGACCATGAAATTTAAAAGCTAGGGAAACCATCGTGGGAATGTGCCGAATATTGGTAATACTTCGGGTTGATGTAAACTGGCAGATTGAGAATTATTTTGAGGATTGTTAATCCCTAAAACAATCAACTGAGTGGGTGGAGCTGTCGGACGAGAACTTCGAGAAGCTTTGGCTGAGTCTTCCGCAATGGATGGAGCATCAGGGAAAGGATTGCTACTGGGAACTGCGGAATTTAATAGGAGAGATTGACCATCGGGAGCAATATTAAACTGAACTTCTCTTTGGGCTGGCAGTTCTAACAATCGGCGAACCTGCGCTGATTCTAGATCGATCGCTGCTAAATAGGGCTTTTCACGATAGATATTTTTTGTCGTATCCTGTTCTACATCCGTGAGTAGACAATAGATATTTTTTTCCTGTGGGTCAAATTGAGCGCCAATAATCGAACCATTGATTTTTGTAAGTTCTTTTTGAACTCCTTGATTATTTACTAAATAAAGCGATCGCGTATAGTCCTTATTAAATTTAATGGTTGCCGCCTTTGTGCCACTTCTACCAAAGTTGAGAACTGTCCCAAATCTTGGCAGAAAATCTAATGGAGGTGCTTGGGGTTCTAGTGGTAAAATTGCCACACCTTCACCCTGAGCCATCGCCACCGATGAACTGTCGGGTGTAAACATAAAGTCGCCTCCTGGTTGATTATCTAGCGATCGCGGCGGTTGTCCTTCCTTAATTAACCAAAGTCCATAACGCCCAACTTGCTTGCGACTGAGGCGCTGCACTAAGATATTTTTGCCATCGGGTGATAAATCAAATTTAAAATTTTGATATTCATCACTGGCGAGGATGGTTTTGATTTCCGCATTAGAAGTAGTTAATCGATCTTCACTATCAATTCCCGTGGAAACTGTATAAATTTTTTGATCGAGTAAACTCTGTCCTGTTGCTTCGATCGCTCCAAATAGAATTTTCTGGCGATCGGGATAGATCCGAAAGTCGGTGACTGCTAGGTTTGCGGGTGTTAAAATCCGTTTTTGCTTGCTCGGCACATCGTAAAGCACAAGCCGACCCTGCTCTTCGCCAATCGAGCCAATATAGGCAAAGCGAGGAATAGGTGTCGTAAAGTTACCCACAAAAGGAGAGATCGCAATTTTTGGGCTAGATTGTCCAGATTTACTAGACTCATTCGCAAAGCGATCGTAAGCATTCTCTAACTTAACGCTGTAGGATTTACCGTAAGTCGCAGGGGACAGAGGTGTGTAGGACATCCGCCGCGATGACCAACTAATTTTCCCCGCGAGGGGTGGCTCAAACTTGAGATTTTTCTCAACACTTTCGCGATCCATTGGGCGATTAAAGGACATGACAAACGAGATATCGTTAGCATCTATTCTCTGCCCCTGCCAACTAAAATCTCTCACCTGTGGCGCAGTCCGATCGCCAATCCACAACAATATGGCGATCGCTACACTCAGAACTAAGGCTAAGCCGATGGCATAGCGATCGAATGGGCGATCGAAGAACTGTGAGAAGGATTTAAAGCGATTATTTGATTGCATAGTTTGTTGTTTTCATCGTAGTGGCAATTCATGAATTGCCATTACATTGCGTCCTTTTGCGTAAGTCTCAAATCTTGGTTAACAATTTCTTCAAGAATTTTGGAGATATCTTTATCGATAATTTGTGAATTGCAAAGCAAGAGGAAAGTCTTCGGCTTTGACCAGTTGAATGATTTCCTGAAGTTCATCCTTTGATTTGGATGTTACTCGCAATGCATCACCTTGAATGGAAGCTTGGGCTTTTGGGAAATTATCGCGAATGGTTTTAGACAGCTTTTTCGCTTGCTCCTGTTCAATGCCACGCTTGAGTTTGATTTTCTGGATCACCCGATTACCGCTAGCGGATTCAATCTCTCCATAATCAAAAATTTTCAAAGAGAGATTACGTTTAATCGCCTTCGATTGCATCACATCCACTACCGATGTCAGCGTCATTTCACTGTTGGTTTTGATTGTGATCAGTTCCTTGTCAAGTTCCATTTCGGTATTGGTACTTTTAAGATCGTAACGACTAACGATTTCACGACGAGTTTGATCGATCGCATTGACAAGTTCTTGATGATCAAAATCGCTAACAACGTCAAAGGAATAACTGGAAGCCATAGTTTTACTTAAGTTTGATTTTAGATTTAATTTTGGTCGTTTTTTTGATGACAAGATTACAGCTTACAGCGCTTTGCGCTGACATGAAACCCAGAGAAAAGTTTAAAAGTGCCGCGAAGCGGCACTTTTAAACTTTTCTCTGGACTCACTCCCACAGCCTTCTGCCATCTTGACCACCTAAGCGATCGTGGGCATCGCGCAACAATCTAGGAATATCAAGATTTTCAGGACATCTTGGCAAACAATCCCCACAGTCTGTGCAGCGAATCGCCTTATTGCCTGGGAACCAATGCCCCGCATTTTCAAACATTTTGTAACGATATTTGCCAAAATCCACCATGTCAAAAGCGATCGCTAAATTTCTCAGCCTTAGAACTTCAGGAATATTAATCTCTTCAGGGCATGGCAAGCATTGATAACATTGCGAACAGCGATCGCCTTCCAAGAGCGTATAGCGGCGATTGATGCAGTCGAGAACTGCTAACTCTAATTCAGACATTGGCTCATCGTTGTCCCATGCATCTTGGTGGGAATCAATTTCGCTGGGATTGGCTGCGCCGAGGCTGAGGGTATGCACACGCGGATCACTGAGTAAAAAGCGATCGCACATATATAGCGCCGTAAAAGGGTAACTCACTCCAGCTAACTCCTCAGAAGGTTGATAGAGCATTCCCCCTTTGTCCGATGGCGAGATGATAAATACACCCATGTCTTTTTCATGGGCAAGCTGCACCGCAGGGGCATTGCGTTGATTGAAGTAGTAATAATGGAGGTTGATCGATTCAAATAAATCGGTATTGATCGTATCGAGAATTACTTCAAGGGAGCCATGAGTAGAGAATCCCACATGTCCAATCATTTTTTGATCGATCGCTTCCCAAACTGCTTTCATACAACCATTGGGATCTGTGACTAGTTCCAAATGTTCTTTTAAGTTGATTCCATGAATGTCAAAGTTATCGATATAGTCTACATTTAATCTTTTGAGAGACTGTTCAATTCGGCGACGCATGGAATCAGCATCTTTGGTGGGTGAGATTTTGGTCGTTAGATAAAAGCGATCGCGTTGTTGCGCCAATCCATTTCGCATCGCCCGACCGATAAATTCTTCGCTTTTGCCATAGCCTTCAGCCGTCTCAATATGATTTATGCCAACTTCTAAGGCTCTCGCAATTGTTTGATGAGCATTCTCGGCAGATTCCAAATAGCGCATGGCTCCTAACGAAAATACGGATAGGAGCATCTCAGTTTTGCCAAAGCGACGGTAGCGCATAGTTTATTGACTAAATGGACTAGAGAGGATAACGGCGGATCTCATTTTATTGAAATTGTACTATTGATTGCTTGTCCAAGGAAACGAATATTGCATGACAATGTGGATATAGCTATGATAGTAACGGGGATCGCCCCATCTCCCTCACCATAAAGCGATCGCCACTAATCATAAATTTGTAGTATTTTAAGATTGAATCTAATTTTTCTACATTATGCCAACCGTTTTACGAGAAGGCTCCTATCGCTACTTTTTTGTTTCCCTCAATCGAGATGAGCCTCCGCACATTCATGTCCAACACGATAGCAAGGTAGCAAAATTTTGGCTTCAGCCTATTAAACTCCAAAATACTGGCGGTTTTAGCGCAACGGAATTAAATCAGATCGCAAGAACAGTGGAGAAAAATCAAGTTAATTTTTTGGAGAAATGGCATGATTTCTTTGGCAGTTAAATCTGAATCAATCCAAGTCAATCAGATTAATACAACTGAAACTGATTTGACGTTAGAGTTTGTGGATGGAAGAACTTTAAGTGTTCCACTTACTTGGTATCCTCGATTGCTACATGGCACTGCTGTTGAGCGCCAAACTTTTGAACTTCTTGATGAAGGGAAAATGATTCATTGGCTGCTTCTCGATGAAGACTTAACTGTAGCTGGAATTTTGGCTGGGGAAAGGTCTGGAGAAAGTCAAGAGTCTTTGCAAAAATGGCTAAATTCTCGTGCAGTTCAATAAAGCGATCGCCCCAAGTCAAAATCAACAATCAGCGATCGCCCACCACAAAGCGATCGCCACTAATCAAAATCAACTAACAGAGATCGCCTACTTCCTCTCAAAAAATCATTCACCCAAATTGACCAAAGATAATTTGAAACAATTTTTAACGCCTTGACTATCTTGCTCTGACAACTTCCCAATAACAACCAAGTTAGCCGATGGAGGCAATGTCACAATAAAACTACGGAAAACAGATGGAACTCTCAGTCCTGATATTTGCCAATCTTGAAGTACATAATCCGTGACACCTAAATTTTTTGTCTGTGAGGTTATAAGCCCAACAATTACATCAGGACGATTTACATGATATGTCTGTGAAGATAAGATGACTGCTGGACGGCGCTTGATACCAGTAACGGCAGGAAAATCAACGGTTACTACATCACCAGATTTTACTTTCACTCAGTTATCTCCTCATCTTCAAACAAAATAGTCGCCGCATATTGCATAGAAAAAGCAGCTAAGTCTAGTTGATCCTGCTCTGTCCAAGTGTCGCTATCATCAATAACTGTAGCTTCTTGTTTGACTAAGCCGTTAAGAATCAAAGTCGCTAACTGTAGGCGCTCAGTTGCTGGAAGGTTTGAAATAACCTGTGTATATATTTCCTGAACAGCTTTTGGCATAAGACATTTTTAATGACAGGATGTTAAATTACAAGACTACATACATTCTAATCTGCGATCGCCCCAAATCAAAATCAACAGTCAGCGATCGCCCCTTCCTCTCCACAACTAAGCGAACGCCCCTAACCAAACACCAACAACCCCCTTCATCTCCCCGCAAAAGAAAGCGATCGCCCCTAATCAAAATCAACAACCAGCGATCACCCATTCATCTCCTCACCTCAAAGCGATCGCCCCTAATCAAAATCAACAAACTGCGATCGCCCCTTCATCTCCCCATAAAAAGTGATCGCCCCTAACCAAAAGTCAACAACCAGTGATCGCCCATTTCCTTGCAAAAAACTTATTTGTTAATCCAAATTGGCTGATAAGTTCTTAATCTGATATTAAATATAAAATCTTGAGCTGTAATGATTCGCTGTAATTATCTTCATATATTAGTGACTTTATAATCTCGCCTAGTATTTCCTTATTAATTTTCCCTTCTGCAACCCAAACTGAAATATTCTCCATTTTAATTACAAAATCTTTTACTGCATAATCATAGCCATTTAGTTTTAAGAAATAGCTTCCTAGAGCAATGCTAGAACGTTTATTACCGTCACTAAAAGCGTGAGATTTAATTATGGAGAATACCAAATGAGTCAGTTTCTCTTCTATTGTCGGATAATAGTCATCATTTTGGATATGTTCAAGTGGGCTTTCCAGTAATCCTAGATTGTTAATTCCATGCATACCTCCTGACTCATTGATAATCCAGTCATGAACTTCAATAGCATGAGCAACATCAAAATAAAGAATTATTTCATTCATGAATTATCGATCCTTCAGTCTTTTAAAGACTGCCAAAGTATCAGGCTCAGCTAATTGCTCTTCTAGAGATTTACTAGCCTCACCTAAAAATTTCTCGAAATCAGATTCTGGAACAGTTTGAATATAAGACGCTAATTTTTGGTGGAGTGCGTCTCTAAAAGTAAGATCTCGGCTTGCCATCTTTACACGCGCATCTTCAATGATAGGTTTGAGATATGGGTTATTTGCTGCAACTTCCATCAACTGATCCAATTCTGATGGTTGAAGTTTACGTTCTAGTTGCTCAGATTTAGCTTTTATCTCCACAGCTAGACCATTTTCTATACTAGATATTGCTTTTAGCACTTCTGAATAGAGAGTTTCACGCACCTTATCTTTTCTCTCTAAATTCAAAATCTGTCTATATTCTTGAGCATTTTCCTGAAATACGAGTTGATAAATTTTGTTTGTATAGATACCATATTTTGCTTTACCCATATCTAGATAAGAGTCTAAAGCATTTGTGAAAACCTGACGATAACTAAATTCTTGGTAGGCAGAAGGTAGGTAGCCTATATCTCGTTGATTGATGTATCTAGTGTGTCCTCCTGATCGCTCTGCGATAACCTCAATCACAATGTCTAAAATCCTCGATCGAATAATACGAGCGCGATCGCTCTCTGTGAGGAGCATAGCAATATTAAGGACTGCCCGAAAAGTAAATATACCTAAAACAGTTATTTTGCTACCCTCATTAATGAGGATACCACCTGTAGCGTTGAGGAATTCCTTAAGGGCTTGTCCCTTTAGAATTGTGTAACCGTTATTTCTCAGTTCTTCACCATGATTAGTTATGTACCTTTCAATGGTGACATCATTAATTTCAAATAATGCGGCTAACTGTTGTTTGGTAAACACAACAGTATCTTGATAGTTAAAACCTCCAAGCCCAAGATGTTCCTCAATCTTCTCAATGGCATAGCGGTTATTAAGGATATTTTGGCGATCGCGCTGAGAGTTAGTTAGGTCATTAGCCATAAAAGTCATTTATAAACCTTACCTTTATACCTTAACCCAAATATCCATAACTGGCGATCGCCCCCAATCAAAAATCAAAAATCAACGATCACGCATTCATCTCCCTCACCACAAAGCGATCGCCCCCAACCAAATATCAACAACAGCGATCGCCCCATCATCTCCCCACAACAAAGCGATCGCCCCAATCAAAAATCAACAAGTAGCGATCACTTGTTAGTCTTCACCTATAAGCAAATGTGTTATAATTAATAGAATTATATTTTGGCTATCCAATGACCTATGCCTGTTATCAGTCGGTTTCTGGGGATTGCGATTTATATCTATTGGAACGATCATTTGCCTCCTCACTACCATGCAAAATATGGTGAGTATGAAATTACTATTGAGATTGAAACTGGTGTGGTAACTGGTTCATTTCCAAAACGGGCTTTAAGGCATGTTTTGGAATGGCATGATTTACATCAATCCGAGTTGATGGCTAATTGGGAACTTTGTCGCAGGAAAGAAGAACCAAAATCTATTTTCCCTTTGGAGTAAAGTTATGTTTTTACATATTATTTCTGCTCACTATATCGATCGCTACCAGATTGAAATTCAATTCAATGATGGTCGTAAAGGAATTATAAATTTATTCGATAGTTTGAAGGGTAAAGTTTTTCAACCTTTACAAGATTTGGTTTTGTTTCAACAGTTTGAAGTTGATGTTGAACTAGGGACGATTCGTTGGGCAAATGGTGCGGACTTTGCTCCTGAATATCTATATTTTCTTGCATTTTGTGATTTACCTGAATTGCAAGAACAGTTTCAAAAGTGGGGTTATTTGCCAGCTAAAGTTGCACTGAACGTGTAAAGGCGATCGCCCCTTCATTTCCCAACACAAAGCGATCGCCCCAATCAAATGTCAAAAACAGCGATCGCCCCTTCATCTCCCTATAAAAAGCGATCACACCTAACCGAAATCAGCAACCAAGCATCTCCCCATAAAAAAGCGATCGCCCTCAATCCAATATCAACAAACAACGATCACCTGTTTTCTGGGTTAATATCCACGATTGGGTTTACAGTCGGCAAAACTTATTGCTTCTGTATCCAAAAAGCTAGTGATCGCCATTTCAAGAGTTGGATAATCTATTTCTTTGGATCGAGCAATAATTGCTGCTCGAATTCTCTCAGGCAGCAATTTTAAAATAACATCTGCATCTTTGGATAAAATTCGCTCTAAAAATTCTACTTGCATAAATTTATTACTCCATTGGGATTTGGACAGCGATCTCGTAACCTGACTCAATGTCTATTTATGATAATGGAATCGACACTGAATAACGGTAACTTGACTTTCATCAAAAGTATAAATAATCCGATGTTCTTGATTAATGCGTCTTGACCAATATCCTTGCAAATCAAACTTCAATGGTTCTGGCTTACCTATTCCTTTTGTAGGATCTTTGCAAATTTCAAGACAAATTTGAATTATTTTTCTCAATAGTTTGATGTCGTTCTGCTGCCACCAATCCAAGTCTTTTAGAGCATTCTCAGTCCAAGTAAGCCTTAACATCTATTTCCCTTACTTGTCCTTGTTCATGCTGTGAAATACTTTGATATAGGCGGTCTCTGTTGGCTGGATTGCTTAATAAGTACAATGTTTCCACTAAGCTGCTATATTCTCTCGCATCCAAAATCACAATGCTTTTTTCAGGTTCTTTATAAACTGAAATAACTTCATGATTTTGTAATACTCTCTCAAAAATTTGTGCAAATTGGGTATTGCATTCTTGGAAGGTGACTTGCTGTGTTGACATAAGTTTAATAGTCTCAGGTACAAGTTTGGATAACATTCTAACCTATGATCGCCCCTTCATCTTCCCACCCAAAAAGCGATCGCCCTTAACCAAATATCAAAATAGGGATCGCCCCTTCATCTATCTACTATAAAAGCGATCGCCCCAATCAAATATCAAAACTGCGATCGCTCCATCCTCTCCCGCACCACAAAGTGATCGCCCCCAACCAAATATCAACAAACAGCGATCGCCAATTCATCACCCACAAAAAGCGATCGCCCCCAATCAAAATCAACAACCAGCGATCGCCCCTTGATCTCTCCACCACAAAGCGATCGCCCCCAACCAAATATCAAACCAGCGATCGCCCTTTTCTCTCCACCACAAAGCGATCGCCCCAATCTAAATCAACAACCAGCGATCGCCCCTTCATCTTCTCAACCACAAAGCAATCGCCCCAACCAAATATCAGCAACAGCGATCGCCCCATCATTCCCCACAACAAAGCGATCGCCTATTTACCTCTCAACCACGAAGCGACCTCCACTAATTAAAATCAACAAATAGTGATCGCCCCTTCATCTCCTCACAACAAAGCGATCGCCCCAACCAAAATCAATAACCAACGATCGCCCCTTCATCTCCCCACCACAAAGCGATCGCCCCTAACCAAAATCAATAAACAGCGATCGCCCCTTCATCTCCCCACCCCAAAGCGATCGCCCAAAACAAAGCGATTTTAATCAACCAAATATCAAAAACTGCGAGCGCCTTTATGGAGAAAAGGTTCTAATTTTTGAAAATCACTGAATCTTTTCAATATCGATATCGCTCGATTTGAAACAAAAGAAACATCATCATTAGTAGCATTCTGCAATCCTAAAATGCTTGCTTCAGTCTCAAATCTGCCTAGTACTCCTACAACTCTCCAACGAACATCTGGATTATCATTAGTAAGCTCTTGAAGTAGATTAGGAATGACCAAATCTGAGTTTAATTTTCCTAAAGCTTTTGTTGCTTCCCAAGCCACTGAATTTTCTTTGTCATTTATGAGTAATTCAAGTAACGGAGGTATTGCTAATTCAGAATGAGTATTTCCTAATGCCTCTGCTGAGATGCTACGCATCCAAGAATACTCACTTTTGGTTTCTATAATTAATTTTGGAATCAGAATTGTAGAATTTAGATACCTCAAATATCTTTCTGATGTTTCGCGAATTCGTCCACAGGGGTCTTGAAATGCTGCAATTAATCCTGCTTCCGAGCCTAATCTTCCTAATGAATCCACTAAATTCAATCGGACAGTATCATTTTCTTCTTCTTTATATGCCTTAATTAATCCCAAAACTGTTGTTTCAGATCTTATTTCTCCCAAACAAAATGCAATATGTTCTCGCACTGATATATCTTTATCTTTTTGCAGTACATAAAACAATTCAGGTAATACTACTTCAGAAGCTATAAGAGATAAAGCAATTACTGCATTGGAACGTACTAGACTCTCTCTATCATTATGGAATGTTTGAAGCAAACTAGGAATTGATGTATGCGCGTTTAGATAGCCTAAAGCAAGTGCTGCATCCGCTCGTAAGTAACAGTTTTTATCTTCAAGAATGCTTATTAAAATTGTTATAGACTCTTGATAATTTAATTTTTGTAATGATTCTATTGCGTCAAGTCTTATATCTCGATTTTTATCATCAAACGCCTCAAGCAATTTTAGAATTATATCTACTGAGTTTAAGTTCTCTAGCTCTTTCATCGCATTTAAGAATAAATTCAGATAATAAACTACTCTAAAGATTTACGATGATCTATAATTTTACTCAATCGCCACTCTTCATATTTAGCACAACAAATTTTTACAATATGGTTACATTAGATAATTGGTAGTACAAGTAAGCGTTATCACCTCGCCATCTTCTACTTCCTGTATCAACTTAGCCAAACCAAAGTTTTCCAAAATTTCTTCGATAGCATTCAATGGAGATACGGGTTTCCACCAGCACGACTTATTAAAAAACTCCTCAGTCAAAGGTGGAATATCGGATGTATCAATTTCTGATTCTGACAGAACATCAAGTTTAATCCAATTCGTCTCTGATGTATTGTTCATAGAATTATGCCGCAACTTCAATACTCTTACTTTATACTAGCCTTATTGTACTTGAATGTAAGTACTATTGCGACATTTTTATGAAAAATAGAATAGCTATTCATCCAGATATTTGCAACGGGCGACCAATAATTGCTAATACTCGGATTACAGTGCAGACGATAATGGAATTTTTGGGCGCAGGTGACTCTATTGAAGAAGTCCTTGAAGAATATCCATCTCTAACAAGGGAAGATATTTATGCCTGTATGCAATTTGCAACAAAACTAAGCTAACTCAGTAATCATCGTTCATAGGGTTGGATAATTTTCAGATTAGGGATAACCCGATAATGTTTGACATTAAAAGTACAAAGAGTTTTATTTTTGCTAATGGCACAATGAGCAATTAATGCGTCTAATAGCTCTACCCCATCAGAAAGGCGATATTTACTAAAATCTGACAAAGCATTATCGCAATCATCCTCAGTCAGCCAAATTAATGACAAAGGTGCAGTCAGCCTAAAAACTTGATTAACTTCTTGTTTATTTTGACAATTTTGGATTAACTCCATCACCACAAAACCTGAAACACTGGGCAACTCTGATAAAGTGGTAAACCATGCGATCGCGGGTTTATGTCCTCTCAAAACATCGATCAGAATATCCGTATCTAAAACATACATAAAATCACTTTATAAATCTTGACGATGTTCTGCTGCAAAACGGATTTGGCGAGCATATTCTTGACTGTCCTTAATCTCAGGACGCGAGTTAATTAGTCCTTCACTTTGCCAATAGCTTACTAATTCTGATCCATTTCTAAGCTGACCCTCTAAAAATTTTCTAACAGCTAGAAGTTGGAGGATATATTCTGGTAAGGATAAACTAATTTTTCCTGCTTCCACAGATAGCTCTTGTTCTAATTCTTGAGGTAAATCTAAAGTAATAGTCATAGTCTTAATTTTGAGATTTGGCATCGCTGTCTATTAATATAGCAAATAACAAAAAAGCCCCGCATTGCGGGGCTTTTTTGTTTTTTAAAGCTTAGTAACGAGCAGCGTTAGGCTTGTGTACGATGAAGCTTTGGACTTGGCACTGCTTGATGTTGTCGAAAGCAACAACGCGGATGAAGCTACCAGGATAGCTAGAGCGGCAAGCTTGAACTTCGCTCAAAACTTCTTGAGGAGTTCTAGCGTTGAACAAGGGCAACTTCCAAAGAGTCCAGTAGTGGATAGAAGGATCGGAATCTTCGTTGAATTCGATCGCAGGGTAGAAACCTTGCTTAAGGGTGTACTCGATTTGACGAGTGATTTGAGCATCGCTCAAAGGGGGAAGGTAGGAAAGAGTTTCGTAATGACGCTCTTTTGGTAAAGTTTGCATTATTTTCTCGCAGTTAAATTGGTGTTTCTATGGATTTAAGTAGAAGCGCGATCGCTTTCAACAACTGAATCTAGATCTGAGTCTGCAACAACTTCTAAAGGAACTTCGAGATTAGTTTCAGAACTAGTTTCTAAAATACTTTCTAAACTAGATTCTAAATTCTCACATTCTGCATATCCTTCCGAAGCTGGCACATTCATGATGTGTTCAAAATGTTGACGACGAAGCTGCATATTTGATTGTTGGATGCCAGTACGAGCCATTTCGGGAATGAAATCTAAAATTTCATTGGCAAGATGCTCTCGCACAGTCATTACTCGAAAAGCCATCTCTTGGTTGACCCCAAACAGGTCTTTGATATAAAGTTCACCATTTTGGAGTCTTTCGCGAGTCGAGAATTGATTAAACCAGAGAGCTTTTAATCTATCAGTTTCTTCCAATTGCTCGGCAATTGTCTTGACAGCCTCGAAGGTCAAAAAATTGATCAACATTTTGGCTGTGGACTTAGTACTGCGCTTGATATCCATAGGCTGAACTTAACCAAGAATTTTTTTGTGAGAATGGGCTACGCCCATTCTCACAAAAGCTAATCAATTTAGACGGTATCCATTGCTTCAAATTCAAACTTGATTTCTTTCCAGAGTTCAAGAGCAGCATTCAACTCAGGAGACCAACGACCAGCTTCACGAAGGATGTCGCCACCTTCACGCATCATGTCGCGACCTTCGTTACGAGCTTGTACGCAAGCTTCGAGAGCAACGCGGTTAGCGGTTGCACCAGGAGCAGCACCCCAAGGATGTCCCAAAGTACCACCACCGAACTGTAGGCAAGAATCATCGCCGAAGATTTCGACGAGCGCAGGCATGTGCCATACGTGGATACCACCCGAAGCAACGGGAAGTACACCAGGCATGGAAGCCCAATCTTGAGTGAAGTAGATACCGCGAGAGCGATCGAGTTCGATGTGGTCTTCACGCATTAGGTCAACAAAGCCCATGGTGATGCCCTTTTCGCCTTCGAGCTTACCAACAACGGTTCCAGAGTGGAGGTGATCGCCACCAGACATACGAAGACATTTTGCCAAAACGCGGAAGTGAATCCCGTGAGTTTTTTGACGGTCGATAACAGCGTGCATAGCGCGGTGAATGTGCAATAGCAAGCCATTTTCGCGGCAATACTTAGCAAGAGAGGTGTTAGCTGTGAAACCACCAGTCAAGAAGTCATGCATGATGATTGGTGTGCCAATTTCCTTAGCGAAAGCTGCACGTTCCATCATTTGCTCAGATGTAGGCGCAGTTACGTTGAGGTAGTGACCCTTGATTTCGCCAGATTCAGCTTGAGCTTTTTCGATTGCTTCTTGTACAAACAGGAAGCGATCGCGCCAACGCATGAAAGGCTGAGAGTTGATGTTTTCGTCATCTTTGGTGAAGTCCAAACCGCCGCGAAGACATTCGTATACTGCACGACCGTAGTTCTTAGCAGATAGACCCAATTTAGGCTTGATGGTACAACCCAATAGAGGACGACCGTACTTGTTCAACTTGTCGCGTTCTACTTGGATACCGTGAGGAGGTCCTTGGAATGTCTTCAAGTAGGCGATAGGTACGCGGATGTCTTCTAGACGAAGTGCGCGAAGAGCTTTGAAACCGAATACGTTACCAACCAATGAGGTTAGCAAGTTGGTTACAGAACCTTCTTCAAACAAGTCAAGAGGATATGCAATGTATGCAATATATTGATTGTCTTCGTTGGGTACTGGTTCGACATCATAGCAACGACCTTTGTAGCGATCGAGGTCGGTCAACAAGTCTGTCCATACAGTTGTCCATGTACCTGTGGAAGATTCAGCAGCTACAGCAGCAGCAGCTTCTTCTGGGGGTACGCCTGGTTGAGGCACGAAACGGAAAGCGGCGAGAAGGTCGGTATCTCTGGGAGTGTAATCAGGGGTATAGTACTTTAGTTTATAGTCCTGTACACCTGCGTCATAGCCAGCTTTGGCTTTAGACTGTGTTTGTGAGTAAGACATTAATATCTCCTTACTAAATTTAATTAAAAGTCGGAAAACTGCACGAAGTGCCGCAAAAAACTTTAAGACTCAGAGTCAAGCGTCAAATCAAAAATTAAAGAAAAGTTAAAAATCTATTAAAAATCTAATTAGCTCTTTGAAATCTGGTTCTTTGGTGAAATAATTTTTTGCTTGATACTTTATATAAGTTAATCCTATCAGGAGTTCTTCGTGTGAAGCCCTTGAGCGATGTCTATAATTTAAACATAAAGTGCGTATCCAGATTTACTTTTTTTCTAAAAAAAAATTTCTGAAAGCCTTATATTCAGCTAGAAATACATATAAAAAATATATATGACTCCAATAAGGGAGATATATCCTCTAGTAGATGTTTATTATATTTTCTTGGGAATCAAAATATATAAAAGCCTTTATAGACAAGCTTTTCTGAAAACTTTCACCCCTAAATTTCCTTTAAACCAATTTAGGGTTTGTCAATTGGATTTGGCGATCGCCTGCTTAATACTGATATAAAAACTAATATGATTGGTCAGTAATTCTAATCAGATCAAAATAATATTAGAAATACTAATATCTCTTATATCAATACAAAATGGCTATTTTTAGCCAGACTTTGTTGTTAAGTTAACTGTTGATTTGATCAAGGTATTTATACTCAGTGAAATATTTTTGTGTCTTAATCAATTTGTTTGGAGAGCCAAGCTAACAGAACTAGTTCTAGGCTCTGGTTATTCTTATGCATTTCCTGCTTTACCCATTGCGCAATCGCATCGATCGCCGAAAAGCTAGAACCTGCTTTCCACTTCACATCTAGTCCCATTGAGGTGAGGTGTGTACCTTCGAGTGTCTGCAAACTGACGGTTGCAGGAAATTTTTGCTTAAGTATCTTGGAAAGAATTGAAATTTCATCAATGCCATCGTCAACAAATTTGACTAATAAGTTATTGACAGTCTGGTAGCTGTCTTTGACTAGCTGCTCGGTTTCTTTTGGGGTGGGCGTGAACTCCATAGAGGACATTTCAGGAATTGTCCCAGCCAGTTCTTTAAAAAATGGAATTGAGCGATCGGCGCTGTAGTTGTTGTAGGCAATGTAAATATTGCCTGCGCGAGTAGGTTTGTAGAGACTATTAATTAGTAAATGAATCTTGCAACCCATGCTATGCCCCATCCCGAACACAGGAAAATAATCAAGAAATAACTTGCTACGCACTTTGCGAAAAGAGGTGTTAACGTCACGGGCAATCTGGCGATGGTCAAAGGTATTATTCAAAAATGGGGTAGCCACGATCGCATAATCATTCTGAGCAAGCTGTTCTAACACGCGACCATAGGCAACATGGGGCGCAGCCGCGAAAAAGGCTCCGCCTAAAAAGTGAATTACCCCTTTGGGTTTAGTTGGAGTCAATACCCAATTTTCTTCAACTTGCTGCCATTGCATCGGTTTTACCACTGTTTGTGTTTTACACTTCTTTACATCTGACTTATCTTAATCAATTCATCTATGGAATCAAATATTTTTACGTCATTGATCTTGCCGATCGCGCTGGGAACAATGATGCTTGGCATGGGCTTATCTCTTGTCCCAGAGGATTTTCAGCGAGTGGGGAAATATCCTAAAGCCGTGATAATTGGTTTAGTCAGTCAATTAATGGTATTGCCGATGATTGGGTTTGCGATCACTAAGATTGTCCCGATGCAACCTGCGATTGCCACAGGATTAATGATTATCGCTTTATGCCCTGGGGGAGTTTCCTCCAACTTAGTAACATTCTTGGCGAAAGGTGATGTTGCCCTAAGCGTGACACTGACAGCTTTGAGCAGCTTGATTACAATATTTACGATTCCCATTTTTACTAATCTTGCTAGCCAACATTTCTTTGGACAAAGTGCGGCGATCGAGTTACCGATTGGCACAACAATTCTGCAAATTTTTGTGATTACCTTCTTACCAATCGCGATCGGGATGACCATTCGCCAATTTGCGCCCACCTTGTCCGCAAAATTAGAAAAAATAACTAGTGTTTCGGCAGCGTCATTACTTGCCTTAATTATTCTGTTGCTGATTATTAAAGAATGGAGCCGTCTACCAAATTTTATTCTACAAGTTGGAGTAGGGGTTTTGCTATTAAATACCTTTTCCATGTTGGCAGGATTTTATTTGAGTAAGCTTTTCAACCTCAATCCCAAACAACAAATTTGCATTACCATCGAAGTGGGACTGCAAAATGGAACACTAGGGATCGCAATTACCGCAGGACTGCTAAATAATCCTGATATGGCAATTCCCGCAGCGATTTATAGCTTATTAATGTATGTAACGGGACTATTAGCGATCGGTTATGGTCGTCAACTGGCTAAAGCTGAGTAGCTCAGCACAGTTAGACAGCTTAAAAAAACTCATATCTTGGAAGTTTTTAGAACTAAATGTAGGATGTGTTAGCGATAGCGTAACGCATCATCTCTTTTCGCTAATAGCGATCGTTAATTTTTCTGGTTGATAGTTGTCAAAAGAGGCTTCTGGCAAAAGGTCGAAAGTGCCTTAAACTTTTCTCAGCAAACGTTTAAATGCCTTTGATTGCAAAAAGTCGAAAGTGCTGATCGGCTACAGTAGCGCGGGTGGCTTTTAATGACCTTTGAGCTTCAACAATCGAATCCGTATAATCTTTACTCACGATTGGGTTTGTCGGTGGCTTTGTTCAGTAGCCAGAGAGAGCAAACTAGTCCTACAAAATGGGCAAATATAATATTAAAACTTGCTTGAATAATTTGAAAATCGAGGGGCTGAATCACCGAGTTAAAACTTCCTGCCCCTGGTAAAATTGCTTGTCCTTGTCCTGCTCTCAGTGTCAAAGCGCCAATAATCGCAAAGGCTCCGAGCAAAGTCACAAACATTCCCACCAGATTAATGATCAAGCCGATTTTGATTTGAAATACGGTTTGG
This sequence comes from Pseudanabaena sp. ELA645, assembly GCA_037129985.1. Classification (GTDB taxonomy): domain Bacteria; phylum Cyanobacteriota; class Cyanobacteriia; order Pseudanabaenales; family Pseudanabaenaceae; genus Pseudanabaena. Next base: position 4,231 of record JBAXTW010000054.1, on the reverse strand, counting down.
CTCTTGGTGGGGCGATCGGGCGATCGCAGTTTTTTTGCCATTTGTGTATAGCGATAATTCCAGAAAATGCTTGCGCCTAATACGGCTACGCCCACCCATGCAAAGCTCAAACCTGGTAAAGATGCGGGACTAGTATCTAATCCTGTTGTGGGATTTAGCTGATTAGCACGGGGAAATAGAAAAAGTTGCAGTAAAACTACCGATGAGACCACACATAAGACAACCTGCGTCCAAAATGAAGCCCAGCCCCAGCGCCGAAATGCTAAAACCACCCGCAACACATTGGGCGAGACATCACCGTTTTCATCATCTTTTGGAGCGTTTTTTAGTTCTCTGGGCATGACTGTCTACTTGAAAAGTGAGTAACAAGACTAGCAATATTTAGAGACATCTTCGCCTTTTTCCGCTAAATAACTTAGCGATCGAAAACGTAAGCCGACAAGTTGATCGTATAAAGGATTAATTTCGCACATAGCGGGAATATGCATGATCTTGCGTCCAAACAAAGAGAGATCGCGCTCGAAGGGACATTGGGCTGGGACAATTTTGCAGATCAAATTGGCAAGCCGTAAATCGTGAACATCCATGTGATCGAGCCATTCTTTGACAGGCTCTAATAGATCAGGATGATGCTCATCTTGATGAGAAGCGGCTTCTAGTTTGATGCGTAATTCGTTAATCGCAGTGACTTCTTGGTCGAGGGCTGTACAAAAATCCTGAATAACCTGATCTTCACTATCGGTATATTTGCCATCGGCAAGCGCCATCATCACTGCCATCCGCAAAAAATTCTGACCGATGCGGCGATCGCTACCTAATGCATCAGCTAGATCCTGAGCGCTAATCGGTTCCGAATTAGAGATCTTAACCTCTTCGCCCCATTCTTCACTATGACTAATTTGATCAAATAGGGTTCGTTCAGATTCACTATACTCATTGTCGGCGAGAGCCACACTCATGAGTCCCCGCAGCCAAGCTGATATCTGGGCTTGAGTATAAGGTGGGTGGCTATGGGCTGTCAGATTTGTTGACATAAAAGGTTAGTCTACGGGTTAAATTAATAATAGATTGATTTTCCTAAAAGTGAAATCGAAAATTATTTTTTAGCGGTTGCAGTTGTTGCAGTTGCCGATGGTTTTACTGCCTTCGTAGTAGTTTTAGCAGCAGTTTTGGTGGTTACGGTCTTTGCAGTTTTAGTGGACTTAGTTGACTTAGTAGTTGTCGATTTTACCGCAGATTTTGTAGTTGTTTTTTTTGTAGTTGTCTTCTTTGTCTCACCCGAATCCTCACCCGAATCAGACTTAGTACTACGTCTGCTAGTGCCTTTAGCAGCGCTTTTACCAGTCGCTTTTCCAGATTTACTTGCCAACATTGATAGAGCCTCTTCTAGGGTTAAGCCTTCAACTGTCTGCTCCTTAGTTAATGACACATTGACTTTGCCATGTTTGACATAAGCGCCATACTTGCCATCGAGTATCTCGATCGCTTCATCATCATTGGGATGCTTACCGAGGGATTTCAAAACCTTAGCCGCCGATGCTCCGCGTAGAGTTTTCGGTTGAGCGAGAAGTTCTAAACCGCGCTCAAAGGTGATCGAATAGGGATCATCAGTAGATTTGAGCGATCGATTATCGTCTTTGTCACCATTGCCTTTGACATGACAAACATAGGGACCAAAACGCCCTGTATTTACAAATACGCGATTACCCGTATCAGGATGTTCGCCTAGAGTGCGTGGTAAAGCTAGCAACTTCACGGCAATCTCAACGGTGACATTTTCGGGCTGCATTCCCTTCGGCAATGATGCGCGTTTGGGTTTGGGGACTGCATCGGTTGCTTGTCCTAACTGCACATAGGGACCATACTGCCCCATCATCATGAAGATTGGTTCGTTGAGTTCTGGATGAATACCAACTTGATCTGGTCCTTCAAGTTTCTGCTTCAGGAGAAGTTCAATTTTTTCAGGGACTAAATCAGAGGGAGTCAAGTTTTGTGGGATCGAAGAGTTGACCATGCGATCGCCTTCGCCAACTTGGATATAAGCGCCAAACTTACCGATTTTGACCTTAACCGCATCATCTAAACCTTCAAGTCTAACTGTCCGCGCTGACTCTCCATCAATTAGGCTATCGCGAGACTTCACCTGTCCACTCAAGCCCTCTTCTCCTGAGTAGAATTTCTTGAGATAGGGCAGCCATTCCACGCTACCTGTGGAAATATCATCGAGGGTCTGTTCCATTTTCGAGGTGAAGCTAGGATCGACGAGATTGGGGAAATGCTCCTCTAATAAACTCGTTACTGCAAAGGCGGTAAATGTGGGAATCAGCGCATTATTGATTAGCTGCACATAGCCGCGATCGCAGATTGTGCCGATAATGCTGGCGTAGGTACTGGGGCGACCGATGCCTTCACTTTCGAGCATCTTGACTAGGGCTGCTTCGGTATATCGTGCAGGAGGTTGGGTTTCATGACCAACTGTATTTAATTCGTGACAGACAGGATGATCACCAATTTTTAATGGTGGTAACATCACTTCTTTTTCTTCGAGGGCTGCATCAGGATCATCAGAACCTTCGACATAGGCGCGGAAAAATCCCGCGAAGTCAATGCGTTTACCCGAAGCTCTAAACAATGCATCTTCCACGGTCAATTGGACGCTGAGCATAGTCAACTGAGCATCCGCCATCTGTGAGGCAACGGTACGCTTCCAGATCAAGTCATAGAGCGATAACTCACGACCTGATAAACCAGTTTCTTGCGGTGTACGGAAAGATTCACCCGCAGGGCGGATTGCTTCGTGGGCTTCCTGAGCGCCTTTGGATTTGGTCACATATTGACGCGGTTCTTTGCTAAGGAAATTATTGCCATACATTTTGGTGACGCATTGACGCGCTGCGGTGATCGCCTGTTGCGACAGATGCACCGAGTCAGTCCGCATGTAGGTAATAAAACCTTGCTCGTACAAAGCTTGAGCCACGCGCATCGAGTCCCTTGCCGATAGACGCAATTTACGGTTTGCCTCTTGTTGCAATGTCGATGTCGTAAAAGGTGGTGATGGCTTGCGAGTGGTGGGGCGTTCTTCTAGATTGCTTACCGACCAGACCTTCCCATTTAAACGATTTTGTAAAGCGATCGCCGCCGCCTCATCCAACAATAAAACCTTGCGACCCCTAGCAATTTTGCCAGTCGCCTCATCAAAGTCTTTGCCGATCGCCACATTCACGCCGCCGACCGAGACTAACTGCACAGGAAATTCTTGCTTAGGTGCATAGAGACTTGCCTTTAAATCCCAATAACTACCCGATTTAAAGGCGCGACGCTCCCTTTCACGATTGACAATCACGCGCACAGCGACTGACTGCACTCGTCCAGCCGAAAGCCCCCATGCAATTTTTTTCCAAAGCAAAGGCGAGAGGGTGTAACCAACTAGGCGATCGAGAATGCGGCGGGTTTCTTGGGCATGGACAAGGCGATCATCAATCTGGCGACAGTTTTTCAAAGCCCCCTTAATTGCCTCAGAGGTGATCTCATGGAATACCATGCGTTTGATCGGCACTTTTGGCTGCAAAATTTGCAACAAGTGCCAAGAAATACTTTCCCCCTCGCGGTCTTCGTCAGTTGCCAGAATTACTTCTTTGACACCTTTTAGGGCAGCTTTAAGTTCACGGACGATTTTTTTCTTGTCGTCTGGCACGATATACAGTGGCTCAAAATCTGCATCGACATTGACACCGAGCTTCGCCCAATCAAAGGCTTTTAGCTCCGCAGGAATATCACTAGCTGATTGTGGCAAATCGCGCACATGCCCCATCGAAGCTTCTACTCGATACTCAGAAGGCAGAAAGTTGCGAATGGTGCGAGCTTTAGTGGGCGATTCGACAATGACAAGGGTAGACATATTAGCCTGCAAGGTTTGCGGTAATCAACGCGGAAATTAAGCGGGAAGTAATTAAGTGGAGGAGTAAGATAACAAATCAAAATTTGATGTTAGCCCCTCTTAACCTATATACACTTATATAGATACTTATACAGAGTGTTTATACATAAATTTGATATTTTTTCGTAGAGGGTAACTACACTAGCAGGTTTCCCGAAACCACTGGTTGTAAGTTTAGCCATTTAATGCATAGGTCTCAATTAATGCATGGAAAGTTGTATCACGCAAGCAATTAAATCAGGCTCAATAGGTGTTTCGGGGAGATGAAGAAAGTAGAGAATCAAGCAAAGCGCT
>JBAXTW010000053.1:0-28213 GCA_037129985.1 Pseudanabaena sp. ELA645 | reverse complement strand
TGATTACTGTCTATTTCTCTCGATTACTTACCCTTTCTTGAAACAGCCCTGCCTTCTCCTGCGGGAGAAGGGGTTGGGGGATGAGGGTTCCACGGAATATATCGTTAAATCAACTTGGTTAAATCATCAATTTCAAAGTATTGGTGAAATTTTGCTGTGACTTGCAAAACCGACGATCGCCCTCCATCGGCTTGGCGTTTCTTTTTGATAAAGCCTTGCTCGACTAACTCTTGCACATGTTGATAGGCTCCCGCGCCGCGTAGTTCGATTAGTTCGGATTGAAGAATATTTTTTTTGAGGGCGATCGCGGCAAGAGTCCGTAAAGCGCCGCGCCCCAAATCTACTGGAATTAATTTGTTTACCATATCTTCAAACTCTGAGCGCAAGCGCAGGGAAAAACCCATATCGGTTTCTACGATTTCTAAGGCGCTATCGCGATGGGCATATTCGGAAATTAGATCGATTATCCCCATTTCTGCATCCTCAAGTTCGCAACCCAAAGCCGCAGCGATCGCCGCCAAATGCATCGGTTGCCCCTTTAAGTACAAAACTGCTTCTACTTTTTGCTTAAGTGAATTGGCGATCGGTAATTCTGGTTGAGTATATAAATCCATTGAAAAAGCCAATGGTTCTGATGACTCAACAGGCTCAACGAGTTCATCAGGCTCAAAAGCATCTTCAAGTTTTGAGTCAGCTTCGGTTAGCTCTACTTCAGGTGGCGTTAGGGATTGTTCAAAAGGCAAATCGTTCGTCATGCTAAAATTTTAACCGAGTAGAGGCGGTGCAATGCATGACTTTTACTCGGTTTGTCAAAAAACTTATTAGCTAACGCAAATATATGCCAAGCAGCATGATGTATTACGAAGACACTTATGTAGTGCTGCCTCCAGATATGCAAGAGCAGTTTGTCACTCAGCCAGAATTAGAACAAATTTTGCATGATTTATTGAGTGGTATCCAAGATGCGTTGCCCTACGACTTGCAAAATCTTGGCAATATTCATGAACAGGTTCAGCGTTTAGTCAAAACTGCTTGCGATCTCGATTGTGGCGATCGCGGTCGATGGCAATGGTATGTCGTTCGACTGGATAAGTAATTCTAAATCAAAAATTTTGCCAAAGGTTTCAGCGATCGCTTTTTTTACATCTACAAATAAATTTTCACTATCAGGCAAGAACTGATTTAGATTACAAACTTGGCAATCGCTGATACCACAGGGGACAATTCGGTCAAATCCTGATAAGTCCATATTTATGTTTAATGCAAATCCATGCATAGTAATCCATTGACTAACTTTGATCCCGACTTGAGCAATTTTTTGGCTTTTTTCGGCAGAATTAATCCATACACCCGTTAACCCTTGAATGCGTTGAGAAACCACACCAAATTTAGCTAAAACTTGAATAATCACTTCTTCAAGTTGTCTCAAGTACCAGTGCAAATCATGTTGATGGCGATCGAGATTGAGAATGGGATAAGCAACTAATTGCCCGATCGCATGGTGAGTTACTTCACCGCCGCGTTCAATATGATGGCATTCGATATCAGGATCTTCTGGACTAAATTTTAAAAATTCTAGACTCGAACCCTGTCCTAATGTATAAACCGCAGGATGCTCAACCAGTAGCAATACATCAGGTAGATCTTGCCCGACGCGCCTTGCTTGTTTGCGCTCCTCAACTAATTGTTTTTGCCATTCCCAAGCAGTGAGATAGGGAATAGGGCGATCGCATTGATAAAGCAAGCAAGTTCGGGGCATATTTTTCTTATAACGATGGGGCTTTGAGATGTCTAACAGCGCGTTCGTAAATGTCGAAGTCTCTATCTAGTTTAGCGATCAATTCAAGAGTAATCGCCAAAAATTGCGTACATATATGATTCGTGTACAGACAAGGGGCTTAAGCCCCTTGTTCAATAAAGCTTAAATTCTACAAATGGTTTTGGATTGCTATAGAGGCGCACCTGCGCGGTAGACCTCTCACAACTCTTAAAAAGCTATGAATTATTTCGGATTGCGATAAGTACCCAAAAAGTGAAATAATGCTCACTGTAAGCTTCTTTACAATTACTTAATACTCTTAGGAATATTTTCACAGAAATTATGGAACGTACTTTTTTGGCAGTCAAGCCCGATGGCGTACAACGTCAGCTAGTCGGAGAAATTATCCGTCGTTACGAAAACAAGGGCTTTAAGCTTGTCGGACTTAAATTAATCCAACCCACCCGCGAACTCGCCGAAAAGCATTATGCAGTCCATAAAGAAAGACCTTTCTTTGCGGGACTAGTCGATTTTATTACCTCTGGTCCTGTTGTGGCGATGGTATGGGAAGGCGATGGTGTCGTTGCTTCTGCTCGCAAAATTATTGGCGCAACCAATCCTCTCACTGCTGAACCAGGCACAATTCGTGGTGACTATGGTGCAAATATTGGACGCAATCTCATTCATGGATCTGATGCGATCGAGACTGCTCAAACGGAAATTGCTCTTTGGTTTAAATCCGAAGAACTAGTCGAATGGGAAAGAAGCGTTACTTCTTGGATTTACGAATAGTCGCAGCATTGTTTTAAGTCGAACAAAAAGCGCTCTCGCAAGAGGGCGTTTTTTTGATCGAAGTAGGGGCGGGTTTTGCATATAGATCTTGCTTTAGCAGAGAATTATCAACTAAACCCGCCCCTACCTTAGAAACTTCCACGTAAAGTCAATTACTTAAGAAATAGGGCGATTTCATCTCCATTTCATTTTTAAGCGCTAAACTTTACTTAATAGCTAAAAAATTTAAATCCCATGAATTTCCCTAAATTAAATATTCTTTCTCACAGCTTAGGTTTAGCAGCGATCGCCTCGATCTCAACATTCGCCTTAGCTGCTTGTTCAACGCCCAATTCAGAAACATCTGCTTCCAATAGTCCGATCGCCATGACACCTAGCGCTACACCTGCGGCGAAGACAACAATGCATAGCGCCACTAATATGCACATGACAATGGATTTAGGAGCAGCCGATGCGAACTTTGATCTGCGCTTTATTGATGCGATGATTCCCCATCATCAAGGAGCCTTAGATATGGCAAAAGACGCTAAGGCAAAATCTCAACGTCCTGAGATGCAGAAGCTAGCTGATGAAATCATTAAGGCACAAACTAAAGAAATTGCCGATTTGCAAGCTTGGCGCAAACAATGGTATCCATCTGCTAGTAGTATGCCGATGGCTCATAATGCCCAAATGGGACATATGATGGAAATGACTCCTGACCAAATGAAGGGGATGATGATGAGCCAAGATTTAGGGGCAAAGGATGCCGAATTCGATCTCAGGTTTATCAATGCCATGATTCCGCATCATGATGGGGCTGTGTTGATGGCGCAAGATGCTGCAACTAAGTCCACACGCCCAGAAATTAAGAAACTTGCCCAAGATATTATTTCTTCACAACAAGCAGAAATCAAGCAAATGCAGGAATGGAAGCAAGCTTGGTATAAAAAATAATCATGAGTAAAGTTACGCTTAACTTACGCGGAATGCATTGCGCTTCTTGTGCTAATAGTATTCAATCGGCGACTCGTTCTATATCTGGTGTTGCTAGTAGTAATGTTAATTTTGCCACCGAAGAAGCGGTGATTGAATTCGATGACAAAAAAACCTCTGCTTCTGCTATTCAGAAAGTAATTAAGGATATTGGCTATGAAGCGATTTTGCCAGATCGAGTAGATGAGGATTATGAGAAGAAATCTCGATTAGCTGAAACCCTAGATTTGACCCGCAAAGTCTGGATCGGTGGTGCGATCGGGATAATATTGGTAATCGGTTCGCTGCCAATGATGACAGGATTGCAGATTCCATTGATTCCTGAATGGCTACATAATCGCTGGTTCCAATTAGCGCTTGCGCTTCCAGTACAGTTATGGTGTGGTAGTTCCTTTTATATTGGTGCTTGGAAGGCATTCAAGAATCATACAGCTACGATGGATACGTTGATCGCATTGGGAACTCTTGCGGCTTTTTCCTACTCAATCACGGTCACTTTAAATCCTACTTTCTTTATATCTCAAGGTTTACAGCCTGAAGTTTACTATGAAGTATCGGTAATCGTGATTACCTTAATTCTCTTGGGTAAATTATTTGAAAATCGAGCTAAAGGAGAAACATCAGATGCTATTCGTAAGTTAATAGGATTGCAAGCAAAGACAGCGCGAGTCTTGCGTGATGGGAAAGAATCAGACATTCCCATTGAAGATGTGCAAATTAACGATATCGTGCTGGTGCGCCCAGGGGAGAAAATTCCCGTCGATGGTGAGGCGATCGCAGGTAACTCCACTGTCGACGAATCAATGGTGACGGGTGAAAGTATTCCCATTGAGAAAAAAGTCGGCGATCGCGTAATTGGCGCAACGATGAATAAAACTGGCAGTCTGCAAATTAAAGCGCTTCATCTTGGTAAAGACTCAGTTCTCTCGCAAATTGTGGAACTTGTGAAGGATGCTCAAGGCTCAAAAGCACCGATCCAGAGACTTGCTGACCAAGTGACAGGTTGGTTTGTTCCAGTCGTAATTTCTATTGCGATCGCCACTTTCATCATCTGGTTTGAGATTATGGGCAACATTACCTTAGCAACGATCTCAGCCGTGGGAGTATTGATTATTGCTTGTCCTTGTGCGCTAGGCTTAGCGGCTCCAACTTCGATTATGGTCGGAACTGGTAAAGGTGCAGAAAATGGAATTTTAATTAAAGATGCAGGTAGTTTGGAACTCGCTCATAAAATTCAAACTATTGTTTTAGATAAAACGGGAACTTTGACCGAAGGGAAGCCAGTTGTTACGGATGTCTTTGCTCTCACCCCTCCCAGAGGGGAATCTGCCCTCACCCCCAGCCCCTCTCCCAGTGGGGAGAGGGGAGAAAGAGAATTATTAAGGCTTGTCGCGGCGATCGAGCGTAATTCTGAACACCCTTTAGCTGAAGCAGTTGTAAACCATGCTAAGCAAAAGGATATTACTATTCCTGAAGTAACTGAGTTTATGGCGATCGCAGGTAGTGGTGTGCAGGGAAAAGTAGATAACTCTTTAGTGCAAGTTGGCACAAGGCGATGGATGGATGAGTTAGGAATTGACACTAGTGAGATTCATCAATATCAAGACGCATGGGAAACAGGTGGAAAAACTGTTGTTTTAGTTGCAGTTGACAATGTAGCAAGTGGCTTAATTGGCATTGCTGACAAGCTCAAACCTTCATCGCAAGTTGCGGTTGCGGCTTTACAAAGGATGAAAATCGAAGTCGTCATGTTGACTGGCGACAATCAATCAACGGCTGAGGCGATCGCTCGTGAAGTTGGCATCAAGCGAGTATTTGCTGGAGTCCGCCCCGATCAAAAAGTAGCAAAAATCAGAGAATTGCAAGCTGAAAGTAAAGTTGTGGCGATGGTTGGTGATGGCATTAATGATGCGCCTGCCTTAGCTCAAGCCGATGTTGGTTTAGCGATTGGTACAGGAACAGATGTAGCGATCGCGGCTAGCGATATCACCCTCATATCTGGCGATCTGCAAGGAATTGTTACCGCGATTCAACTTAGTCGAGCTACGATCAGTAATATTCAACAAAATCTGTTCTTTGCTTTTATTTACAATGTGGCAGGTATTCCGATCGCCGCAGGGATTCTTTACCCATTCTTTGGCTGGTTGCTTAATCCGATTATAGCGGGTGGTGCGATGGCTCTTAGCTCTCTCTCCGTCGTTACAAATGCTTTAAGACTGAGAAACTTTCGTCCTTCTTCAACTAATTCTTCAACCAATTAAGAGGAACAACCATGAAAAAACATCAAGTGGTCACTATTCTAGTAAGTATTGGTTTATCTTTCGGCATAGTTTCTACTATGTCGGCAGAAGAAATGAGTAAACATAATTCATCGTCTGAAAGATTTCAACCAATTGAACAGCCTATAGTTCTTAAAATTGCGATCGCTATTAGTGGTCTATCACTAATAGCTGCTCAATTATGGTGGTTTTTAGGCAGCAAGCCAAAATCGCAACAAGCAGAAGTTAGTGATGGTATTCAGGAAGTCACAATCACCGTCGATGGTGGCTATGTGCCTTCACTGGTAACAGTTAAGCGCGGACAGCCTGTACGATTGCAGTTTGATCGCCGCGATCCCAGTAGTTGCTTAGAAAAAGTTCTCTTCCCTGACTTCCATGTTGCTCAAGATTTGGTTCTCAATCAGACTACATCTGTGGAGTTTACCCCTCAGACTGCGGGAATGTTTCAGTTTAGCTGTGGCATGGGAATGTTTCATGGCGCGATCGCTGTAGAAGATTAGTTTAGACAATCGTTAGGTTAAAGGTAAAATATCATATGAGAATTTTGCTTGTTGAAGATGAAGAGGATCTTGGTAAGGCTCTACAACGGAGTTTGAAGCAAGAGAAATATGTTGTTGATTGGGTACAAGATGGAGCAGAAGCTTGGAACTATCTGACGAGTTCTGAAGTGGATTATGTGTTAGCAATTGTTGATTGGATGTTGCCAAGTTTATCAGGTTTGGAAATATGTAAGCGCTTGCGATCGCAGGGTAATTCACTACCAGTGTTAATGTTGACAGCGAAAGATCAGCTAGAAGATCGGGTGATGGGGTTGGATTCAGGGGCGGATGATTATCTTGTTAAGCCGTTTGGGATGGTGGAACTGATGGCTCGGCTGAGGGCATTGCTAAGGAGACCGACTCAAGTTCAGCCGCAAATCTTACAGGTTGGGAATTTGATTCTTGATTATGGGAAGTCAACAATTGCGATCGCTAATCAGGGTGAGAGATTGGAAGGTCTGATGCTGACAACTAAAGAATTTCAGTTGTTAGAATATTTTATGCAACATCCTAATCAGATTCTCACTCGCGATCAGATTATGAATCGGCTATGGGAATTTCAATCCGAACCTGCTAGTAATGTCGTAGCGGCTCAGATTCGTCTATTACGAAAAAAATTAGCAGAACATAGCTGTGATATTGAGACAATTTATGGATTAGGTTATCGATTGAATTCATGAATCATAATCGAATCTTTTTTGGGGCGCGGTTACGTCTTGCAGGCTGGTATGCAGGAGTGATGGGAATTATTTTGACAATATCAGGGGTTTGCATCTATCAGGTGATGGCTCATGCCCATTGGCAAGCGGTTGATCGCGAGTTAGAGTCCGTAGCTGGCACATTGCATGATAGTTTGGAGCCATTGCTAATCGAAAGCGATCGTATTTCTCCCAGCGTCCAGCAAATCCTCCCTAATCTTTGTGTAATTGCTGAAAAATGCGATCGCGAATCTTCGACAAGGCATATTTTAGGCGCAATCCAACAAGATAGCTTCTATGCATTATTTCTGACTCGTTCTGGAACCCTGATTGCTACTGTCGGAAAGCCACCAATAGGAATTGTTCCTCAGATTGGACAGGCTGCTTGGCAAACAATTGAGGATCGAGAGGGAAATCGCTATCATCAAATCTCACTTTTACTTAAAAACAACAGTGGGAAATCATGGGGATATCTGCAAGTAGGGCGATCGCTTGCTGACTATGACCATCATCTCGAACAATCAAAATTGATCTTGATCGTGAGTTTGCCGATCGCTTTTCTGATTGTGAGCATCGCAAGTTGGTATTTAGCAGGTATAGCGATGCAACCAGTTTATTTCTCTTATCGTCAAATCCAGCAATTTACGGCTGATGCCGCCCATGAACTGCGGACTCCGCTTGCAGCAATTCGAGCTACAGTGGAATCTACTCTTAGTAGTGACGCAATTCCCGAACTAGAATCAAGAGATATTCTCCAAACAATCAATCGTCAAACGGTGCGGCTTTCAGAACTGGTTCAAGACTTACTTCTCCTTTCGCGAATGGATTTACAACTAATTACTTTACAAAAGCAGGCTTGTTGTTTGAATGAAATTGTTAGTGATTTAGTTGAAGAAGTCTCCGCACTTGCGATCCAGTCAGATATCGATCTAAAACTGAAAGTTGCTAATGAATCTGCAATTTATGTCAATGGTAACGATGATCAACTCTATCGACTAATTCTTAATGTTCTGATCAATGCGATTCATTACACTCCTGAGCAAGGCAAAGTTGAAGTATCTCTCGATCTCATCGATCACCATGCGATTATCCAAATTCAGGATAATGGAATTGGTATAAGTTCCACTGATTTGCCTAATATCTTTGATCGCTTTTATCGAGTAAGTAGCGATCGCTCTCGTAAAAAAGGTGGATCGGGTTTAGGCTTAGCGATCTCAATGGCGATCGTCAAAGCTCATAATGGCGATATTCAAGTCAAGAGTGAGCTTGGACAAGGTAGTACGTTCACAATTAAGATTCCTTCTATTTTTTGCTAGAATATTTCACACCTATTTCGTCTTTGTTCACAACAGAATCCGTTGCATTTCAAATTTGAATCGGCGATGTTTAGCCTTGGCGATTAATTTCTTGGAGTAACCATTCATCCACGGGTTGACCATCTTTGCGAAGTAGTTCTATTTCAACATTCACAGAAGATACGGAACCAACAGGAGCTATTTTTTGACGAAATCGAATTACATAGTCTTTTGGGTTATGCTTACGCTCTTTGAGCCAATCTTGGACTTTGATCTCCGCAAAGAGCGACTGCCCTTGCTCAAACATCCGCGTAATTTGCATTCTGATTGTAAAGGGATTGACTTGAGGCATAATTTTTTATCCACAATAGGCTACCCAAAGAACAGCCTATTGTTATTTTGTTTTGCTATTTTTTTAATACAAGATAATATAACTCGCCATCACCTTTAATTAAGCCAGCCCGTTGTTTTGCCCGATCACCTGTTCCCATAAAAATATCGACACGCCCCGCACCACGAATTGCGCCGCCAGTATCTTGATCAAGCACAAAGCGTTGAATTGGGCGGAGTTCGAGTTTACCTGTTTCGGGATTTTCAAAGGGAATCTCGGTGCGAATTAAGGCAATACCGCCAGAGGGCAAGATTTTTTTGTCCGTAGCGATCGATCGCTCAGCACTCACAGGTAATCCCAAGCTACCTGTCGCAGGATTACCATTAGTTTCACGAAAGAATACAAAACTAGGATTGCGGTTCAAATAGGTAACTAGGTCTTGAGGATTTTTTTGGAAATACTCGATCATCGTTTGCAGAGTTACGTCCTCAAGACGCATTTTGCCATCTCTGACTAGTTCTGCACCAACTGAGCGATAGGGCTGATCGGTTTTACCTGCATAGCCAACCGTTAAGATCTTGCCATCGGGTAGTTCAAATCTGGCGGAGCCTTGGATATGCACCAAAAAAGCTTGGAAGCGATCGCTTAGCCAGACAATCTCTAAACCTGACATCTGCTGACTACCCTCAAGCATGGCGCGAGTCGGATGAGGCGATCGCCATTCGTCAAAATCCGCAGGTAAACGATAAAGCGGATACTGAAATTCTTTAGTACGAGTGCGACTAGCCTTATATACGGCTTCGTAGTAACCAGTAAACTGGACAGCACCATTGCCATCGCGCCCCACCGACTGATATAGATCAAACTCACGATTTACGGCTTGTTGCAGATCTTTGGCGGTGCGTGACACTTGTACAAGGCGGCGAAATCTCACTAGACTGCGCTCCATCAAATCACGACTGATTCCCGCTACAGGATAACGCCGCTCAGCCGTTGGGGTCTGAATATACTGAATACTGTTGTCGATCGCTTTCAGTAGATTTGGGCGATCGCTCTCTAATAAATCATCGGTAATATCAAGATTGAGGGGATTGGTAGCACGAGGGGAGAGAGGAACTACTGCTTGAGCCAGTTTTAATTCTGCCGCTTCAGCAGGGAGTTGAAAATCAGTCTGCATATAGCAGGGCGGCACGGCGCAAATTAACCCAACCCAAGTCGCAAATAGAATATCACCGCCATGTTGGACAAATAATTGCCAAGAAGCATACTTCTGTTTTTGTGGCGATCGCTTGGCGCTAGTTTGTTGACTATATCTAGCTTTAGCAATATTTTTACTTAAACGATGAGAACCAATCACCCTAAAAAATTCCTCACTTAAATAGCTTAATTACCTTAGCGCTAATCGCCTTGGTTATACTTGACGTTAATGCTAACCTTTTGTTCGTACCAACGATTAAGCGATTTTAATTATCTGTTATTCAGTGCTATCACCGATCGCCTAAATTAGAAATCCCTTGATTTATTGCTTTCAATTCCTGCAAAATCTCACGCAATAACCGATTTGTCTCATTTTGTATCGGCTCCTGTACCTGAATTGTCACCTGTTTCATTTTTAAGATATCCCGCGCGAACCGCGATACCTCAGTGGGGTGAAATAACAATGGTTCGCGATCGCTTTGGCGCAATTCAGGATTAAGTCTCGTGGGATCGTAAGGTAAATTTAGTAGTCCTTGAGGGTCAGTATTGGCATAGCGATAGACAGAAGCACGCGATCGCCCCAAAGCTTTTTGAATAGCTTCGACATCCATTAACTCGTAATTATTATTCGGACTATTCGTGATAAAATCATTTGAAGACAATGCAAAACTCATAGAAAATTATTGATTACTTGCCATGATTTTATTCTAACTTAAAGTCTTATAGTCTCACGAATAGATTAAGTTTTTAAATGTAGAGCCAAATACTTTAAGACTTTAAAGTTTCAGCTTTGCTGAGGATAAACTGCTTGATCGCTTGCATTTCTTCGAGCATATGCTCACTTATTGGCACAACTTCTTCTGAAGCTTGATTTTCCTCTAGCTCTTCAAGTTGAATAGCAAAAACTCTCATCTGGACAGCGCCGACATTGCTGCTAGAACCTTTAATGTGATGAGCTTGTTTTTTGATTTGGGTGTAGTCTTGAATAGCGATCGCCTCGCGAACTTTATCTATTCTCTGGGAAATATCTTCAACATAAACCTGTAAAACTTCAACCTCAAATTCAATATCTCCTTCTGATATTTGATGGAGTTGCTCTACATCGATTGGAGACTTTGATAGCTGATTCATAAAGGATAAGAGATTGATAAAACTTGATTAAACTCATTATTCGGCTAACAAACTCCCTTCACAGTGAATAATTTCTATTCTTTTGGTGGGAAGGGAGTAATTAAGACTGGCGGGGTCTAAATAGGGTTAAACATCAAATTCCTGCATGTCCCATCGCGATCCCTGCGACTAGCATTCCAATCACCAAAAATGGTTGGGCGCTTGCTTGATATTTCACATCATTTTTGAGGGGATCACGCAGAAAATACATATCCTGAAATGTAATTTGGGGAATTACTAACAGTACGATTACACTTGCCAATAACTGTTCCCCAACTGTCACCAAATAAATGGCAATGCCAATTTGGAACACATCGATCGCAGTTGCCGATAGTAAAGCGGCTCTCTGGACTCCAAACATCACAGGCAAAGATTGCAATCCTAATTCGCGATCGCCTTCCACGCTCTTAAAGTCATTTACCACCGCAATCCCTAAACCTGCAAGGCTATAGAACAAAGTGACGGCTACGACTGTCCAGTTGAGAGTGCCATAGAGAGCATGACCCGCCCACCAAGGGAGAGCAATATAACTTGCCCCAAGCGCGTAGTTACCGAGCCAGCCATTTTGCTTGAGTTTCAAAGGTGGCGCTGAGTAGATGTAGGCAACAAATGAGCCACCAAGCGCTAATTTGGTCATGATAAAGTCCGTATGCCCTGCGGTGACATCAAGAATTGCCGCTACAGCAATGCCACCGAGAAACAAAATCCAAATCTGGGCAATGACTTGATTCAGGGGAATTGCTCCCGATGGAATCGGACGGTACGGCTCGTTAATTGCGTCAATTTCGCGATCGTAATAATCGTTAATCGTCTGGGTATAGCCTGTCAGTAGGGGACCAGACATGAGCATACAAAGTAGCGATCGAAATACGTTTTCAATCGACCATGTAAAATCACCAGAGGAGGCTGCGCCACAGAGTACGCCCCACATCAGAGGTATCCATGTAATCGGTTTCATTAGTTGCAGGCGGATCTTCCAGATTGAAGCGCCTTGTACGTCCGCACCTTTCATTCCGAGCATTTGGCGGGTACGGGCTTCGCGAGACTCGCTCGCTGGTACGTCAGGGGTTGGAGAGGACATATTTACAAAAATTTATAGACTTGGGGTTGATTATAGCCCGTAGTAATACCTAAGCAATACTTAGGCGATCGCTATACCACGCTGATGCAAGCAAATAAGCTATGACATAATAATTAGAATAGGTTTGCTATTGTTTTGCCTAAGCCAAGGAGGTGCGTATGACTTACTCTGAGTTACGAGAAAAAGTTGAACAACAAATATCTCAATTGCCTCTAGAGCGTCTTTTCTTGGTTAGTAGTTTTATTGATTCGATTGAGGCTAAGGGCGATGCGAGTAATAAACAATTTCGCCGTATTCCGCCTCTGAAGCGCAATAAAAAAGCCAGTGATTTGTTTCGTCATGCGGGAACTTGGCAAGGTGATGATTTGGCTGAATGTCTGGATTTTGTGAGAGAAACTCGCTCTAGTGGTCAGTTTTAGTAGTTTGTATAGCTAGTTTCTCCAACTTTAATGTTTTAATGAACTAATTAGTTAAAGCAAAATTAACATTTAAAAAGTATGGATAATAACTCAGAAGTAATTGATATTTATGGTCGTTTAGATGTTACAGTTCCCGAAGCTGTCTATGAGGCTGGCAGGGTATCAACTGTTGCTATACTCCTTCGTAATCCTTTCAATAAACCAGTTGAAATTTTGGAGGTGCAAGGACCACGTTCATCTCATTTGAGTGAAGTTATTAAAGGTATACAAAGTAATGAGGTAGATCAGGATCATAATGGAAAAAATGGAAGAGCCGTCACAAGTTGGTTTAATTCTTTGTTGAACCTTTTGACTGCAAAGATAAAAGTTACTGAAGTCAGATTTGGAGCAATTACTGCTGAATTCCCAACATCAAATCCAAATAAACGGTTAAATGTTAAAGCATCGGATAAATCAAATATTGAAATAGATACTGATCTAGATGACTATGATGAAGTTAATATCAGCGTAAACGATGACGCAACTGTAAAATTTTTGCCGAAAATCAGATCTCTAACTGTTAACGAAAGAAAAAGTATAACGATTGAACCTCATTGTGAAGCTGTAGCTTATTTCCAGATTACTACTGTGGCGTGGCTTTTCTTCACACCGACCCGAAAATCTCTTTATACATTGGTAAAATATCGAGTAGATGGTAAAGAAAAAACTCAAGTAGTTACATCAGAGTTTGATGTGAGACCACCATTATTATCAATGGTAATTGGTTCACTATTTGGTTCTGTACTTGGAACTACTGCCAAAGTCCTTAATTCATCGCAAACTCTTGAATGGCAGCCAATTTTAGTCTCACTTGGCTCTTCTGCTGTTATGAGCTTGATTGCAACTATAGCTTTGTCAAGAAAAACTGGTACTCAGGGATTTATTACTGTTGAAGACTTTTTTGGTGGATTCGTAGTTGGGGCGCTTATTGGATATGGAGGTTCAGCATATTTTGAAAAAGCTTTGATTCCAAAAACAGCTAATATCTCTTCGTCTTAAAATAATAGTTTTGATGCATTTGTGACAACTCATTGGTGAAAAATTATGAGCATTCAAGAACTTGAAACAGCAATCAAAAAACTGTCTACAAAAGAATTAGCCAGTCTAACATCATGGTTAATTAACTACCATGAGCAATTATGGGATCAGCAAATAGAAGAGGATCTTGATTCTGGAAAGCTCGATCAATTATTAGATGAGATTGATAGTGAGTACGAAGCAGGGCTAGCCAAAAGTTTATGAATCACCTGACTCTACCTAGATTTTGGCAAGCATATAACAAACTTCCAAAAGACATCCAAACTCTTGCCGACAAAAACTATGAGTTGTTAAAAAATAATCCTTTGCATCCATCGCTTCACTTTAAGAAAGTTGGCAAGCGTAAACAATTATGGTCTGTGAGGATAACCGATAATTATCGAGCGCTTGGAGTCGAAAAGCCAGAAGGTATTGTCTGGTTTTGGATTGGCATACATAGTGAATATGATGCAATTCTAGATCGGTAGGGGGTGAATGTTGTTTAGAAGGCGATCACTTTAAGCATCAATCTCATCAGTTAAAGTGCGATCCCATTCCTGCCGCTCATTAAGCTCATCTTGCCACAATAACTCGTTTTTCCTTAAAGCCACAAAAGCCTGATTTGCTTGAAAAAGAAACAATTGTCTACGATATTGCTCCACTGCCTTATCTAGCAAAGTTTGCAAATTATCACCAGACTGTTTAGAAAGTCTTAAAAGAACCTCATGAGTGTTCTTATTTATAGTTATAGCGATTTCAGGCATAGCTAAACCTTAAAGATGTACATTTAATTTTAGCAAATACTACGGCGATAATTGTATGTTAATCGCTAATAATGTGATGACACTAGCAACAAATCTATCCTTGGGAAACAAATACTATGGCTCAAACACTATCTGAAATTGCTCAAGAAAAAGGGATTCGTTACTTTCTCATTTCCTTCACTGACCTATTTGGAGTTCAACGGGCTAAATTAGTGCCAACCGCAGCGATCGATGCAATGGCGTTGAACGGAGCAGGATTTGCTGGATTCGCCGCATGGTTAGATATGACTCCCGCCGATCCTGATATATTTGCCATTCCTGACCCCAATAGCCTGTTCCCCCTACCTTGGCAACCCGAAATTGGCTGGATGCCAGCCGACATCTATATGAATGGAGAACCAGTCAAGCAAGCCCCACGCTATGTTCTCAAGCAAGCCCTGAAACAAGCTGAAGCCCTCGGCTATCGAGTCAAAACGGGTGTGGAATGCGAGTATTTTCTGCTTTCTGCTGATGGTACGGATATCTCGGATTTAAGCGATCGCGCTGGCAAGCCCTGCTACGATCAACAAGCCTTGATGCGTCGTTTCGATATCATTGCCGAAATCTGCGACGCGATGTTAGCAATGGGTTGGGGAGCCTATCAGAACGATCATGAAGATGCAAATGGTCAATTCGAGATGAACTGGACTTATGCTGATGCACTGGTTACAGCCGATCGCCATGCCTTTTTTAAATATATGGTCAAAGCGATCGCTGAAAAGCACGGCTTCCGCGCCACTTTCATGCCCAAACCATTTCCCCATTTAACGGGCAATGGCTGTCATACCCATCTATCCATTTGGGATTTGGAGGGAAGTACTAACCTTTTTGACGATCCAAAAGGAGAACTCGGTCTATCCAGTCTCGCCTATCATTTTATTGGCGGTGTGTTGCATTCAGCCGAAGCCGTCTGTGCTTTAACTAATCCCACCGTTAATTCCTACAAGCGGATTAATGCCCCCGTCACCAACTCAGGCGCAACATGGTCGCCCAACAGCATCAGCTACACAGGCAACAATCGCACCCATATGATCCGCATTCCCGAAGCAGGTCGCTTTGAGTTCCGTCTCGCCGATGGAGCCGCGAATCCCTATCTCCTTCCTGCGGCTTTAATCGCTAGTGGGCTTGATGGTATCAAACACAAACGCGATGCAGGTCAACGTCATGACAATAATTCCTATACCGATCCGCTTCCCGTTGGCACAGTGAAACAATTGCCAGCTAATCTTTTGGATGCGCTGCGATGTTTGGAAGCAAATACGATTTTGCCAGATGCTTTAGGCTCAGAGTTTATCAAGTCTTATATCAAGCTAAAGCATTATGAATGGAATGATTACAGTACAAGAATTACTCCTTGGGAATCAGAACATACTTTAGACTGTTGAAATAGGCAAAAAGACATGATGAATTGTAAATTCCTGATCTGGTAGATGGTGCAAGCTTTCTCTGGTCAAGCTAGTGGGAAATCTAGATGACGGATTTAATCCTTTTGAGGGTTTCATTTGTAAGTCCTCGTAGTTATCTTTGATTTGTTTATTAACGGCTGTAATTGCACCATCAATTTTCCCATTCATCACATATCCAATCATGCCACCTTGTTTTAAACCTATTGCGTATTGTGGCTTTAAACCAACAAATCTAGTCATCCCATTTATCACATATTCTTTTGCGAGGGAACTAGTTCGACCGTTCTTATCAATTACGTTTAGTCGCTTACACTCAAAAGCAAAGTAGACCTCACTACGATAACCATGTGTGAGTCGGAGATCAATGCGACCGATTTCGCTTTCTGTATTGATATCATCGACAATAGCTTCTCGATCAATCCTGATAGGTAACATTTTCAGATCTTTGTACTGCTCAAGATGAGAGCGAAAACGTTTGGTAATTGGTACTTCATGAGTTTCACCACAATTAGTTCTAAATACATCCCAAACTTCTAACACCATGTTTAGAATATCTGGGATCAAATCATCAGGGAAAAAGTTTGACCACAATTCAGCACTACCAATAATCGCCATTAATCACCCCCTGTAATCATTAGTAAGGATTGCTGCTGCAATTTCATCAGCATCATTCAGAGCCGTTGTTTTGCTCCAAAATCGATAGGCTAATGGTTTGAGGATATACAACTTATCTCTATCAAAGACCTTGAGATTACGGTAATATGCAATACTCCCTTCATGCCTTGGCAGGAGATTTAAAATTCTGCTAATGACTGCATCTAATTCAGGGCTGGATGTATGCTCGTTAAGAGGGGATACATCCTGAGATAATACTTTTTGTAAAACTATAACTGCCATTTTAGAATTAGAAGCAAAGATTATTTTTCCTGATACTTGATAGCTACCTCGTCTAGACCATGTATTTAGAAGATCGCATAATAGGGAGAGATACTCTAGGCGCTCTTTTGCAGTGCTATCTTTTAAAGTCGGTATATTAGGACTACCCCGATTTGGTGTGGAGCTAGGAATCCAACAATTTACTGTGTCATTGATCAGAATTTGCTCAAGTTCATCAATTTGATAATAGCGATATACATATACAAGCAGGTCTTGTTTAGCTTGCTCAATTATCTCATTTCTTCCTAGAAGAGTATTTTCTAGCTGCTTTTTTAATTGCTTGAGCTTAGAGCTAACCTCTCGAATAATTGTTTCTGATTCGACAGGCGACTGTGTATCTTCTGGAAAAGGAAAAGGAATACGAAGTAACTCTTCTTCATGTACTTTATCTCTCTCAGTTCCCCAATTAGCGGCAGTATGAAACAAAAAGTAGTTCCCAAAATTGGAATTAAGGACTACGGATAGAAACATAAGTAAATTGGAATCTTTCTCTACACCATGAATCCCATGAATAGAGTCTTGGAAGCAAACATCAAAATCTGAATACCCTGCTTTTAATCCTTTAGTTACTCCTTGAGGAACTAGAACATGGGGGGCTTGGAAAATTTGTTGGTCAGGTAAGCGGAAAAGCTTCTGGAAGCGATTTCCGACTTTAGTACAATCAGACTCTAATAACAGAAGATCTATAGATTTATTTCTATTTTTGCCTCCTATAAACAATTTTTCTGAAGACCAAAGAGAAATATAATCTCTTTGCGATTCATTATTACTAGGCTGAAAGCCTCGTCCCATAACCCAACGTTTTTCTCTTTTATTTGGTTTGATTTTAATTGAATCTACTACATCTCCAAGAGGTGGCAAATAGCTTAACCTATCTAAGAATTTTTTGTCTCTTGGTGTTCCCCAAAGATACTGTTTCCAATCAAGTGCCGCTTCACCGCTACTAAGATCGTGAAGTAACCGCTCTAATTTAATTTGAACACGATCTTCTGGCGCGATGCTGATAATTTCTGCACTCAGAATTTCTCGTTCTGTTTTAGGAACTAGATAATCAATAAAGCCTTTCGACTGATTTGGCAACTCCTTTGTATAACTGACAACTAACGCTGGTCGAATTGCTCCATCAAAGAGATAAAAACTCATGTCTGATAGGTTAAGAACTTGTTCGACTGTGTGATTAGATAGCCAATGATATTGAGCTTCTAACGCTTTAGTTTGGTGATTGAGCAAAATTGATGAGGGAAGGAGGAAACAGACAAGACCGTTATCTTTAATATGTCGTGGGGCTTTCCACATAAAACCATAGGCTAATTGTTTCTGTGCCATTGGTAAACTCTCTTGTTTACACCAACGCTCCACTAAAGTAGAACCTCTTGCCCAAGGAGGATTCCCTACAACTAAATCAAAATCATTGGGTAATACAAGTGCATCATCAAAGAAATCTTGACAAAGAATATTATGCCCTACTAAATTCGGCAGCACATTGCCTTGTTCTTGTAATTCTTGAATCGCTCTCGGTTCTAACTGATCGAGAAAAGCCAGATATAAACTAAATGCCGCAATTCGACAAGCCGTTTCTGTAGGATCAGCATCAACCCCAAAAAGTTGATTTTGGAGAATATTACTCAATGAATCAGCACGGTATTTATTGCTAGCATTCCGATTATTTCTCAGCCATTCTTCGGCTAGTCGGTTGAATAAAGACACTAAAAAGATCCCCGAACCACAAGCAGGATCTAGGAATTTTTTATTTAAAAGAGATGTAAATTTCTCTAGGGCTACATCAAGAACTACTTCAGCGAGAAATCTCGGTGTATAGTAAGTTCCACTTTCTCTTTTTTGTTTAGGCGATTCTACTTCTAGAAACTGTTCGTAAATCCCACTAATAGTTTCAATTGGAATAACACTAAAGTCATAAGCCCAAAAACCAAGTGAAAGTTGACCATTGCTGAGGTCATCTCCCCGTAATAGTTTTCCAAGTATCTCTATGTGAGAATTTTGTATATATTCACGTTCTTCAATTAAATCTCCTTCAAATAGATCGCCATTAAAATCCTGCTTTAATTGTTCAAATAATGCATAAAGTAATTCTCTGGATTTTTTGGGTGAAAACTTTTCTAATAGTTGACGTAAGCTTGTAACATCAGTAGCTCCAATGTTATGAAAGTACCTTGTATCAATAATCTTTCGATCAGTTAAATAAGAAACAAAAATCACTCTCCACAGCAAAGCATGGATAATTTTGAGATCAAGCGCTACACCCTTTACTGGCTCAAGCAGTTTTTCTCTCGCTGCCTTGAGATTCTTAAGTAAATAGCGATCAACTCGTAACTCAGGATTAAAAGATTTTGGTTTCTTATGGAACAATTCCCCAAATTCTAGCGATCGCGCAAACTGCCTTAACTCCAAAGCGTCTGCTGCTCGGCTCAATACTTCAACTAATCGATGATCCTTATTTATAT
The DNA here is from genome assembly GCA_037129985.1 of Pseudanabaena sp. ELA645. Lineage (GTDB taxonomy): Bacteria > Cyanobacteriota > Cyanobacteriia > Pseudanabaenales > Pseudanabaenaceae > Pseudanabaena. The sequence goes on along the minus strand of JBAXTW010000053.1, from coordinate 9,015 downwards.
CTTCATTTTCCTTAGCTGGAAGTACTAGGCTTGAATATATGTGAAATTCATTGGGGCTAACAATTAATAAAAATGGAGCAATTCCCTGATTCCAAAGTCTACGGTGTAACCTCCTCGTCTCCTGTGGATCAATACTAGAGACTTCCTTAATGTAAATGTACGGTGATTTATCTTGATATAGAATTCCATCAAGCTCTAAATCTTGCCAAGCTCTCCGCATAACATGAATTTGAGATATACCAATCTGTGCAGCCTCAAGTTCCTCAAAGCTCCTAAAAAATTCAGGCACTTGTTTATCAGCCAAGTTAAGCTGCTCTATCCAGCTTTGGCTGACGGTTGCATTCATTCCTTTAAATCTCCTTCAAACACAGACTCGCTAAAACAAGTTCTTATCTATATGTAGATGTAAATCCAGATCATTATAATCGAATAATGATATTTCTAGACCAGTTAGTTAAATCATATTAAACTTGAATTAGGCTGATTTAGAAAATAATCATATTTGTATTGACTGAATATTGCTTACAAAGTGTTGATAAAATGCCATTTGAACATAACGATCACAAGAAATGTATGGCTCAAGCATCGAATAGTTGATACATTGAGTGTAAACCCTCGTATTGCTGAGCATGAAATCCCCGATGGACAAATTTCTAGATGAGAATATCGGCGATCGCGTAACCTATGAACTAGAGATCGCCAGTCGGCTTGATGGGATTCAGATAAAAACGCGCTGCGGCTCAACGTCATGAGAATCATTCCTATACCGATCACCTTCCCTTTTTAGATAGTTAGATTACAAGGCTTCGCAATCCAAATAGCCTTAAAAGTAACTAATTCTCCCACAAAGCAAAAACAGGCGGCGCAAAGCGCCGCCTACTTTTACTTAAACCTTAGCTAAACCGCTATGACGTAATAAAGGAGCCGTACTAGGTTCCCTGCCTCGGAAGGTTTTGAAGACTTCCATCGGATGTTTACTACCACCGAGCGCCAACACCGTATCACGATAGAGTCTACCCGTTGAAGCGATCGCTTCGTCATCCTCTAGCCCCGCTTCTTCAAAGGCGGCAAAGGCATCAGCACTGAGGACTTCCGCCCACTTGTAGCTGTAATAACCTGCGGCATAGCCTCCAGCGAAGATGTGACCAAAAGAACAAAGAAAATTATCTTCAGGTAAAGGTGGAATTACCATTGTCGTTTCTGCAAGACGCGATCGCAATTGGCTAGGTGTTTCCGAACCGCCGATTTGATAGCGATGATGGAGTTCGATATCAACAAGACTGAAATGCAACTGACGCAACATTCCTGAACCACTCATGTAGTTTTTGGAATCAATCAGCTTTTGGAAATAGCTTTCAGGAAGAGCTTCGCCAGTTTCGTAATGTTTTGCCATGCCAAATAAAGTAGCGCGATCGTAACACCAGTTTTCCATGAACTGGCTGGGAAGTTCCACTGCATCCCATTCGACATTATTAATGCCTGAAGCACCAGAATAGTCAACCTTGGTTAACATATGCTGTAAGCCATGCCCAAATTCGTGGAAGAGGGTTTCCACTTCGCCAAAGGTCATTAAGCTCGGTTTGCCATCAACGGGGGGCGATTGGTTACAAATCAGATAGGCAACTGGTAAGCGGGTAATTGTTTTACCATCCTCAACTACCTTGGCACGACCGATACAATCATTCATCCAAGCACCGCCACGTTTCTCGGCAGGACGGCTGTAGGGGTCGAGATAGAAATAGGCGATCGCCTGATTTTGTTCGTTCTGAATCTCAAAGAAGCGTACACTCTCATGCCATACAGGTGCAGTTCCATCCGCAGGAACAACAGTCACACCAAACAAGCGTTTGACTAGTGCAAACAGCCCTTCTAGCACTTGAGGCAAGGGGAAATAGGGACGTAGTTCTTCAACGGTGAAGTTAAACTTAGTTTCGCGCTGACGTTCGGCCCAATAGGAAATATCCCAATGTTTCAGATCGGCTGTATCGGCTGAAACATGAGACTTGGCAAATTCCTGTAATTCGGCAAATTCAGCAACGGCAGCGGTGTAACTCGACTGACGGAGCTCTTCGAGTAATTTTTCAACTGCCTCAACATTGGGAGCCATTTTTCGAGCAAGACTCAGTTCGGCATAGCTGGAGTAACCGAGCAGTTCGGCTTTTTGTTTACGCAATTCAAGAATGCGATCAATCAAGGGTGAATTGTCAAACTCGCCACTAGCCGCCCTACTTACGAAAGCGCGATAAAGCTTTTCGCGAAAATCTCGACGGAGACTATGCTGCATAAATGGAACGTAGCTGGGATAGTCGAGGGTAATACACCAAGGACCACCTTCAGGCGTGGCTTTGTCATCACCATCTAGACGAGAGGCTTGGGCAGCTTGGGCAAGTAAACTGGGTGGTAAACCTTCGATTTCTTCTGGTTTGGTCAGTGTCAGACTAAAGGCTTTGGTTGCATCAAGAACGTGATTAGAGAAGTTTGTAGAAAGTTCCGCGAGTTCCATTTGAATCGCGTTGAATTTCTCTTTCGCTTCACCTTCTAAACCAACGCCCGAAAGCTCTGCATCACGGATCGCCGCTTCCACAATACGTTTTTGAGCAGGTTCGAGACTATCCCATGCCGATGATGCATAAATCGATTTATAAGCCTTGTAAACTGGTTGGCTCTGGCTAAAGCGATTAAAAAATTCGATGACTTTGGGCTGGACTACTTTGTGAGCTTCGCGCAGTTCGGCACTGTTTTTGACACTAAGCAAATGCTCGATCGCACCCCAACCCCAGCCAATCCTCTCAGTTAGTCGTTCTAGAGGCTCGACTAAGCCCGACCATGTGGGTTGCAGGTTGTTTTCTAGGTCAGTCAAACGAGCATCAGTTTCTTCAAGCAATTGGGTAATCGCAGGGATGACATGCTCTGGTTTAATTTCTGGGAATGGTGGTAAACCTTTGCCAATTAGGAGTGGGTTAGTAACTTCGGTCATAAATTTTCTTTCAAGCAATCTTTAAGATTTGTAAATTAACTTTCATAATTATACCGCGATCGCATACTGGATCATAATTTTGACTAAGCGGTTTGGTGATTTGCCTGACCTCCGCAAATCCTTGCAGATGTTGTTTATATTTTTAGCTTTATCCTAAGTTTTATTTCTAACTCAACCAATTCAATCATTTCATACAATTAAATCAATCATCGCTATGACAAAGTAACGATCAAGAAGATTAAAGTGCTGTAAATTCTTTCGTGATAGTGGCTTTCAATTTAAAAAGATATTTAGGAGGTTGACGATGATACCTGATGAGGCGGAACACATTCATATGAATTCTGACAGTAAAAATTTGCTCACTGATTATGCGATCTCAGTAAAAGCCCTCAGAGAAAATAGCAAAGCTCTATCTCAATCAGAAAACATATTTACTATCATCGATGTTTTGGATTCTAGAAAAGAAGCTCACATTGCAATATTAGAAATGCATTGCCAAGGTTTAAGTTCATCTCAAGTTGTGATAATTTCTAAGTATTACCAAGAACATCAAAACTCAATGCATTGGGAACATGTTCATCTTGATGGTGAGTTACTAGAAGTTTTAATGGGATTGGGCATTAATGTTCATGACGCATTGCGATTTTTAGATGCTATTGATGATGGTAAGTTTTTAGTGGTAGGACTAGTGATCAAACGTGAAGCTAGTCAGGCACGACATATTCTCAAAAATATCGATCATAAAGAGATCTCAGTTTATTAATTTAACAAATTTAATTTAATAAATTTTTTTATTCAACTATTTACCATTTAAAAGCCATGTTAAATGCTTATTTAGACATATCAAATCGAAACACTTGTCACTATATTAATCAAACTAGACAAATTCAAATACTGCGTGTCCAAACCACTTCTAATGAATGTATTGAACGCGCAATTTTTCCAGAAAATGATTTTGCTTTTGATGCGCCATCTGATGCTCAATTAGAAATTTATACCTACGCGATCGCCACATCAGTTTTAAGCGATCGGATTTCATGCCAAAGGCTAATGAGAAGGTGATTTACAGCGCAAAGCGCTGTAAATCACTTTCCAAAGAAATCCTGTACCATCTAGATCTCAATTCCTAGTTCTCTGAGTTTGGCAGCAAGTCGGTCGGCTCTTTCTCTTTCAGCTTCAGCACGTTGGCTTTCAGCTTCAGCACGTTGGATTGCTGAATTGGCAAGTTGAACGGCTGAATTGGCACGTTGTCGTTCCTGTGATAACAGATCTTGAATTTCTGCGTAACTTAGAAAAGCCGTACCATCAACATGAAACATTTTTAGGGTTTCATCGGTGAGTTCAAACTGCATTCCCAATCTAGGGCTTTGCCAATGCGATAGTATCGGCAGAAGTGTAAGCTGATCGCCTTCCCGCAACCATACCAAGAGTTGATTTGTCTCATAGTTATAGAGGTAATATTCTTCCACGCCATAGCGATCGTAAAATAGGAGCTTTTTCTCCATTTCGTCTTTCGTATTTGTTGGCGAGAGAATCTCAAATACCACCTGTGGTGGAATATTCCCTTCTACCCATTGTTTATAAGAGCCGCGATGTCCTCTTGGTCTAGCGATCGCTACCATGATATCGGGAGCCGTGGAAATATCGTTACGTCCTTCTACGGGATACCAGAGCAGATCACCCGCCACGAAGGTCGGTGGATAGTTGTTTGAGTTATTCGCAAAGAACCAATCCAGATTTTCTTTGATGGTGACAATCCAAATAAAATGGGTTGTGTTGCTTGCCATAGGCTGCCCATCGCTTTCAGGATAGATGATTTCAGGGGATGAGATGGTTAGAGAGGGAACCATAGTTAAGGAGTATCTCGCGATGGAACTGGCGTTGGTTGAGAACTGGGAGACGTGCTTGGCGAAGAACTGGGTGAAGCATTCGGAATGGGAGTGGTCTTTCTAGTGTCTGATGCCGAAGATGAAGGTAATGGTGATACCGTTGGCTTTGGTTCTGGAAGCGTGGGAATTTTAGAGATAACTTCTTCAGGATGACTAGGGGCAATCCCTTCTGTGACGATAATATCCTCAATTACTGCCTTGACTATGGGAGCCGCCACGGTTGAACCGAAGGCATCATCACCGACAGGTTCATCAATTACCGCTAAGACCACATAACGCGGCTCCTTAGATGGAAAAATACTCACAAAACTAGTGATTTTTGCCTTGGTATAACCACCACCTGATGCCGAAGCCTTTTGAGCCGTACCTGTCTTACCACCCATACGATAACCCTCGATTCTTGCGGGTTTGCCAGTCCCTTTTTCGACCACATTTGTCATCATTTCTACAACCCTTTGAGCAGTAGCTGGGGAAATGATTTGTCGCGGTGTCGGTAATTTTGGCTGAAAGAACTCTTCCCCTTCTTCGTTGATTAAACCTTTGACAATGTGTGGAGTCAGCAACTTACCACCACTTGCCAGAATTCCATGCAGTTGGACAAGCTGAATTGCTGTCAGGGAAAACCCTTGTCCAAAAGCGGCGGTGGCAGGCTCAATCACATATTCATTGAATTGCTCTTGAGGTTTCAGGGCGCTAGGAGTTTCTGATGGCAGATCAATCCCTGCAATGTCCCCAAGTCCAATCCGCTCTAGCCAACCGTAATAAACCGATGGTTTCATCCGTTGGATAATATGCACCATGCCCACATTGCTCGATCGCTCTAGGATCTGACTAATGCTAAGTGGACCGACTGCCCCCACTTGTTCGTAGTCAAAGTTTGCAACGGGCCAACCGCCGATGGTCAGCGCTCCTTCGTCATTTAATACCGTATCAGGTTGAATTGCACCTGCTTCAAGGGCGATCGCGACATTCAGAGGTTTAAAAGTAGAACCTGGTTCATAGAGATCGGAAACAGCCCAATTTTTAAAGAGCTTCACATCAGCTTCGTAATAGCGATTGGGGTCGTAGGTTGGTTCTGTCACAAGGGTAAGCAGCCCGCCGTCCCTGACATCCATGACGACCACTGAGCCACGTTTCGCACCAAACTTGACCATCTGTTGCTTGAGAGCTTGTCGAGCCGTGCGCTGAATGCGCGAATCAATCGTCATCTGCAAACTAGTGCGATCGCTCCGAATCATTCCCGCAGGAACGCGATTGGGAATTAATTTACCATTTCCATCTTGGCTAACTTCAGGCGCTTGGTCAGTCCGTTCTAGCAGCTTTTCTTGACTAAGTTCGATTCCTGCTTGACCGCGATGATCGACATTCACATATCCCAGTAGTTCCGCCGCCATATCTTGCTGAGGATAAAGTCGATGACGCTGTTGAACTAGATCAAGTCCATTCAGACGCAAATTATAAATGCGATCGGCAGTTTCCTCAGACATCCAATATTCAACTTGAATGGAAGTTGTGTCGCGGGTGATCACACTGAGTAGCTTGTCCGCAGGACGTTTAAGAATGGGAGCTAGTTTTGCCGCAATATTTTCGGCGCTTTCTTTGTAGAGATAGGGATGAGCAAAGAGGGTGTAAACAGGGCGATCTAGAGCCAAAACTGCACCCTTGCGATCGGTAATTGTGCGGCGGGGGATAAATGGACGCAAGGTAAACATTTGCTGCCGCCGCGCCTTTTCGAGCAAGTCTGAACCAGTGACAACCTGTAAATAAACTAGGCGCACAACCAGTCCCGCCATCGCCATCGCCAAAACTATCCAGATCAAAACGGTGCGGCGTTTGAATAAATTAATCGTTGCGAAATCTCTGGGATGGAAGGATGGAGTCATTACAGTTCTTGGCAAAGTTGGCGGAAGCGATCGCCGCGTTGCTCGAAATTAGCAAACTGGTCGAAGCTGGCACATGCAGGGGAGAATAGCACAGTTGGTAAAGGCTGGCTAGGGTGATTATGCGCCCGACTATGAGCAATATTTGCGGCTTGCTTCACAGCCCGATCAAGAGTTTCCACAATTTCATAGTTTTTGAACCCTGCATCCTTGAGCATTTCCGCAAATAAAGGTGCAGCTTCACCGATTAATAATACGGCGATCGCTCTCTGATTGATCTGCTTTAACCACGCATCTGCTTCTCCCTGCTTGGGCTGACCACCTGCAATTAACACCACAGGGGTTTTTACCGCTTTTAAGCCCACTTCGGCGGCATCATAATTAGTCGCCTTGCTGTCATTGATAAACGCAATCCCTTCATAAAAACGAATATGCTCAAGACGATGGGGGACTCCCTGAAAGCCCGATATCGCCTGATCGATATGTGCTGAATCAATCCCAGCTAACTTTGCGGCGGCAACTGCCATCAATAGGTTTTGGCGGTTGTGTTCACCTAACAGGAGCCAATGGGAAATGGGGAAAATCTTTTCACCACAAAATTTTACCCAACTACGATCAATATAAGCACCATCAGCGATCGCTTCGACCACCTGTTCATCAATGCCCGTCCAAACTGCTTTTGGCCACATGGCTGCTCCAAAATTTGTCAAAAAGGGATCGTTGCCATTCAGGACGATATGCCCTGAGCGATCGATCAAACTCGCCTTAACATTGCGATAAGCATCAAGGGTGTAATGGCGATTGAGGTGATCGGGGGTAAAGGTCGTCCAGACTCCAATTTTGGGCTTGACAGTTGGCGCGGACTCAATTTGGTAACTACTCAGTTCGGCAATAATCCAGTCGGGATGAAGCTGTTGTTGTAATACTTGCAGGGCAATTTCACAGGCAGGAAAGCCAATATTGCCACAGGCGATCGCCTTCAGTCCCGCAGCCTGAAAAATCGCGGCGGTCAAAGCTGTCACCGTAGTTTTGCCATTAGTTCCTGTGATCCCCACCCAAGGAATATGCTTGAGATAGCGCCATGCTAACTCGATCTCACCAATGGTATCAATTTTGAGCGATCGCGCCTGTGCGACTTCATGGAGATCCCAAGGCACACCTGGGCTAACTGCGACTAAATCTACGTTTTGTCCCGCGTCAACTAACTGGGCAAAATCAGGAAATCCACCTAACTCCACCGCAATACCTTCAGATTCTAAGGCAAGTTTACGTTGTTCTAAACTAGGACCAGTATTACTATCACTAATTGTCACCTGCCAGCCATCGGCTTTGAGCAATTTTGCAGCAGAAATCCCTGACTGTCCCAGTCCCAGTACATACGCTTGAGGCATTGCGATCGCTTTCTCGGTAAGTTTGTTAAAAAGTTAATTAACAACAATACACGAAATTGAAACTTAAATTAGCAGTCTGCTAATCTTCATAATATCAAGCAATTAATTTGGAAAATAAAATGGGCGATGACGGGCTCGAACCGCCGACATTCTCGGTGTAAACGAGACGCTCTACCAACTGAGCTAATCGCCCTTGCTTTCAAAACAAGGCGGTCAATTTGTGACCTCACTTAATATAACAGATAGTGTTGAATTTTGACTAGCAATTTTTAAAATATTTTCAAAAATCCCTGAAAGCCTTATTTCTTCAACACAGCCGTGACAATGCACTTGTCGGGATTAAGATATTTTTTAGCTAAAAACTGTAAATCTTTGGGTTCAACTTTTTTAATTATGTCACTATAAGCAGTTGACCAATCTCGGCAAAGATCTTCACAACCGAGAAGGCTGTGATATCCCAAAAAGTTTGCCAACTGACTTGGTGACTCTAAGGCAAATGTGAAATGATTGCAGAGCGATCGCTTGGATCTGTTTAATTCAACCTCAGACACCTGATGATTAATCAAATTAATTACTTGCTGCATAATCCTATCTTCCACAAGTTGCAGGTTCTCCGCTTCCAGATAAGCCGAAATTGTAAATAAACCAGCCTCTTGTTGCAAAGCAAAACTACTTGTAATATCTTGCACCAAGCCAGAATCCTCTAGTAAATCTTGGATTAACCGTGACGATCGCCCCTCGGTCAGAAGCGTTGCTACCAATTCAAGCTGAATTGCCTCTTCTAAATCCGCGACACTAGCCGCAATCCAAGCAATATTCAGACCAGGGCAACCGCACACGTTTCTTAACAAAAAAGGATATATTTCTTAACAAGTCCG
>JBAXTW010000052.1:0-28614 GCA_037129985.1 Pseudanabaena sp. ELA645 | reverse complement strand
TATTCCCCCTTCACGCTTTTTCCTAGGTATACCCACCTTTTCAAACAGCCTCTAAAGCCTTTATTTTTGAAAATGTGAAAGGCTTAGTCGATCCGCGCAATAAAAAAGCATTATCGTATATTTTAGAGAGAATTGAAAAAGCAGGATATTATGCTCATTATTTCGTAATTAACTCATTTGATTATGGCGTACCACAAAATAGAATTCGTATATACATAATTGGCTTTAAAGAAAAGAAGTACTTTCAAAGATTTATACTACCTCAATGTATTGACAAGAAGCTAAAACTTGCCGACATACTAGGCATTGAAACAAAAAACTCAACAGACAAAACAATTATCCAAATGGACTTATTTGGAAATGCTGTTGAGTCAAAAACAATGAGTCTCTCAAATACAAATGGGTTTAACGACTACTTTTTATTTAATGATCTTAGAAATGGTCATACAACAATCCATTCATGGGATATTATTGACACCACTCAACGCCAAAAAGACATTTGTTTATTATTGCTTAAAAATAGGCGTAAAAGTGCTTATGGCGAACTTGATGGTAATCCCTTGTCATTAGAACACTTTCAAAGCCTAGACTCATCTATTAATCAAGATGAAATTAATCAACTAATTGAATTAGAAATCTTAAAGTCCGAAGAGTACAGTTTCACGGTAAAAGACTATAGTATTAGCAAGCTCACAAAAGAAGAAGAAATACTACTTTCATTCGCAAATGATCTCAAAATTATTATTGACAATTTAAATACTCAACGGATATTTAAAACCGAGAAAATATCCGTTGAAAGAACAATTGAATCCCTTAAAGAAAAAGACATTATTGAATGTCATGAGGTTCGTTATGATTTTAAAAATACTAAGATAAGCACAGGGTTATTTGGCGTGAATCGTATATTCTTACCTAGTTCTGATATTTTCCCAACTTTAGTTGCAAGTGACACGAATGATTTCATAACTTTAAAGACTATCGAATCCTCAAATCATGAGGAATTTAAAAACAAATTTATCCAAGAAATTTATAAGTCCAAAGCATTTAGAAAAATCACTAAATGTGAAGCTTGTTTAATACAAGGATTTCCTAAAGATTTTAGGTTGCCAGAATCAAGAGCAAAATGGATGAAGTTAATTGGTAATAGTGTTTCAGTTCCTGTAATCGATAAATTATGCAAAGCAATTATTGAGACTGGTGTATTTGAAAATAGACAAACTATTAGTTTGGAGGGTGTCAATGATGAAAAATCAGTTGTTTCTCTTTGTGCATAGCATTTTTTAAATAAGTGGGCAAAAAACTATGATTAAAACTCAAATTTTAGAAGCCATCAAACAAATGCCGAATAGCCAAATGTCGAATAGCGAATTATTGGAGACAATTGAATGACTCAGGCTATCGAACAAAAAACAACGCTGTGCGATCGCGATCTTAATTTGTGGTACTAATTAACTCTAGAACTTATATTCCTAAATTTTCACTCTTCCCTCTAAATAAATTATATGAAAGTTCAGTCTGTCCAGTTAAGATATTTTAAGAGGTTTCGGAATCCACCTGTATTTGATTTTACCGATTCAGATTCAAGGGAGAGAATATGCTAAACAACTATTCCGAACTGAGGGGTTCAATATTTTTAAAAGAGTAGGAACAACACTTTGGTATACGGAACAGAGAACTTCAACTAGTCTTACTTCAGAAGATCAACAAAAAAAGCTTGAGATCACTGATGATATTTTGCGAGATCGGCTGTCTAAGTGGAGACAATTTCATCAAGATGTTGAAATAGGCAAAATTCATCTACGTCCTGGACAGAAAGATTTGTATGCTGAAATAGAAAAAGCTTATAAAACTGTTTTCCCAGAACGAAGCTTTGAGGGACCTGTGCCAAGAGAAGGAATTGACGATATTTTGAGTGAGCCGTGGTTTTATTTGTATGACGGAAGAAACCAGTATGAAATATCGGAAATGTCAGGTGGTGAACGTGCCATCTTCCCAATGTTAATGGATTTTGCTAGTTGGAATATTCATAATTCAATTATTTTGATTGATGAGATTGAGTTGCATTTACATCCGCCAATGCAACAAGCTTTACTCAGGGCTTTACCAAAGTTAGGTAGTAATAACCAATTTATCATCACGACTCACTCTGATTATGTAGAACAACTTGTACCAGAAGCATATGTTATTCGGATGGAGGACTACTAATGAGTGTTGCAAGGAAAATAATTTTTTGCGAGGGGCGAGAAAATAGTCTAGACTATCGATTACTCAGCAGAATAGTCGCGGATATATCAGGCGATGAATGCACAATTATTCCTGCTGGTAGCAAATTTACATTTTCAATTTTTGCTCAAGGTTACTTTTTTCCTAATGAAGTTACGAATCAAAGATATATTGTTTTTCGAGATCGAGATTTTGATGTTAAACCAACATCTAGAATTCAATTGCTACAATTAGAGAATAGATTAGGGACTCAATCAGTAGCTTTAACGCATCGTTCTTGTGTTGAGAACTATCTTCTAGACGCTAATTTAATTCACGATTATTGGGAAGCAAAATATAGTGAGAGAATAGAAAATCCTACTTCTAGGTGGGGACATGGAGACTCGCCAGGACTACAAACCATTGCAGCATGGATTGACGCTACTGCTAAAAATCTACAGTTTTACCAAGCCGTGAGATGGGCTTTAGGTGATTTATTGAGCGTTAGTGCCGCACGAGAACAGTTGAAAACTACTTGGACTGGTAATAGTGGTAAATTACCAGAATCATTGGAGTTACAGTATTGCCATAATCAAGCGCTAGATTTGATTAATGAATTTAAATGCGGGGTTGAAGTAATTACACCCGAAAACTTTGAAAACAGTCTTGCTATTTACCTAGAAAAATTTGATACAGAGGAATTTTGGACACAACGAGAGTACTTAATTTGGTTTCATGGTAAAGACATTCAAAAAGAGATGCACAAACAGCAGCAAAATTATCCTCCCCTGAAAAAGAAAGGAGGAGATGATTTTTTTGAATGGGCTATTGAGCATCTTGATATTACGCAAAATCCAGATTTTATGAAGTTAAGATCAAGAATAGAACAATTGTGATGATAAACAATTATTTATGATTAAATGAAAACAATTAATTTGATTTGCTTTAGTTTATTGAGAATATCTTTATTTTAATGATGTATCGCATCGCCTAAACCTATGATCCAGACTATCGGACAAAAAGCAACGCTGTGCGATCGCGATCGCAATTTGTGGTTAGAAGAGAAGTCCATGAAATGATGCCTGTTGCCGCGTAAAATTTCAGAACCATTAAGCGATCGCACCCAATTAAATTAACTTTTCTATGAGCAGATCTTGAGAGGCAATTCATGAATCCAAAATTAACGCAACCATCACCAGTGAAATATTTGCGCCTCGATATGGAAATCTCTATTCCTTATAGTGATGTTCTTAAGGGGTTAGATGCTTGGTATGCGTTGGGATTGATCTCGGAAGTAGATTTTCGATGGCGCAATACAGGGCGATCGGGTAATCGACTAAACATTGTCGCGATTGAGAATGAAAGGATTTTGCAAGGGCTGGAGCTATGGTTAGAGTTGGGTTTAGTCAGTGATGCTCAAGTCAGGCTGATTGGTACAACTCGTTTGAATTGTGAGATCAAAGGTGAAATAAAAGCTCCCGTTTTAGAGTCCCCAATTTCATCCGCAATACCGATCGCCAGATCAACTGCAACTTCTGTAAATATATCTAGCGCAAATATATCTGGTTCTCGATTAGCCCGATCGCCTATTCCAAAAACTCCACCCGTCAAACCGAAAACAGAACAAGAACCGAGTAAAGTTGCCCAAACCCTGCGATCGCTGTTCTCAGAATTCAGTACGATGTGGTTGCTTTTTTTAGGCGTATTTCTGGTGGTGGTTTCATCAGGGTTACTAGCAGCTAGTCAATGGAATAATTTCCCCCCACAGGGGCAGTATTTACTGTTGTTGAGCTACACCTTGGGATTTTTTGGAGTTGGATTTTGGACTAGCAAAAACGAACGCCTACGGATGACCACTCGTGCTTTGCAGTTGGTGACATTGCTCTTAGTGCCAGCAAATTTCTGGGCGATGGATGGTTTGGGTTTATTGACAAATCCTACGGGAATTGGATTAGGGGCGATCGCAGGTTGTCTGCTTTCGGCGATCGCCATTTTTCTGTTACAAACATCTTTTGTATTTCAAGAATCTCAAGCTCTGTTAGCAGAAAATAGACCGAAAAGACGAATGCAGCGTCAACTGAGTCAAATTTCCATCGCTGCCATTCTCTTATTAAGTTGGCTACATCTCGGTTGGATTTTATCGACATACTATCCATTAATTGCAGTTTATTTGGGTATTGGCGCGATCGCTATTTCCACATTCTTAAATCGACAGCAGAGCCTAAATACTGCCGATAGTTCAACTTTTCCGCTTGCTTTAATTACAGGAGCTTACAGCACCATATTGCTGATTAGTCGAGCGCTTTTGTTTGGGAATGTATCGGTTTTTAAACTAGGTTTGGCATTTGGAGTCTGCGGCTGGGTTTTAATCCAAATCACCAACAAAGCCGAAAGACTGCGATCGTCTTCAAAAATCGGCAATATATCTAATACAGATATAGAAAATCCTTCGGCAAGCTCATTTCAATTAAGTTTTGGGAAAATCTTACTGGGATTAGGTTGGCTGGTATCGGTGTGGGATAAATATCCTTGGCAAACTTTCTCAATTAGCTTATTGATTGCATGGGTGCTATGCGATCGCCTATCGCGACTAGAAAAGCCCATTGATTTAACCTATTTATTTTTTTGGGGCTTACAAATTCTGTGGCTCGGTGAAAGATTAATTCCTGAAGCTTGGCGAATTGATTCAACACAGAAAATATTAAACTTTTTACAAACTAGCTCTGAAAATAGTTTGCTCGGAATTTTCTTATTCCCTTACCTAATCCTAGCCTTAATCATCGGTGCGAGCTATCGCGATCGCCAAAAGAATGCTTTAGCAATGCGAGCAGAACTCCTAGCATTAGGATTTGGGGTATTACTCAACAGCTTAACCTATCCCCATATTTTCCCGATATTTATTAATCTATCAGTTTCGGCAATTACATTACTGATCCTTCAAGCCAGACGTTCGTCAAATAGTCCAGATTTAAGCAGCCTAGTCTATTGCGCCCATATCATCAGTCTCAGTGCGATCGGCTCAGGTGTTTTCTTCTTTACCCGTTCCACTTCTATTTTCGGATGGGTGGGTGGTTTACTAATTGCGATGTTGATAGAATGGAGCGCGGTTTTGGTGATTGGCAAATTTAGCGCTGAACCGAATGCTCACAAACCTCGACTTCAAGCATGGCGAGATAGCGCATGGCATATTGGCGCGACTCTGTCCGCCCTTAGCTATATTCTGCTCTGGAATGAGGCGATCGCATCTCAAAATATCCGAAATAGCGAGATGCTAATTAATATCAGTCTTTGGGGCGTGGCTTGGTTAGCAGTCCCCATGTCTCTGACTTTTTTAGGAACGTGGCGCGAATTTGCCGATCGCGATTTGGCGATTAAACTCAGTATTGCAGGACTAGCGATCGCGCAGTTTTTGACATGGAATGGTGATAGCTCTCGAATCATTGGTTTAGGAGTAGCCTATGGCTTGATGCTCGTCAATACTCGCCGTAGTGAATCACTGCTAACCACTTTTAATACAGTCGGTTATGGATTGTTATTTATCGCCACGTTACTTTGGCAATTTAAACTGGGGGGTGGCGCGATCGCTCAGTTGACCTTCGGGATCAATGGCGCGGTGGTTAGTGTTTTGCTATTGTATGTTCTCAATCATTGGCTTAAATACCGCCGCGATCGCCAAGTTCCTAACTTGAATTTGTCCTTAAATCAATCCTATTCCCAAGCCTTCGATATTTGGGCAGCCCTGCTTTCCACGGCTTTATTGATTTTACAAACGGGGTTAGCGACATTAACCTTTGCTTTTAATCAAGATAGTCAGCTATTTATCAATCTATTACCTAGCACTGTTTTAGTTGCTTTAGGATTAATTTATCGTGTTTGGCAATCAGGAAAAGTGCCACCCTTCTGGACAGAATGGGGAATTGCATGGAGTATTGAACTACTAACTTCAGGGGCGATCGCCATCACTAACGGCTCAGCGATTGAACTAGCGATCGCTAATCTTGCCCTCGGTTTTACTTCGCAGCTATTGGGCGATTGGTGGATGCAGCGTACTGGAGATTCTGCAAACGGGACAACGAATAAAGGCGAATATCCACGCAGTTGGCATATCATTCCTTTGATTTATGGTGGATTAGGTTCCCTCTTGAGGATTGGCAGTTTTAGCAATCTATCTGGATTATTCTCCCTTAGCACATCTCTAATTGGTATCGGTATTGGACGTAGATCTTCCCAATCCAATCCGAGTTTTAAAGCACTCACCTATCTCTCGATGGTGGTAGCCACTTTCTCAGCATACGAGTTACTCTTCTATCAAATGGTGGCTAATTCTCAAGGTGGTAGCCTTGGCGATGGAATGGTCATATTAGCGACATTAGGCTGTGCGATCGCCTATGCCTACGGAATTTTTGCTAATTGGATTAGACCATATTTACGACTGTCTATCAAAGAAATTGGCATCTCGGCACATCTACATTGGATTGCAAGCGCAATATTTTTAATCTTAGGTAGCTTCTTTAATCCATCGCTGACAGGTGGAGGGATTGGTGGTGGTATTGCGATCGCTTTGACGACTTATGCGATTAATCAGGGAAGAAGATCCCCCCTAGCCCCCCTTTACAAGGGGGGAAAAGAGGATTTAGAGGGATCGGATCTTTGGATTTATACAGGAATTGCTACTGCTATCGGCGCGATCGCCTATTTACTATGGTTCGCATTCCCTAATCCTTGGTTAATTGCTAATGTAATTACACCCTACGCCGCCGCGATCGCTTGTTTGGTTTCGGGAATTCTCTATTTACCACCTTGGGAAGAATGGGATTGGAATGAAGAACCTTGGCATAATTCAGCTTTCTCATTACCATTGATTTTTGCATTGATTACCAGCAGTGCGATCGCCTTACCCTGCGTGATTATCGTGGGCATTTTTTATATCATCTATGCCCAAATACAGAAGCAAATTCGCGTCACCTATATCTCCCTGTTGCTATGGAATTGGGCGATCTTTCAGAATGTATCCCTGAGTATATATGAAAGCTCAAGATTCAATTTCTTGATTTATGCTGGGGCGATTGGTTTGTCTGGACTATATTTTGCTCAAGTCGAACCAACATTGCGATCGCACAATAGCAAAGATTTGCGTCATGCCCTCCGCAGTTTACTTGGTGGAGGCATGAGTCTGATCGCCTTTCTCTACTCCTTTAGCAATCCCACTATTGCCTTCTCAACATGGATTTTAAGTTCTGTTTTCATCATCGCAGGGCTAGGATTCCGTGTGAGAGCTTATCTATTTACGGGAACGCTCACTTTTATTCTGTTGGTTCTTACCCAAGCCGTAATCTTAGTCACTCAATATTCTTTCCTCATGTGGGCGCTCGGTATTTTTGCAGGAATTGGCTTTATTCTAGTCGCTGCTAATTTTGAGGTGCGGCGCGATCGTATTCTGGCGCTATTTCGTAATGTCGAGATGGAATTGAGTAGCTGGGAGTAATAAAAAAACAAAAAGCTGTGACGGACGCTCCGCGTCCACCACGGCTTTTTGGCTTTTTTAATTATCCAAAAGTACGGAATCCTTAGATAAAGCAATTTGAATCTTACAGAAGCCGTCAATATGGCTACTAAAATCTTGAATATGCTCCTCAGTCCATGCTTGACCATTACTCAAGGGCGTATCAAAACCGTTCGCAAAAATATGCACGAGTGGCTCACTAGCATCAGGTAGCACCAACACCCAATCGCGATCGCTATAACAAACCTTCACACCATCAATCAATTCGATCTTTTCCTGTGCGTATGATTCGACCAGATGGCGCATGAGTGTGCCTTTGACACTCCAAGGGCAACGCAGAGTTCGCTTCCGAAAATGACAACGGGGCAGATGCATTCGTACTTGTGAGAGCGATCGCTTTTGGAGGGTAATCCATTCCATGATTTTGGCAATACTAAACATGGCATCAAAACCAGGATGTAGTTGGGGGAAAATAAAGCCCATTTCAGCAGAACCACCCATCACCACACCTTCGGTACTATGACAAGTTGCCATTAAAGCCGTGGGATTTGCCTTAGTCCGAATTACCCTGCCACCATGCTTTTCCGCAATTAGTTCCACTAATCCCGAAGCCGAAACTGGGACTACGACAGTACCACCACTGTGTGACATCAGCACCATTTCAATCATTAGCCCCGTGAGAATTTCATCGCGAATCGGTCTACCCAATTCATCGATTAACATAAATTTTTCACCATTGGCATAGACCTGCACGCCGAAATTGCCCTTGACCGCTTTGACTACATCCGATAGCTGTTCCAACATTTTTTCGCGATCGCTAGGAGTGGGAGCGACTTCATTCAGACTGGCATTGAGAACGACGACATCAGTACTAAATTTGCCTAAAATTCTTGGTAAAACTGCACCTGAAACCGCATAAACATAATCAATCACAATTTTTTTGCAATCGCTAAACCTGATTGCTTCCACGTCAATATTTTTGGCAAAGCCGCTATTGTAATAGTCCAAGACACGGGTGGGATAGCTGATTTCGCCAATTTCTTCGATTCTAGCGCGGCGGAAATCCTCTTTGAAAAAAGTACCTTCGATTTTCTTTTCCGTGGATTTGTTGATATTGATTCCATCAGCATCAAGGAATTCTATCATTACGCAATCATTGCGATCGGGATGCATCCGCACATGAATACATCCCACCACACCTAAACTAGGAGCGATAAAGCGCGAAATAGGGATCGCCGTGGCTTCAAGGTTTTCGACATTGATCCCCACCGACATTAATCCCGAAATTAGCGATCGCGTTAACATACGACAAATTGTCCGTTGATCCCGTGACACCATCACATGGGAATCTGGTCGCAGGGTTGCCCCATAGGCTGCACCTAATTTCACTGCAAATTCTGGCGTAATGTCGATATTGGCTAGCCCCGAAACCCCATGTTGACCAAATAGGTTCCGCGCCGCCATTGCGCCCCAGATCAAATTCGTAGTTAAAGTTGCCCCCGCCTCCACATGCTTACTGGGCCAAATCCGCACATTTGGGAAAACTCTCGCTTCTTCACCAATTATGGAATTGGAACCAACTACAGAGCCTTCCATCACATGGGCGCGGCGATTGATGCGAGAATTGCGAGCGATCGTGCAAGCCCAGAGATGGCATTCTTCGCCAATCATGGCGCTATTGCCAATTATCGGTCGTTGCAAATCACAATCGGAACCAATGGAGACGCGATCGCCGATGATCGTCCCTGCCGAAATTTTAGTGCGATCGCCAATGGCGCAATTACTACCAATCAATACAGGCGGCTCAATCTGGACGGTCGGCGAAATAACTGTATGCTTACCAATCCATAGCCCCGTGCGTAACTGCACATAGTCTAATTCTAAGTGGACGCGCCCACGAATTGCATCATATTGAGCTTGGCGATAAGCATCTAGGGAGCCAATATCACACCAATAACCACTGGCAATGTAGCCATACATGGGGACATTTTTTTCTAATAGCAGAGGAAATAAATCGTTAGAAAAGTCACTGGGCGCATTGGCGGGCAGAAATTCTAAAACTTCAGGTTCAAGAATATAGATCCCCGTATTCACTGTATCGGAGAAAATTTCGCTCGTAGATGGCTTTTCTAAAAATCTCTGAATGCGATCATTTTCATCGGTAATTACCACGCCAAACGCCATGGGATCGCTAACCCGCCTCAAAATTAAAGTAGCCTGAGATTTTTTAGCCCGATGATATTGGATGGCGGCGGTGAGGTCAAAGTCGGTAATGCTATCGCCACTAATTACCAGAAAAGTACTATCTAAAAGACTTTCGACGTTTTTGACACAACCCGATGTCCCCAATGGTTGATCCTCCTCAACCACATACATCATATTCACCCCAAAATCGCTGCCATCACCAAAATGTTCGCGGATCACATCGGGTAGATAATGCAGGGTGGCAATGACTTCACGGATGCCGTGACGCTTCAGTAAGTTGAGAATATGTTCGGTAATCGGACGATTTAGCACCGATACCATTGGTTTTGGCAAATCACAAGTCAGTGGACGTAATCGTGTTCCCGATCCGCCTGCCATTAATACCGCGCGCATAGCTCCTCCGAACGTCAATGCGTAATAGGATTAGGAACTAGTATCGTTTAAATCTGCGAATAAATCTGTGAAAAGACTATGAAAATAAACTCGAATCCTGAAATAGATCCTCAAACAAAAATGATCGTGGCGTTGGACTTTTCCTGCGTGCATGAGGCGATCGCCCTGTGCGATCGCTTACCCCAAGTAAGTTTCTGGAAAGTTGGTTTAGAGCTATTTATCAGTGATGGTAATACAATTTTGCGCGAACTTAAGGATCGTAACAAAAAGATTTTTCTTGACTTAAAGCTCCATGACATCCCGAATACGGTTGGCGCGGCTTGTCGTATAGCCACTAAATATGGTGCAGATTTCCTGACAATTCATGCTTCTGGTGGTAAAGCGATGATGCAAGCGGCTCAAGCTGAAGTCCAAGGCTCATCAACCCAACTCTTAGCTGTATCTCTGTTAACGAGTATTTCAGCATCTGAATTAAAGTCTGATTTGCAAGTGCCGCTAGAAGTTTCCGAATATGTTGCAAAACTAATTTTGTTAGCTCAATCGAGCGGATTAACAGGTGCTGTTTGTTCTCCCCATGAAGTCGCCAATTTGCGATCGCTACTGGCTAATAATCCTGAAAATAACAACAATTTCTGTTTTGTCACCCCAGGGGTTCGCCCTACTGGGTCAGCCGTTGGCGATCAAAGTCGAGTAATGACTCCAAAACAGGCGATCGCTGCGGGTGCTGATTATCTAGTGATTGGTAGACCAATTACGGATGCACCTGATCCTGTAGTTGCATGGAGTCAAATTCTGGCAGATTTTGGATAAATTGATGCGCGATCGCTAATGTTGTAGTGTCAGAATTGCATGGCGATCGCCTCCAATCCCACAACATCACAAGTCGCCGCAAAAAGCTTCTACTAATTCATCTTCTGTCATTGCAGTTTCTAATAGAACTTTCTCAACTACGGGATCGAGGGAGTCTATGGCGCTAGTATCAATATTATTTCGGGTAATGCTTTGGGTTTCGGTGATTTCTTGACTTAGCAATTTGGGGTTTGAGTAGGATGTGCTAGGTTGAGATCGCCATGTGCCTTCTAGAGCAAGTGTCTGTCCTGCTTGATTGGCAAAGTTACCGACTACGGTGATTAGGGCTTGAGCCTTGTGTACTTTTAGACGCGCCACAGTATAGCGTGTTTCATCGGTGTGAAAAGTTAGTCGTTCGATAACGCGATAAAGCCAAAAGTACTAAATTGATTTCAGATAAACTATTTCTAATATATATGGGATAAGCTTGCGTAGTTTATATTTGCTTAATTGAAAATTTAACTATTTTGTTAAAAATTTAATATGAAAAAATTAAATTATTTTGGAGTGAGTTTTCAATGAAGCGGTCTTTAGGAACAACACTATTCCTCTATGTTTTGTCAGGAGCATTAGTGGGGTTGGGGGGAATGAGCTTCTTTTTCTACCAGATCTTAGAAAAGCAAGCCAAAAACGATATTCAAGCCCAACTGAATACTGAAGTACGGTTGATTGAAAGACAATTAGCTGAAGTAGAACGTACGGGTATTAATTTGGCGATCGCTGTCAAAAATCTTAAAGAACAGGAAATAAACAATCCTAAAGCTTATGAAGATCTGGTGTTTGACACTTATTTACAACGCCCAGAATTAACGATGGCTATAGGTTTTGGACAAACATCATACGGGATTTTGGGCGATCGGCAATGGTACTGGCCATATTTTTATCGAGATGCCAAGGTTTCAGGACAAATCGGTAAAAACCTGCCTGCGCCCTATCAAGATAGTCGTTTTTCTGAATTATTTGCAGATGACAACTATCCCGAACAGGCTTATTACAAGCTAGTTGTTCAAAACGGTAAAAATCTCTGGATGGAACCTTATCGGTGGTATGTGTTTACTATGACCACATACTTTGTGCCAATTCTTGATCGCCAAAATAAACTAATTGGCATGACAGGAATTGATATCAATGTCTCTAACATCAGCAAAGCGATTGATAAACCCGTATTTTCAGGTGGTAGCTACTATGCGATCGTTAGCCAAGAAGGACACATACTTGCCTATCCTCCCGATCCTCAAAAAGCTGAATCCCTGACCACTTTTAACGATATTCCCGAAGCACAAGAATTTTGGCGCGTAGTTAATACTCAAGTTAATACTCAGAACCTCAACCAGAATCAAAGACTTTTACAAATTAATCACAACTATTGGGGCTATCAAAAAATTCAAGGAACCAATTGGATCATGCTGGCGGTCGTGCCACGCAATCTGATTTTTCAACCAGTTTTGATTATCACCGTGAGTGGTGCTTTAGGTGCGGGACTTGTCTTGGCGATCGTGGTGATGCTCTTCGTTTGGCATCTCAATCGTCGTCTTCAGCCAATTGTCGAGAAATGTCAATCGATCATCATCCAACAATCACCACACTTCAGCCAAATCAGCGAAAAAGTCTGTTTTGAGGGAGATGAACTTGAATCTCTTGCCCTATCTTTTTATCAAATGGTCGAACAGTTACAAAAGAATCTGGATAGTACTGCCAAACTAAACAAAGCCCTCGACAAGTTCGTTCCTAGACAGTTTTTGGAGTTTTTGAATAAAAAGAACTTGGTCGATATTAATCTTGGCGATCAAGTACAACAAGAGCTTTCGATTCTCTTCAGTGATATTCGTAATTTCACGGCGATGAGTGAAGTCATGACTCCCGAAGAGAACTTCCAATTTGTGAACGATTATTTCAGTCAAGTGAGTCCCGCCATTTGCGAAAACGATGGATTTGTTGACAAATATATTGGGGACGCACTCATGGCTCTTTTTAGCAACAAAGCCGATGATGCCATTGAATCTGCGTTAGGCGTTTTACGCCGTTTAGAAATCTATAACCAAGAACGGAAAGAAAAAGGACTTACCGTGATCGAAATTGGGATTGGCATTAACACAGGTAATTTGATGGTTGGGACGGTCGGAGAAACAAACCGTATGGAAAATACCGTAATCAGTGATGCGGTTAATATTGCGGCAAGAGTGGAAGGGCTAACTAAAACCTATCGCGTTCCACTCTTAATTACACAGCAGACCTTAGATAAACTTTCTAATCCATCTGCCTATGCGATGCGGCTGTTGGAAAAGGTTAAGGTCAAAGGAAAGTCTCAACCGATCACCATTTACGAAGTGTTTGAGAACGATCCGCCTGAACTAAAACAACGTAAAATTGATAATCAACCACTGTTTGAACAAGCGATCTCCCACTTTCAACTCTACTGCTTTGAGAAAGCCGAAGCTTTATTTCAGCAGTGCTTACTCCAAAATCCACAAGACTACGTTTTGCAAAATTATATTGATCGCTGTCAAGAAAAAATATTTCGCTTTAAGGTAAGTACGCTTGAGCAGAGTTTTGAATCCATCAAATATGAAATCTTGGATATTTCTACCACATTTTACAGGATTTTATTTGAGAAATATCCCCAAGTAAAACCCATGTTTGCAAGAACAGACCTTTATGCTCAGCAGAGAAAATTTGCGCGATCGCTAGAATTGATGGTGGAAAATTTACGCCGTCCTGATGCGGTTTCCCATATTCTCCGAGATTTAGGTTCCAAACACGCGAGTTTTGGTGTGATTGCGGAATATTATCCAATTGTTCGAGGCGTTTTATTAGAGGCGTTTGAAATCCATATGAAAGATGGTTGGACAGTGGAAGTTGCTGATGCTTGGGATCAAGCCTTTACGCTTGTACAGGAAATGATGCTTTCTGGTGTTTAGGATCTGAAAACTTAATCTCAACCTTTTGATTGAGAGCGCCAGCAATTTTCTGTAACATTGACAGCGATCGCCCATCATAATCAGCATCCTCAAGCAAGAGCGATCGCCGATTGTTTAGTACCAATGCGATCGTTGGGTTTTGTTTGGGTTTGATGAGAGGCGATTGCGCTTAGATACGCTTAGATACTGATGATTTAGGCGATACGCTAGACATCTTCAAAATCAGCCCACTCAATTCCTAACTGCTTAATCGCCGTCCGTAAAGTTCCCAACTTTAAATCTCGACCACTCCAATCAGGAATCACCGTCGCTTTTTGCGTAATCGGATTAAACTACTTTCGATGTGAACCACCACCACGCCTAGAAATCTCGTCACATCCCAGTCTAGACAACTTCTTCGCAACTTCTCTATAATTCATTATGCCGAAATAACAGTTTCTATCAGGGCTGGAGAATCTTGGTCAGCAAATAGCAGATTATGAGGTAATTTTTTACCTAGATCATCATAAAGTTCACGAATAGCCTCAAACGCATCGCGCACATTGACTAAAACCTCATCAATAGATTCTCCCTCAGTAACTAGCTCTGGCAAAAGCGGAGAAGTCACCGTAAAACCACCTTCAGGCTGTGGAGTTAATAATAATGGGATTTTGTAAAGCATAGTCATAACTAGATTTGCCTAAATCTTAATTTGCAAAACTGATATTTGGTTAGCATTTTAAGACTAACTGGTGCAACGCATTAATTTTCTGAAAGCTCAAATAGTGAGTATTGACTGACAATCTGTTTTAATCAGCCTCCAAGTTTTGTAGAGCGATTGGATACTGAAGATTTAGGCGATCGCTGTATAATATAGCAAATTTCAGTCTACTGAGGTACAAAAGCAACAATGAGTAAACCAACTTTTAAAATCTGAAGGAGAAAGGAGTTTAAAAGCATCTTAAATCTGAAGTGAAGGAGAAAGGGAGTTTAAAAGCATCTTCAAGTGCTTTAAGCAAATCAGGATAATTTCTAGCAGCCATCGAACGGAGAAAACTCTTAATTTTTGACCAACAGTTTTCAATCTGGGAAAAGTCAGGAGAATAGGGAGGCAGATAGATTAGGGTTGCACCCGCAGCCGCAGCAATATTTTCGCCCTTGTGAATAGACTCAATCCATAAATTAAAATCACATTCATAGAGATTAGTCAGTGAATCAAGTGGATTATTAGCGATCGCAGTTTGGTGAATATCCTGTTCCTCAAAGCAAGCTTGTGTCATCAGCTTCTCCTCAAAGTTTTGTTTGCAATTACGCCGAGGCTAACATAAATGTGAACTTAGTTTCAATGGTTGACAAAGACGACAATACAACTATTCTGCATATTTTTATGTATCTGTAGTATGGTAGTAGATTTTAATCACTTTTATTTACGCTCTTAATTTTTTCTTATGAATAATTCAGTTCAAAGAACTCACATATTCATTTTGGTATAAGGCATAACAGATCACAAATAAAAATTAACGCAGTATAACTTTAAGAAAGTTGAAGTTTAGTTAATTCTAAATTATTTACGTTGTTAGGCGTAAATTATCCCTTGGTGGTCAACTTTTTATCTTGCTCATATTCTTTTATCGTTGCTAGATAGGTTTTATGCCAAAGACGCTTTTTAAAGTTGACCTCACTAAGCCCATGAGTGAGCAAGAACTACCTGGTCATAATCGGTGGCATCCAGATATCCCAGCTATAGCCTCTGTTAATCCAGGCGATACTTTTCGGATCGAATGTAAAGATTGGACAGATGGTCAGATTAAGAACAACGACAGTTCTGATGATGTTCGCGATGTAGATCTGTCGATCGTTCACGTACTAAGTGGACCGATTTGGGTAAATGGCGCGGAACCTGGTGATATCCTTGTTGTCGATATTGTTGATATTGGCGCTCTTCAAGGTGATGAGTGGGGCTTCACAGGCATTTTTGACCAAAAGAACGGTGGTGGATTTTTAACTGATCACTATCCTAATGCTGCTAAAGCCATTTGGGATTTGCAGGGCATTTACACATCTTCCCGTCATATCCCTGGTGTTAAGTTTGCGGGAATTACTCACCCAGGCTTAATTGGCTGTGCACCATCCCATGAGCTGCTTGCCAAATGGAATAAGCGTGAGGCTGAGCTAATGGCAACTCAACCAGATCGCCGCACTTACGGTGCTGGCATCAATATGGATGGAGTGCCTGTATTGGCAGCTCTACCAGAGCCTCATAATGCGGTTTTAGGAACCTTGCCTCAGTCCGAATATGCGCGTGTTGCGGCTGAAGCTGCTCGCACCATCCCCCCGCGTGAGCATGGTGGTAACTGCGATATCAAGAACCTCTCAAGAGGGACTCGCATTTATTTCCCTGTATATGTAGAAGGTGGCAAGCTATCAATGGGAGATATTCACTTCTCTCAAGGTGATGGTGAAATCTCTTTCTGCGGCGCAATTGAAATGTCTGGATATCTTGATCTCCATGTAGACATCATCAAAGGCGGCGTAGACAAGTATGCTATGGTGAATCCAATCTTCAAGCCAGGCCCCGTAGAGCCGCATTATTCGGAGTTCTTGGTGTTTGAAGGCATTTCTGTAGATGAGTTTACTGGCAAGCAATATTTCATGGATGTGCATATTGCTTACCGTCAAGCTTGTTTAAATGCGATCGCCTATCTCATGAAGTTTGGATACACAGGTGAGCAAGCTTATCTATTGCTAAGCTGTGCGCCTGTAGAAGGAAGAGTTAGTGGTATTGTGGATATTCCCAACGCCTGTTGTACACTAGCAATTCCGACAGCCATCTTTGATAAAAACATTCTTCCAGTCTAATCAAATTATGCCTCTGTACGAATTTCGATGTGAAGACTGTGATGTTTTTGAAGTGTGGCGACCGATGGCTGAATCCAGTGACCCTGCTTACTGTCCATCGTGCGAGAAACGCGGCAAACGTATCTTTTCACCACCGATGACCCTTTCTAGAACGGTACGAATGAAAAAAGTGAGTTCGGAGCCAGAGCTTGTAAAGCGAGATCTGGAACCTAAAACTCCTAGAGTTCAGTATCATTCTGGAAGTCGTCCTTGGATGGTTGGACACTAGATTGAGTATTAGGAATTGAGATCTTGTCTTTACAAGTAAAGTCAAGATCTCACAATTACATATCTCTTGGTGTGAGTTTTAAAATAGTTTAGGAGTGTTTAAGTTAATGAAGAAGATCAACAGATCGAATGATGTTTTGAACGGTATAACCCGTCGCCGCTTTATCCAGTATGGCTCTCTCGCTGCGGCGACCAGTATTGTTGCCGCATGTACCCCAACCGCAACTGATACTAAAGCCCCAACAACGACAACTGGCGCAACTTCTTCGGCATCCCCAGCCGCAGGTGGAGCGAAAGGAATCAAGGTTGGCGTAATGTATTCAACTACGGGTACGATCGCGATCGTGGAAAAATCGTTACAGGATGCAACTTTCCTTGCGATCGACCAAATCAACGAAGGGACAGGTCCTTGGGCTGGCAAGAAGGGTATTGACGGACAAATGATCGAAAAGGTCGTTGTCAACCCTGACTCCAACTGGGATTTGTACAACCAAATGTCCAAGCGTTTGATCGATGAAGACAAGGTTGTCTGCGTTCTCGGTTGCTATACATCAGCTAGCCGTAAATCGGTTCTTCCCGTTTTTGAAGAAAAAGATAGCATTCTTTACTATCCTGTCTATTATGAAGGAAACGAATGTAGCTCGAACGTCTTCTACACTGGCGCTGCACCCAACCAACAGATCACCGACTCGATTCCTTTCTGCATCAAAACCTTTGGTAAGAAGGGCTTTTTCATCGGTTCTGACTACATCTATCCTAAAGAAAGCAATCGGATCGCCAAGGCTGAATTGGTCAATGGTGGCGGTGAAGTTGTTGGCGATGAATACGCTGCGCTCGGTACAACTGAGTTCATCACGATCATCAACAAGATCAAGCAAGCCAAGCCTAACTTCATTCTCAGCAATCTAGTCGGAGACAGTATTCCTGCTTTCTACAAGCAACTTAAGGATGCTGGGATCACTTCCAAGGATATTCCGATCATGGCATTTCCTACCACAGAAGAAGAAATTCAAGCGATGGGACCTGAGTTTGCTGAAGGTCACTACAGTAGTTTTAACTACTTCCAGTCCGTTGACACTCCTGAGAACAAGGCTTTTGTGGAACAGTTCAAAGCCAAATTTGGTAAGGATCGCGTTACCAATGGAGTTATGGAAGCAGCTTACATCCAAACCTTCTTCATGGCCCAAGCGATGGAAAAAGTCGCCAAGGAAAAGAAAGCCCTCAACACCGCTAGTCTGCGCGAAGCAACCAGAGGTCAAGTATTCAAGGCTCCTCAAGGAACTGTGAAGGTTGATCCAGACAACTACCATGCCTATCTATATTCTAGAATCGGGAAATGGAAGTCAGATGGTCAGGCTGAAATCGTATTTGCCACGAAGGCAGCCGTCAAGCCAATTCCTTGGAGTCAAGCTCTCTATAAAGGACGTACATGCGTTCACAAAACTCCAGACGATCGCAGCAATTCAACCGTTGAGACCAAGAAAGATCTTGCAGTTGAGTACCTAAAGGAAACTTAAATTGATTTCCTTCTCTTCTAATTGCATTTAACAACTTCCCACTGAACAGTTATAGCGATCTAAAACGATTTGTGAGAGGCACACCTTGTAGGTGCGCCTCTCACAACTATTAGAAATTTACACCAGAACTAATTAAACATTGAATGATTGAACTAAAAAGCCATGAACGTCTTGCCAATTAATGCATTATCTTCGTTAATACACTTAGCACAGGCAACACCAGCGGCAAAATCGTTCGACCCGATCGCAATTACCAATCAGCTCCTCAATGGTGTTGGTATTATCGGTATTCTTTTGTTGACAGGTTTAGGACTTTCGATAACGTTCGGAGTTATGCGAATAATCAACCTAGCGCATGGTGAATTCATCATGCTCGGCGCATATACATCGTTTGTGTTGCAAAGTAATTTCAAAATGGATTTGTTGTTGACAATCCCATTTTCTTTCTTGTTTACAGCATTCGTCGGCGCAATTGTCGAACTAACCATTGTTCGACGGCTATATGGGCGAGCTGTTGAGACGCTTTTGGCGACTTGGGGACTAAGTATTGTCATTCAA
Source organism: Pseudanabaena sp. ELA645 (assembly GCA_037129985.1). Classification (GTDB taxonomy): domain Bacteria; phylum Cyanobacteriota; class Cyanobacteriia; order Pseudanabaenales; family Pseudanabaenaceae; genus Pseudanabaena. The sequence continues at coordinate 9,364 of JBAXTW010000052.1, read as the reverse complement.
GGCGTTGTTAAGCTGATTTTCACAGCCCAACTAAAGTATGTGAAAGCTCCTCCCTATATCAGAGGGAACTGGACTCCGTTTCAAATTGGTGGACAAGCGATCGAGATATCTTATTACCGCTTGTTTATTATCTTTATGGCGCTTTTACTTCTAGGGATAACAGCTTTTCTACTTTACGGAACAAAGCTCGGCAGAGAAGTGCGAGCCGTCACCCAAAACCGCGATATGGCGAAGTGCTTGGGTGTCAATACTAGTCTCGTAGATATGCTTACTTTTGCATATGGATGCGGTTTAGCAGGAGTTGCAGGTACTGTTATTTCTTCCCTAAAAAGTGTCGCGCCCCCAATGGGACAAGATTACCTAGTAGATGCTTGGATGACTGTTGTTACGGGCGGTGTCGATAAGCTAATCGGCGTTTTGGCAGGTGCAGTTTTAATTGGCGAATCGAATGCGGCGATCGCTTACCTGATCAACGATCCAACCGCGAGAGTAATCGTATTAGCCGCCGTAATCGTATTGATTCGCTACCGTCCTGAAGGGCTATTTACAGTTCAGAAACGTAGTTAAGATGTTTACATCGATCTTTTTGTCAATAAGAACGAATTTAGTGGAGGTTTTATTATGGCAGAAGTAGTAGGTCGCATTCGACAGGCTAACTATGTACCCAAGAGATGGCTGGCGACAAGTTTAGTATTTTTAGTGATATTCGCAGTTTTCCCTTTTGTGGCTGGCGAATTCCAAACTAAGCTTATGGCAAAGTTGCTTTTGTTTGGGACTTTGGGCGTTTCTCTGGATCTGGTCTGGGGATTCACGGGTATTCTCAGCTTTGCCCATGGTGTATTTTTCACTTTGGGTGGTTACGCAATGGCGTATTACCTAAAGCTTAATTTGTCGGCAACCGCTAATAACTATGGCGGAACACTTCCAGACTTCATGGTTTGGAATGGCTTGAAGGAATTACCTTGGTTTATTGCGCCATTACAATATTTTCCAGTTGCCGTACTTGCAATGGTCGTATTGCCCGCAGGATTTGCCTATTTAATTGGCTCCTTCATTTTTCGTTCTAAAGTTAGTGGTGTTTACATTACTGTGATCACCCTTGCGATTTCATCGGCTTTAACTACTTTCTTTGTTAGCCAACAAGCCTATACGGGCGGAACAAATGGGATTACTGATGTTTCAAAACTAGTTCTATTTGGCGCAACCGTACCACCAATCGGCATATATTTTATAATCCTTGGTTTTGCCGCTTTTGTGATGGCTGGCAGTTGGTGGTTAACTCAGTCTAACTTTGGATTGATTCTACGATCGATTAAAGAAAATGAGAAACGTATTTCCTACCTTGGCTATGACGTTGCTAATTTCAAAATCTTTATTTGGACATTATCTGCGGGAATTGCAGGGATTGCGGGTGGTTTGTTTGTACCTCTAAACAAATTTATTTCGCCTGTTTATCTTGGCGTTGCTTTTGGTACTCAGATCGTAATTTGGGTCGCTGTAGGCGGAAGAGGCACACTTTTTGGACCAATCATTGCTGCCATTTTACTTGGACAGATTCAAAATTCGGTGGATCGAATTACTCAAGATTGGCAGTTAATTGTAGGAGTAATTTTGGTGATAGTTGTGTTATTTCTTCCTGATGGATTGATGAGCCTAATACCAAAGAAATTCTTTTCAAAAAAGACTAACCAATTGAATAAAATTGAATGATTTCTAGAATGTAACAATATTAGCTTTTGCTAATTAAAACATTTGGTAATCTTAATATCAATAAAATCACACATTTCTTAATCTCAAAAAGGAGTCGCTAATGGAAACAATTTCTGAAGTTGAGACTGTCGATGTTGTGACTGAAACTAGCAAATATGCTAGATCTACAGAATCTGTTTTGTCTGTTAAGGATCTCAAGGTAGTCTTTTCTGGATTCAAAGCATTAAAAGGTGTTGATTTAGAAGTTGGCGAGAATGAGATTGTTACGATTATTGGACCAAATGGAGCTGGTAAAAGCACTTTACTAGATGCGATCGTTGGCAAGTCTCCTGTAGCTTCTGGGCATGTTTTTTATCATGGCAAGGATATTACCAATAAGAGTCCCCATGAAGTTGCGCGAATGGGCATTGGACGTAAGTTCCAAAACCCTAATGTTTACAATGATTTATCAGTGTTCGACAACATCTTGCTAGCCCTTAAAGGAACCCACGGTGTTTTTGCTTCGATCAAGTCTAAACTTACGGCTGGTAAAAGAGATAAGATTATTTCTGTACTCGATCGCGTTGGGCTTTTAGAAAAAGGCTATTCTAAAGTTTCGTCTCTCTCTCATGGACAAAAACAGTGGGTAGAGATTGGCATGGTAATTGCTCAAGATCCCACCTTGGTGTTGCTAGATGAACCAACGGCTGGCATGACTCCTGACGAAACCCATTTGACAGGCGAAATCATCAAGACGATTTCGCAGAATCATTCTGTTGTCGTAATTGAGCATGATATGGAGTTTGTCAAACAAATTGCTCAGAGAATTGTGGTACTTCACCAAGGTGAAAAATTGACTGAAGGATCGGTCAATGAAGTTCAATCAAATCCTAAAGTAATTGAGGTGTATCTTGGTCGCGAACAAATCGATGCTGCTTGAGCTAACTGATGTTACGGTTTCCTATGGACAAACACCAGTTCTGTTCGGGGTAAACATGGTAATTAATCAGGGAGATATTGCTTGTTTATTAGGGCGTAATGGTGTGGGTAAAACCACATTACTTCGTAGCGTTATTGGCTTGAACAAAGTACTTTCAGGTAATATCGTTTTTGATGCCGATGAAATTACTAAGGTTCCCACTTACAAACGTGCGCGGTATGGAATCTCTTACATTCCCCAAGGTCGAGAAATCATACCTTATTTATCAGTTTTGGATAATCTCAAACTGGGTATGTCGGCTGGACAAAAGAAATACCGTAAAATCCCTGATGAGATTTTTGAGTTTTTCCCGATGCTGAAACAACACCTAACTCGTCAAGGTGGTTTATTGAGCGGAGGACAGCAACAACAATTAGCGATCGCCCGTGGATTGATGAGTAATCCTAAGATGATGCTTTTAGATGAACCTACTGAAGGAATTCAGCCCTCGATTGTGCAGGAAATTGAGGACACTCTCAAACGGATTAACCGTGAGAAGGGAATCACCTTAATTGTTGTTGAGCAGAAGGTGGACTTTGCCCGTCAGCTAGCGCAAAAATTCTTCATTATGGAGAAGGGTGCGGTTGTCGCAAATGGTGCAACATCTGAATTAAACGATGATTTAGTTCATAAATACCTTGCGATTTAAGGTTATGGCAGTTTTGCCTAATGAAAAGCCAATAATCGATTAAATGTGTCACTAGGTCGCACTTTGAATCAATTATCGGCTTTTTTATTTGTAAGTTGATACAGGTCAATTAATAATCACAAAAGCCATGACTCGAATTTTAGTTGGTGTAGTTGATTCTCTCTGGCGTTATCCAGTCAAGTCGATGCTGGGAGAGAAACTTGATGAAGTGGATGTGGTATCTAAAGGCTTTTTAGGCGATCGCGCTTATGCATTATGGGATCGCGAAACTGAGAGAATTGCCAGTGCCAAGAATCCCAAAAAATGGGCAAAACTACTAGGGTTTCAAGCAGGGTTTGTATCATCGCCTAAACCTCAAGCTTCAATACCTCCAGTTAAATTCGCCTTACCTGATGGAAGTACAGCAACCAGTGACAATACTGATATAAACACTACTCTCTCTCAAGCAGTAGGAAGAGATGTGCAGTTACTTACATCTGCACCTGAAGCGCCGAGTTTGGATCAGTACTGGCCAGATATTGAAGGAGCGCTCAATCGAGAAGTTATTACTCAATTGTTTATGCCAGCAGGGACTTTTTTTGATTCTTGCCCTATTCATGCGATTACAACTGCGACATTAGCTCAACTAAAGAAAATATATCCCGAAGGAGATTTTGAACCCTGTCGGTTTCGTCCGAATATCCTAATTGAGCCAACAGATCCAGAAGCCGCATTTGTTGAAGATGCTTGGGTGGGTAGCAAGATGTTTATTGGCGATCGCGTCTGCTTGAGCATTGATACAGCATGTCCTCGTTGTGTGGTGACAACGATTGCTCAGATGGGGCTTCCTGCGGATTTAAATATTTTGAGGACAACAACTAAACATAACAAAACGATCGCAGGTATTCGCACCTCAGTTCTACAAGAAGGAGTAATTAGTTGTGGCGATCGAATTTGGTTAGAATCAGTTGAATAATTGGGATTTAAGAAGAAAATGCCAAAATCTATTACTACCTACTGGAATCCTCTAAGCCTTGTAAATAAAGCCCAATGGAAAGCAGTCGCTGGGCTAGAGGGCATAGTCGAAGAATTAACCTTAAGCTTGGATCAAGAAACTGGCGAATATACACGCTTAACGAGATTTTATCCTGAAGCCGATACTAAAGAATTTGGCAGCAAAAGCCATGACTACCCAGAGGAAATATTTATTGTTAGCGGTCGGCTATACGATCGCGCCTTTGATATGTGGCTAGAAAGCGGACATTATGCCAGTAGACCACCCCAAGAAGTTCACGGTTCTTTTTATACAGATATTGGATGCGTGGTTCTCGAAATCTCTTTTCCGAATCGGTAAGTTCTTGTTTGGCTGAGTTAAGCTGATCGGGGTTACGGAATTTCTATTATTTTGCTGTTGGCTTAAAGAGTTGGGTTTGAGTTTATAGGCTTTTTCGACAGCAGCTAAATCTCCTAAAAACCAAGATTCTAGTTCATGGCAAATAATCCGAATCATCGCGTTAGGTTGCCCCGCAGTTTGACAAATTTCTAGAAGTTCAGCCTTGAGCTTTTTACAATCATGGGAATCTTGGTCATGGACTATGATAAATTTTGTTTCTGGGCTAAAGCTCTTGAATGCTTTAATTTTGATAGGGATAGATTTGGATAAGTCCTGTTTGCCTTGGTGGGGAATGCAAATAAAGGAAGTTGTATCAGGAATTATTTTAGGTAAGATTTCGTTTAAAACAGTTGCGATCGAAGGTTCTTCTAACAGAAAGATTAAGTCATAGCTCATTAAGGTGCAACTCCTTTAAACCAGCCTTGATTCCATAGATAGCCTGCTAAATCACCTTCGGCGACTAAATTTCTCAGGATTTCGTTATCTATTGCTTTATATATTTTGGTAAGCCCTTGTTCTTTGCTCAGCCAAAAAATACTCTCTAGAGGAACTGCGTTGAGAAAGTCGGGTGAGTGGGTAGAGACAAAGACTTGTCCACCTCTATGAGCATAGCTAGCAAATTCTTCGGCAAGTTCTCTAAGTAGGGTCGGATAGAGTTGATTTTCTGGTTCTTCGACACAAAGCAAAGGATGGGGCTTGGGGTCAAAGAGCAGAATTAAGTAAGCAAACATTTTCATTGTGCCATCAGATACATAGCGATCGATGAAGGGATCTTTAAAGGCTTGATCTTGAAATTTAAGGATTAAGCGCCCGTCCTCAGTATCTTTGGCTTCAACCTTAGAAATGCCAGGGACTCTTTCCTTCATTTTCATGAGGATAGTTTGGAATATATCGGAATGATTTTGATAGATATATTGGGCGACTGATGCCATATTATCCCCTGTGGTGGAGAGGTGTTCAGCGTAGATGGTGTCTTTGCTGCCTCTGGCTTCGCTAATATGAAAGTCGGAAACATGCCAATTTTCGATTAAAGCACGGAAAGCACTAGCGGCTTTGAATCTTTGGAATTGTCCTAATCCTTTGATGGCTAAAATATTATTAGATTCTAATTGTTGTTCTTCGCGCTCTAGTTCTTCTTCGGTTTGTTCAAAGTCTTCCTCGTTAGTGATTGCATAACCCTTACCAAGCTTAAAGTCTAGAAAATGATAGGGTGAACCATATTCACCGCGTTTGTAGCGTAATATTTCGCGTTTAACGACTGGTCGATTATTTTCTTGTCCAATGGTTAATAAATAGGTGACGAGGCGCTCTGTCCCTAAAATATTCATCCGAAATTGTAGCTCTATTTCTATGTCTTCTCTTTCTTTACCTCTAGTGATAACTTCTTTATAACCGCCTCGAACCTGAAGGGCTTGGCTAATATTATTTTTGAGGGCATCGCGTAGAAATCCGAATATATCAAAAAGACTTGATTTGCCCGTACCATTGGCTCCAATAATGACACAAAAGGGAGGAATATATCTTTTACTTCTAAGTTTTCAAAAGCGCGATAGTTTTTGATTTTGAGGGTAACAATTTTCATAGAACTATTTTTTAGGTAATGGATAATTAGTTATGGGATTTTTCATTTTCTATCCCCCCTAAATTTATTTGATCTAAATTTATTTGATCTACATTTGTTTGACAATAAATTCAGTAATTATATTTAAACCTTGTTGATTTTTGAGATTGCTAAAAACAAATGGTTTGTCACCGCGCATTTTTTGAGCATCGCGATTCATTACGCCTAGATCTGCACCGACATAGGGGGCAAGATCAATTTTATTGATTACTAATAAATCAGATTTGGTAATTCCAGGACCACCTTTGCGCGGAATTTTGTCACCTGCGGCAACATCGATCACATAGATTGTTAAGTCCACAAGTTCAGGACTAAAGGTAGAGGCGAGATTATCACCACCACTCTCCACAAAAATTAAATCTAAATTTTCAAAGCGAAGTTCTAACTGCTCGATCGCCGCTAAATTCATCGAGGCATCTTCGCGAATAGCTGTATGTGGGCAACCGCCTGTCTCTACACCAACAATGCGATCGCGTTCTAGCGCTTCACTGCGGACTAGAAATTGAGCGTCCTCTTGGGTATAAATATCATTGGTGACGACCGCAATCTGGAAATGCGATCGCATAGATTTACAGAGAGCATCGACAAGAGCCGTTTTTCCCGAACCAACGGGACCTGCAACACCAACGCGAAATGGTGACATAGAAATTTATCCTTAATTTGTAATATTATGCTAGGCTCGAAACACTGTCTATAATGCCTCTATGTCTTAGCGGTTTAGTTTCAGCTAATTATGCACATTATCACACAACGTTTATCATCCGAAGCTAAGAAACTTGTCGATCGCTCGTCCCTCCTCACTCTTGCCTTAGTTGCCGAAGATAGAACTCGCAGCCGTCATCGATTTATGACAGTTGAAGGTGAAGAGATTAATTTGCAACTTCAGAGAGGGACTTTACTTAAAGAAGGTGATATCCTCGCTGATGTCAATAATCAGGCGATCGCTATTGTTATCGCCAAGCCAGAACCAGTTTTGACTGTCACCGCTCACCATGCTCTTGATTTTTTACGCGCCGCCTATCATTTAGGTAATCGGCATATTGCTTTAGAGGTTACGGAAACTTATCTGCGTTTATCTCCTGACTCAGTATTGGAAGATATGGTTCTGCAAATGGGATTGACTGTAACTAAAGAGACTCAACCTTTTCAACCAGAGGCTGGCGCGTACCATCATCACCATGATCATTAATCCTAATTCTTTTAATCTTGATTCTTTGCACCCTGATTCCTTGCAATTATTGCGATTGCTACAAATTACTAGCCCTGCGCTCCCTGTGGGAGCTTATAGTTATTCTGAGGGAATCGAATATTTATGCAGTAATGGGACAATCCAAACTGAGTCGGATTTGTACGATTGGTTAAAAAGAGAATTAAGTTTTGGATTTGTGACGAGTGAGGCGGCGATCGCTCTTCGCGCTCATCAGTCCGTACTTAATGGCAATATGGAGCGACTAGATTATTGGAATAATTGGTTCTCAGCAACTAGAGAATCCGAAGAAGTCCGTCTGGCTAGCTGGCAAATGGGACAATCACTGATGAAATTATGGTGTCAACTTCCAGAAGATATTAGTGTAAGCAAATCTAGACAAGAAATCAGCGACTTTTTGCCGAAAGCAAAAGAGAACTCCGTTGGGAAGGGATGTAACTATGCGATCGCTTTTGGCGTTGTCTCCGCTAGTTTAGAAATCGAGGTAAATAACGCAGTAGTAGGTTACATATACAGTTGGCTATCTAATTTAGTCAGTGCCGCAGTGAGATCAGTTCCATTTGGACAGACGACTGGTCAGAAAATCATATTTCGTCTCAGTAGTGATATTTTGATTAGTTCTCAAGCCGCATTACAGCGATTGGATCGTGAATTAGAATGGTGTGGATGGGGGGCGAGTTTAGCTTGTGCCAATCATGAAACCCAATATTCTCGGTTATTTCGTAGTTAATCCACTATAGTAAGCTAACGTACATTTTAAGTTGCATAATGGTTGTGCCTCGTTTCGAGCGGCACAACCATTTTCGGGTTTTAAATCATAGTGTTTTAATTGCGGCTATTTGTGTAATTAAGCTGTCGTAAAATATCTATAGACAATGATGATTTCCCATCTTCAATAGTTAGAAAAGCATGGAAACTGAAAAAAATCTTGAGCAACAAATCAAAGCGTTGAAAGTTCAGCTTGTGAGTTTAACAGAACAATTAAATGCCAAAACTATTGAACTGCAAAAATTATCGCAAGCTAATCTAAATTTGCAAATAGAAATCATCGATCTCAAACAAACAGAGTCATCCTTACGAGTTCTTTTAGAACGGCTTGAGGGTGAAAAAAGCGATCTTGAAATTATTCTTGATACGACCACAGACCATAGCGACACGATCGAGGCGATCCTATACGACAAAACCATATCTCTAACTCGTGAAGCTACCATTGATGGGTTGACGCAAATTGCCAACCGCCGTGCCTTTGACCAAAGGTTGGAAAAAGAATGGCAGCGTTTGGCTAGGGAAAATTTACCAATGTCATTGCTATTGTGTGATGTCGATTTTTTTAAACGTTATAATGATCGCTATGGACATCCTGCGGGGGATGATTGTTTACGCGCTGTAGCCAAGGAGATCGAGTCCTGTATTCGCCGCCCTGCCGATCTTGCTGCTAGGTATGGTGGGGAAGAGTTTGCGGTAATTTTACCGAATACGGAACAACATGGCGCGACATTAGTTGCTAATCACATTTGCCAAGCTGTGGCTGATTTAGATATTCTTCACGATGCCTCCTATGTTAAATCTCGTGTCTCATTGAGTATCGGGGTATCCACAACTAGACCTAAGCGCAAAAATAATCCGAGGGAATTAATAGAGTCTGCGGACAAAGCTTTGTATTTAGCCAAAAGTGAGGGACGCGATCGCATTGTATTTACACCGTCTGGGTTGAAATAGGTTGAGATTTAAGAACTTTTGGGAAAATAAGTATGAGGGTAGGATATCTTTGGGAAGTAAAGGGAAATTTGTGAATTACGAATTATCAATTACGAATTATCAATTACGAATTATCAATTACGAATTAT
>JBAXTW010000051.1:0-28653 GCA_037129985.1 Pseudanabaena sp. ELA645 | reverse complement strand
TTAAATATAAGATGTTGTGGGATGGGCATCTTGCCCGTCAACAGGCTAGAAGCCTTTTCCACTATCTAACAATTAATTAAACCTACTTACTTAGGAGCTAGGATTTAATCGCAATCCAATCTTTTTTTAGTAATCTCACAAAAGTTGTGATGCCTTTAGAAAAACCGACAGGGTCTTGCTCAGCATATTCAGGAAATTCTTCGTAGTGTCTCCATCGTTCGGTGAAATTGTGTCGTAGGTGCAATACACGTTCACCATCTTCGAGCTTCCAAAGCATTTGACCGCCAGTTGGGATATCAGACATTGGCTCCTCCTAATTACTTAACCGAGTTCATTCGAGTACATAAATGAGAATATGTAGCATTGGCATGAGCAACCAGTTGCTGATCACAATTTTGACGATCTAAATATTAAATTCTGTAAACATTGTTACTTTAGATATTGTCATTGGGGTCAAGTTGATATAGAGAGAGGTACTAATGATCCATACATATTTGTTATCGGGACTATCAGCAGTTAAACTTTAGTTGTTTCGGATTGGACGCAAAATACTGTCTGAAGAATGGCACTTATTTTGATAGGGGCGATCTTGCAAGATAAGTCTGGTAAAATTTTTCTTAAAATATATAAATTTAGGTAGTTGGGATGCTCAAAGTTTTAGTAATCGATGACGATATAGTTATGCAGAGAATCCTCAAAAATATTTTGCAAGGACAAGGATATGAAGTTATCGTCGCCCAAAATGTCACTGAAGGCGTATCACTTGCCCAAAAACATCATCCTGCCCTAGTTCTCTGTGATTGGATGATGCCTGACATCGATGGGTTAGATGTCTGTCGCCAAATTAAGCTAGAACAGAATATATATTCATCAATTTTTATCTTATTAACTTCCAAAGCTGCGATCGAGGACAAGGTAAAGGCGCTAGATAATGGGGCTGATGATTTTTTATCGAAGCCGATCGACAAAAGTGAGTTAATTGCTAGCGTTAGAGCAGGCTTACGGATCTATCAACTCAATCAAGATTTACAGGTACAAAAGCAATTATTAGAAGCGGAACTTACTGAAGCAAGTGATTATATAAAGTCATTATTACCAACGGTTTTGGAAGGTTCGGTAAATATTTCTGCTGAGTTTATCCCTTCAACTCAATTAAGTGGTGATTGCTATGATTTCTATTGGTTAGATCACGATCATCTTGTTATTTATTTAATTGATACCGCAGGGCATGGGGTGGGAGCAGCCTTGCTGGCGATCTCCATCTTAAATCTGATGCGATCGCAGTCCTTCGGTAAGGAAAAGTTGTATAAGCCTGCTGAAATTATGGCGGAATTGAATCGCGCTTTTCAGATGAGCCGACATAATGGGCGTTACTTCACAATGTGGTATGGCGTTTTTCAGCGATCGCAACGCAAGCTTACCTACGCAAGTGCAGGGCATCCCAATGGACTTTTGATTGTTGGTGATGCTGTTGAAAATACTGAAAATCCCGAAATCAAGAAGCTTCCCAGTCTTGATATCCCAATTGGTTTTTTCCCTGACATGGAATATAGTTGTGCTGAAGTGTCAGTCCCACTCAATAGCAAGCTTTATATTTTCAGTGATGGTGTTTTTGAGGTTATGCAAGAAAATGAAAAGATTTGGGGAATGTCTAAATTTATCGAATTTCTGACAGAAAAGTTCTCAGAAGAAGATGCAATTAACGCAAATTCGATTCTCGCAGAAATTCGTCATGAGTCTCCAAACGCTAAGTTTGACGATGATGTTTCACTATTGCAAATTCATTTTTGAATAAGATGAGGGGCGGTACTTCGTACCGCCCCTCATCTTTTATTTTTTGCGCCTAATTACCCACATATGACTGTAATTGATAAATGTGATAAAACAATTGCCAAAAATATTTTTCAGTAAGCCCACATGTAGATGCGCCCCGCAGCACTACAGTTGAGTACCAATCATTAGGTGCGAGTTCGCGAGAAAGCTTATTGATTACACTGTAAGTGCGTACATTTTGATAAATAGTCTGCTCTACAGTGACCGTGACTAGTTCATGCTGATAGCCGCCCCGCGACACATCTTCCCTAATATCAAGGCGATCGCTCAGACGCATCGGCAAACAATATAAAACCCCTTCAACATAAGAATTCTGGTCTTTGACTACATCCAAGCAGCCACAACCACGATGCGGCGATCGATAATAAAAACCGAGTTTATATCCACTTAACCTTGCTACTCCCACCACATAATGGTGAGCCGCCTCACCAAGCGATCGCTTCAAATCCACAGGACACATGCAAGAGCCGTAAGCAAAGTAATAAAAGCACTCAGGTTGATTGGCTTGCGCTGAATGAGAACTTAGTGACTGAGAACTTGCTGAAGTGTTTAACTGCTGAAATTTGGGCGAATCTACCATATCTATATAATCTAGCTAAAAGCTACTTAGTATTCTGAGATACATGCAAAAAGTATAAAGCTTTGTGTATGCTCTATGAAGTTAACTGATACATGATCTTTTTGGAGTTTAAAAATTCATGTTTACGGTTGAGGGTGATCAACTTTGTAATCAAGTATGTCGTACCTAACTTTATTAAAATATGCCCCAGTATACAAAAAAAGATTTAGAGCCTGAATTACCAGAATCAAATGTTGTGGAAGAAAGTCAAGATCTTTTACCACCCAAGACTAAACTGAGGGATTTAGCGATTGTATTTACAAAACTTGGCGCGATCGCTTTTGGAGGACCAGCCGCCCATATAGCCCAAATTGAATTAGAAGTAGTACAGCACCGTCAATGGTTGAGCCGCGAAAAGTTACTGGATTTATTGAGTATTAGCAATCTGATCCCAGGACCAAATTCGACAGAATTGGTAATTCATGTTGGATTAGAACAGGGTGGAATTTTAGGCGCAATTGTGGCGGGAGTTTGCTTTATTGTCCCTGCAATGTTGTTGGTTTGGGGATTAGCGATCGCCTATGTCGAATATCAAACTTTGCCTGTAGTTGGCTGGCTACTTTACGGACTCAAGCCCGTGATTATCGCGATTATTATCCAATCCCTTTCAAAGTTGGGGCGATCGGGATTAAAAAATGCCACAACATGGGTCGCAGGATGTTTAGTTTTAATCTTATATTTTTTTAATATTCATGAAGTCGCCTTAATGCTAGGTGCAGGATTAATCGTCACCCTAGTTCACAACTTAAACATTCTCAAAAAAACAAAATCCTTATCAATCATCCTTTTTCCTTTTTCCTTTTTACCTTTTCCTTCAACGCCTAAACCTTGGACTGCTGTATTTCTCAGTTTTTTAAAAATTGGTTCTGTTCTTTATGGCAGTGGCTATGTTTTGTTAGCTTTTGTGCAACAAGAATTCGTCGATCGCAATCACTGGCTAACTTCGCAACAGTTATTGGATGCTGTCGCGATCGGGCAGTTTACCCCAGGTCCAGTATTAACGACAGCAACATTTATTGGCTATCTGCTAGCAGGAAATTTAGGCGCGATCGCCGCGACAATTGGCATATTTTTACCCGCCTTTATCTTTGTACCTGCGATTAATCCCTTCGTATCGAAATTACGCAAATCCTCTTGGACAGCAGGGTTCTTGGATGGTGTCAATGCTGCTTCTATTGGCTTAATGGCAGCAGTTTCCTTAGAATTAAGTCGCGGAACTTTGATTGATATTTGGACAATTACTATGGCGATCGCCAGTTTAGGAGTTTTGCTAAAATTTCCCAAATTTAATTCGGCTTGGTTATTGCTTGCAGGAGCAGCGATCGGATGGTTGCTTAAATATATAATGTGATTCCAATACACAAAAAAGGTAGTGGCAGTTCATGAACTGCCACTACCTTTTTTGAAATTTTCTAGAAATGGATTTTAGATTTGAGGAACAAAACGTTCTTTTACAGGAACCGATGTGTACTCAGAAATAATGCGACGGAACTCATCACCATCGAGAGTTTCATTCTCAACTAGAAGATCGACAACGCGATCAATCGCTGCGCGATTTTCATACACAATTTGCAATGCAGTTTGATAGCACTTCTGTACGATTTCACGAACCTGTTGATCGATCTTCGCGGAAATATCTTCCGAATATTGCGATCCGCCACCCATGCTGCGTCCGAGAAATACTTCCGAACTTTGACTTTCAAGAGCCAATTGTCCGATATTTGACATGCCAAAGCGAGTCACCATCTGACGCGCCATGCCGCTTACCTGTTGTAAATCGCCACCCGCACCAGTCGTTACCTCCGCAGCACCAAAAACAGCTTCTTCCGCCGCCCGACCGCCTAGCGCCGCCGTAATCCTCGCAAGGATTTGACCGCGTGAAACTAGGGTTTGCTCTTCATCGGGAGTGAACCATGTCAAACCAGCCGCTTGACCTCTAGGAATGAGGGTGACTTTTTGAACGGGATCGTGATCTTTCATCAACGTACCGACGATCGCATGACCAACTTCATGATATGCAATCAAGCGCTTGTTACGGCTATCAACGAGGGCTTTGCCTTCTAGCCCTGCAATGATGCGATCAACAGCATCATCGATTTCTGCCATTGTCATTGCATCCTTACGACGACGAGCGGTAAGAATTGCGGCTTCATTAAGTAAGTTAGCCAGATCCGCACCTGCAAATCCAGGGGTGCGGCGGGCGATCGCTTCTAAAGAAACTTCAGGGCTAATCTTTTTGTCACGCGCATGAACATTCAAAACTTGTAAACGACCTTTGATGTCAGGTGGATCAACACCGATTTGGCGATCGAAGCGACCGGGACGCAACAGAGCCGAGTCAAGGACATCAGCACGGTTAGTTGCGGCAATGACGATCACACCAGAGTTACCTTCAAAACCATCCATTTCGGTGAGGATTTGGTTGAGGGTTTGTTCGCGTTCATCATTACCACCACCGATACCAGCGCCACGTTGACGACCGACTGCATCAATTTCATCGATGAAGATGATGCAAGGAGCGTTTTCTTTGGCTTTCTTAAACAAGTCGCGCACCCGCGATGCGCCAACACCGACAAACATTTCCACGAACTCAGAACCAGATACCGAGAAGAAAGGTACTCCCGCTTCACCTGCGATCGCTTTGGCAAGCAAAGTTTTACCAGTCCCTGGAGGACCAATTAATAAGACACCCTTGGGAATCTTTGCACCGACTGCGGTAAAGCGTTCGGGTTTTTTCAAGAAAGTTACAACCTCTTGCAACTCTTCTTTAGCTTCTTCGATGCCAGCGACATCATCAAACATCACGCCTGTTTGAGCATCCATCGCAAAACGCGCTTTAGATTTACCAAAATCCATTGCTTGTCCAGGACCGCCCATTTGATTGGAGCGACGAAATAGGAAAAACAAGCCGCCTAGCAAAGCTACAGGAAAAATTAAATTACTGAGAAAATTCCAGATTGCGCCATTATTGCTAGGGGGATAAATAGCAAGATCCACGCCACCTTCATTGAGTTTGTCCATCAATTCGGGGGCATACATTGGTAAGTCAACTCTAGCGCGTTGCTCTTTACCCTCAATTTGGGGATCGGTTGCTACGATTACTGCCGTGCGTCCGCCATCAAAAATATCGACCTTGCGTACCCGATTTTCATCAAGATATTCAAGAAATCTGCCATAGGCAATGCGGGTATTTGCGGCATTTACCGTGGGACGGCTAGGGGTGGGACGGGCGACTAATGTCTGCCAGCCAAAAAAGCCAATAATCGCTATGGGCAGTAACCACAGCAGCGCTGTTCTCCAAGAGGTTTTCATATAGCAAAGAGCCTGATGTTCAAAATAATTTCTTAACTAAACTTAACTTACCACGATCCTTAATTAATGCGATGAAGCGATCGCAAATATCTACCGAAAGGAAAGCTTGAAATCAAAATTTATTAAGCGATCGGGCATACTCCCTTTCCAGTCAAAGAATAGCAGCAGGAGACGAAGCCCCCTACCGCTATTCCTTGTTTTTATTCCCGAGCTTTATCTAGAGGGAAAATCATATTTAGCTCTTACAAAGCGATATTTACGAGATCCCTCAGTCGGTTTAAACCGATAATCCTTAGCAGCTTGAGCCACAATCTCGACCAGATCTCTGTCGCCCTCTAGCGTATACCCTTGAAATTCTATTTTTCCATTAGGATCGACCAGCCACACAAACGTAACTGACCCTCTTTTTCCAGAAACATTTCCCCTAGCAGGAATCCATTCTAAATCTTCTATTCCTTCTGAGATGCGCGACACATTAGCTTCTCGAGGATTAGGCACGATTATTGTCCGTTCAAGTAAATCTTGAGTCAACAAATCGGTGATTCGAGAATTTGTGTAGATCGAACGGATACTGTCAATCTGTTTTAAATTTGAGGGAATAGAGGATTGACTGGGGGGTTGACTGGGGACATCACTGGGTGGTTGATTGATTGGCTGATTAATTGGTTGATTCTGCGATGCTGGAGCTTGCGGTGATTTCGTTGGTGTATCAGTATTTTTGGTGTTTCTCGAATCATTTGACGGCACAATTGGGCTATCCCTTAAACCACTGTTATTTTGAAAATCTGCTCTAAGATTACTGTTACCTGCCGTCTTAACGGGATTGCTATTATCTATTTGTCCAATGGCATTAGTCCGAGATTGTTGTGAGCCTAGTGGGGTGGGAATTCTCGGCTTGACAAATTCTCGTGAAGGGTCGATCGCTGAGTTATTGAATAGTTGAGGCACATCAGGAAGTTCCATTAAGGGAGGAAAACCGTCTATGCGTTCAATACTGCCTAACTCGAAAGGTGATGGTAAAGAATTCGAGAACGAATTTGGTGATAAATTTGGGAATGAAGTTGGGGGAATATTCGAGGGCGGAATTAGCTTATTGGATGAAGATTGCACAAATAAGCTATCAAAAATTGATTTACTGACATTGGATATGTTAGATGTGTTTCTGGGAAGCTTGTTAGTTAAATCTTTATTCTGATTTATATTGGATTGAGGTGGGGTTTTAACGACAGGCAATGTGGCTGTTTTTATCTCAATGAGAGGTGGTGGCTCCACCGCTTTTTTGGCAGGAGCGACGGGAATCAATACAAAGATGGCATGAATTCCCAGTGAACCAATCACAAGCGTCCAAAATGGATTCTTGGCAATTAGAGTGCCTGCTCTATTGGCAAATTGACGTATGGAATTATTTGACATCGCTTTACGTCCAAAGTTCTGCATAGGTTTATTATCTTGACTTATAGTGATATTTTTTTGTGTCTTCAAGATCTACTTTCAAGATCTAGATGTGGCGATCGCCACGCGATTTCCTGCAATTACCCTGAGTTCGGCGAGACGATTAATTACCACTTGATAAGAGACATTGGCATTATCGGCACTCAGTACAACCACACCTTGAGCGGAGCTTGCTAAAAATTTCCGAACATCCTGCTCTAACTGTTGAGGGGAGATCGATTTGCCATCTGATAGCATCTGTCCCGCAGCATCTAGGGTAATCACAAACATATCTTCGGGTTTTACTTCACCAGAAACAGCATTATTGTTAGTGCTAGTACCAATTGGTAAATCAACACCAATACCTTTTGGCGTAGTGAGTGCGGCTGATATCAAAATAAAAAAAGCCAAGATCGAAAAAACCACATCTAACAAAGCGGTGAGATTTATTTCGGCATTAGCGGAGGCTTGGTATTTTTTACGGATTTTCATAAATCAACGACACTCAAATATAGATTAGCAGTGAGGTGTATCGGCAGGCAAATAAACAGAAGGCTAGATTGTTGCTTGAGGCTTAACGTAATTTACTTCCACGACTGTGTGTACATTACCACGCGGGGTAAAGTCGCCTTTAACATTAATTCTTAAAGGATCACCTGCTTTTACAAAATCATCCATAATCTGATTAACTGATTCTTCGTGGGAGATAAAGCGATCACGATAGCTATTAATGTAAAGCTTGATCGCCTTGAGTTCAACTAGCACTTGGTTTGGTGTGTAGGTGATATGAATTGTACCAAAATCGGGATAGCCTGAAAACGGACATTTGCAAGTGTACTCAGGCAATGTGATCTGGATGGTGTAATCTCGACCAATTCTGGGGTTGGGAAAGGTGGTGAGCGTGGTTTCTGCGATCGCTTGTTCGCCGTATTTAAGGGTCATGTCTGGTCTGATGTAAAAAATTTAATATTTGTCTAGTGTTCTAGCCTAGCAAATACCAACAAAAAAAGGGCAAGTAACTCTTGCCCTTTTTTTAGATGATATATAGCCTATTAAGGCTTCAAGCGATAAAAGAAAACCTGTAAAAGGCTTGCTTCGCAAGCCTTTTACAGGTTTTCTTGGGTTTTGAGTTAGCACAAAGCGCTATTCTTGCTAGATGGGTTAATGTTTTTTGACTTCATGAGGTTGAATTACACCATAGCCACCATGATTTCGCTCATACACAACGTTGATTTCCCCAGTATCGCCATTGCGAAAAACATAAAAGTCATGATCGATCATCTCCAAACGTTCAAGCGCCTCATCGACTGACATGGCAGGCATCGCAAAATACTTGTTTCGCAAAACTTGACTGGGCAACTCAACCACCCGATTGTCGTTAGGCAAAGGTAGGGGAGGTTGCTCAACCACAGCCACGCTGGTTTTCGCTGCCGCATGGTTATTCTTGCGTTCCTTGAACTTCCGCAACTTGCGGGTAATTTTATCGGCAACTAAATCGATGCTGGCGTACAAATTCTCGCTCCTCTCCTCGGCGCGGATTACCGAGCCGTTGGCGTACACTGTCACCTCAGCCGATTGACTCGATGCGATACGAGGATTACGCGCCACCGATAGATGCACATCGACTTCTGTGGTCAATGCTTGGAAGTGGCTCACCGCTTTGTCGATTTTCTGCTCGACATATTCACGGATCGCTTCAGTGACTTCAATATTCTTGCCTTGAATTACAAGTTTCATATCTATGACCTCGCTTCTGAATCCCAAACCAGCTAATAAAATTTTGAATTACGCAATCTCGTTTTAATTACCCCACTGCGCCGAATAGCTGATTTGGCTATGTGTTAACGATAACACTTGACTGGGATCAATAAGTAAACTTTGATGCACTTCTTAACGTAGGTTTACAGCGATCAAAGTGTCTTAAAACTTAAAATAATTCTTGCCACTCAAATACCACATCATCAAAGGCGAGTATGGAGAGGCGATCGCCCTGAGTGTAGCGATAGATTTGTTTATAGCCAAATTCTGATGGCTGCGAAAAGCCTGTAATAGTTTTGGTATTTACATCAAATAGCCACATCTGAGGAACCCCTACGGCAGCATAGAGATTGGCCTTCACATCGCGATCGTATTCAAGGGAGCTATCGGCAACTTCAGCAATTAGCAAAATATCCGCAGGCGTTGGCAAAGCATCTTCATAAAAATCATCCCGATATTTCAAAACCGCAATATCTGGCTGTGGTTGTGATTTATTGGCTAGATCGATAGGATTTTGCACCCAAACAATTATCCTAGTCCCTAACTTGAGTGCTAATTTGTTAGTTAACCGACCTACGCACACCGCGTGCTTTCTGCCAATTGGCGACATCGTAGTAATCTCTCCGTTAATTAATTCATAGCGATCGCTATCCGCAAATACGCCCTTTTCTGCCATTAGTTGAAACTGTTCAACCGTAAATTGCAATACATAGGGCTTATCTGGATTTGGCAATTTCTGATTAGGCGATAAGCTGGGTACTAATAGTTGTGCAGTCATGACCTTGTTACTCCTATTCGCCAGAAATTAGCTTAGAAAATTAGCTTAGAATATTTTTACAGTTTAGCGGTTTCACCATCAGATTCTTCACACTTGGCGACCTTGACAGATTGAGTTTAGTAAGTATACCGATAAACGAGTTCGAGAATTAGGCACAAAATAGCAATTTATCGCTTACGATTGGCATTGTCTACCATCTGTTTTTAATTTGTTGAGACAACGCAAAGTGAGGTTCCTATGAGTTCGGCTGTGACACTATGGCAACGTTACCAAGACTGGCTGTATTACCATTCAGAGCTAGGTATATACGTCGATATCAGTCGGATTAGGTTTTCGCCAGACTTTGTAACAGAGATGCAACCTAAGTTTGTCAAGGCTTTTGAGGATATGAAAGCTTTGGAATTAGGTGTGATCGCTAATCCTGATGAGCAGCGCATGGTGGGGCATTATTGGTTGCGATCGCCTGAACTTGCACCTACGGATGAACTTCGTAATGATATTACCGAGACAATTGATCGCATCGAAGATTTTACGCAAAAAATTCATACAGGAATTATTCATCCTCCCAATGCATCAAAGTTTACCGATATTCTGTCGATTGGTATCGGCGGCTCGGCACTCGGTCCCCAGTTTGTCGCTCAAGCCCTTGCTAAGGCTGATGTACCATTAAAAATCAGTTTTATTGATAATTCAGATCCCGATGGCATGGATTTGGTGCTTGACCTATTAGGCGATCGCCTCAGTACCACATTAGTATTGGTAATTTCTAAGTCGGGTGGTACACCTGAACCCACTAATGCCATGAAGGAAGTCGAGTTTGCTTTTAAAAATGCAGGTTTGGACTTTGCGAAACAGGCGATCGCGATTACAGGTGTTGGTAGTGCCTTGGAGAAATATGCGATCGGCAATGGTTGGTTAGATCAATTCCCCATGTATGACTGGATTGGTGGACGCACTTCAGAACTATCGGCTGTTGGACTTGTACCCGCAGCTTTGCAAGGCGTTGACATTCGCGCTATGCTCCGTGGCGCAAGTTTGATGGATGCCGCCACGCGCATCGAGGATGTGCGCCAAAATCCCGCCGCATTACTAGCGATGGCTTGGTACTACACGGGTAACGGCAAAGGCGAAAAAGATATGGTGGTCTTACCTTATAAGGATCGGCTGTTATTGTTTAGCCGCTATCTGCAACAACTGGTGATGGAATCCCTTGGCAAAGAACAGGATCTCGATGGCAACATCGTTTATCAGGGGATCGCGGTATACGGCAATAAAGGTTCAACTGATCAACATGCCTATGTCCAGCAATTGCGTGAAGGTGTACCCAACTTTTTTGCCACCTTTATCGAAGTTTTGCAAGATTCAGCGAAACTGCATCCCGAAGTTGAAGAAGGTGTGGTTACAGGTGATTATTTGCTAGGATTCTTGCAAGGGACTCGTAGCGCCCTTTATGAAAATGGTCGAGACTCAATTACAGTAACGATCCCAGTAGTTTCTGAACTTACGATTGGAGCCTTGATTGCTTTGTATGAACGCGCCGTGAGTTTCTATGCTTCGCTCGTAAATATCAATGCCTATCATCAACCAGGTGTAGAAGCTGGGAAAAAGGCTGGCGCAAAGGTATTAGCTTTGCAAAAGAAACTAGTTGCCGTGTTAAAAGGTTCAACAATTTCGCTTTCATTGCCAGAAATTGCGACACAAATGGATGCACTTGATGAAATTGAGTCTTTGTATCACATTGCCAGACATCTTCATGCTAATTGCAAGATCTTGTTTGAAGGCGATTTGGCTAAACCTGCAACTTTAAGACTAATGTTGATTAAATAATTGATAATCTATCTAGTAGTCCGCCACGAGAACTTTGAGGAGTTGGGGGTTATTGAAACGAGCGAAGCTCGTTTCAATAACCCCGCAAATTTCCTTTGGCAGACTACTAGGTTTTAAGGTGTAAATCCTCTCCCCCTAAAGCTACCCTGTACATACAAGTCATAAAACCCAGTCAAGTCAACAATTAATCGCCCCCTAGTCCCTAATATCTGGGGAAACAGGAAAATAAAATTCGTTCAAAGTTCGCCAGAATTGGCGGATTTAGGGGGCTTATAACCGACCAGACATCGATCAGAAATTGAAAAGGAATAAATGACAGAACTAACTGCATTGAAATATGCTTATTATTCAGGATGTGTGGCAAAAGGAGCTTGCAAAGAACTCCATGCATCAACAACCGCGATCGCTCAAGCATTAGGTATTGAATTAGTGGAACTGCATAAGGCAACCTGTTGCGGATCGGGAACCTTCAAGGAAACTGATGAACTAATGGAGGATGTGATCAATGCCCGCAATATTTCCCTTGCCGAAGAATTAAATTTGCCCGTAATGACCCAATGCAGCACCTGTCAGGGTGTTCTCGGTCGCGTCAACGATAAACTCAAAAGTTCTGATTCCACGCGCAAAGATGAAGTTAATGCATTACTGAATACCCAAGGGCACAATTTTGAAGGTTCTACGGAAGTATTACATCTGCTCTGGATTTTAATTCGTGATTATGGATTGGAGAAATTAGCTACTAAAGTAAATCGCTCCCTAGCCAATCTCAAATGCGCCGCCTTTTATGGTTGCTATTTATTGCGATCGCAAACCGTCACCCGCTTTGACGATCCCTTTAAGCCTGAATCCTTAGAAAATATCTTTCGGACAGTTGGGGCAAGCCCTGTTTATTACGAAGGTCGCGTGCAGTGCTGTGGCTGGCCGATTTCTAGCTACGCGCCGAAAGAATCTTTCTCGATGGCAGGGAGACACCTCACAGCCGCGATCGCCGCAGGAGCCGATTGTATTGTTACGCCCTGTCCGCTCTGTCATCTCAACCTCGATTCCCGTCAACCCGAAGTCGAACAGGTAATTGGTCAAAAACTCGGCATTCCAATTTTGCATTTACCCCAACTAATTGGTTTAGCGATCGGAATCGATCCCCATGTTCTCGGTTTAGACCGCCACATCGTCTCTACAAGTGCTGTCCTTCAAAAACTAAGATAGTTGGAATTAAACGTAGGATGTGTTAGCGGTAGTGTAACGCATCACCTTTAACCAATTGATGCGTTACGTTGCACTAACGCATCCTACAAATAATTGAGACTTCGTACTTATTTCATTGCTTGAGAAGCTAACTAAACTTGCTTAAAAGCTTTAAAAATGATTGTGTGCGCTGTGTCAATAAAGTTTTGCGATATGCATCAGCAGCTTTTTTAATTGCATCGGCTTGAGTCGGATAGGAATGAATCACCCCAGAGAGTTTGTTTAATCCCTGTTTTGTGGCGATCGCTAAGGTAATTTCGCTAATCATTTCGCCAGCGTGACGCGCTACGATGGTCGCACCTAAAATGCGATTGCTACCCTTTTGATGCAAAATTTTGACAAATCCATCGGTTTCACCATCATAAATAGCGCGATCGACTGAAGAGAAGGGAATCTTGATTTCGTTAGTTTCTAGCCCTTGAGTCTGAGCTTCTTTCGCATATAACCCCACATGGGCAATTTCAGGATCGGTATATGTCACCCAAGGCATCACCAAATCACTCAACTTACTCTTTCCGAAACCAAAGGGAGAAAACAAGGTGTTCTTAATCACGATTCTGGCGGCGGCATCGGCGGCATGGGTGAACTTCCAATCCATGCAAATATCACCTGCGGCAAAAATACGCGGATTCGTAGTCTGAAGATAATCATTCACAAATACTCCACGGCGCTTGTCATAGGCAACTCCCACCGATTCTAGATTCAATCCTTCAACATTAGGCGATCGCCCTGCCCCAACAAGAATTTGATCAACTTCGATTTGATGGGAAGTTCCATTTTGTTGATAATGGATAATTTTGCCCGTATTCGAGGTTTCGACTTGGATAATTGTCGAACTCAAAATTAAATTAATGCCCTCATTCTGCAAACCTTGCTGCACAATTTCGGCTGCGTCAGCATCTTCGCGATCGAGTAAATGGGCATTTTTATGAAACAATGTCACCGCACAACCCAAACGCTGAAAAGCCTGTGCTAATTCACATCCAATCGGTCCACCACCAATCACCGCCATTCGATTAGGGCGATCGCTCAGGGAAAACACCGTCTCATTGGTTAAATATCCCGCTTCGGCAAGCCCCGTAATTGCAGGAGTCGCCGCTCTTGCGCCTGTAGCAATCACCGCTTTTTTAAAATGTAATTGTTGATCGTTAACAGCGATCGCATTCTCATCAATAAACTGTGCGGAACCGAAAAACACATCCACACCAAGATTCCCAAATCGCACCGCCGAGTCATGGTGACTAATCCCCGCTCGAAGTTTTCGCATCCGTTCCATGACTGCACCAAAATCAATATCAATCTGATCTGGTGGATTAATGCCAAAAGCAGCAGCATCGCGCATATCGGCAACTACTCGCGCTGAACGAATCACACATTTGGAAGGAACACAACCAACATTCAGGCAATCACCTCCCATCAAGTTTTTCTCAATCAGGGCAACTTTCAATCCCAAACCTAAACCCGCCGCTCCTGCCGCCACAACTAAACCCGCCGTTCCCGCCCCAATTACTACAAGGTCATATATTTTCGCAGGTTGCGGATTAGTCCAATCAAGGGGATGGACATTCGCAATCAAATCGCGATTATATTGATCCACTGGTTGTATGAACTCAGCATAGCGATCGGTGAAATATTCTGGTGATTGGGACATGATTAGTAATTTATGAATTTAAGAAAAATTTATTGCTTTAATAAACTGAGCTTAACCTGATGGTGTCGAGAAACACATAGGATCATCAATGTGTACCTCACGCTGATATGACATATACCTTTTCAAGTTTTGCTCTTAATTCATCAACCTCGATAACTGACTGGCGGCGATCGCTTGAAGAAGTTTATCGCGGGCGCACCATGCACACCCACAAAAGTGGACAAATCATCCCCATGTATCCCCATGAAGTGTGGGTTGTTTGTCGCGGTGTGGTGCAACTAAATACATTGCATCCGTCAGGTGATGAAGTTTTGGTTGGGTTTGCGGTGCAAGCAATGCCCTTTGGCTTGCCCCTAACTAGTCTCGAACCATATCAGGCGATCGCCTTGTCTGATGTGGACTTGATGCGGTTCACAATTATCGAGCTAGAGCAGTCTCCAGCCCTTTATCAAGGAATTTTGCAGCATCTAAATCGCCGTCTTCAGCAAACCGAAGCTTTACTAGCGCTAGTGAGTAATAAACGGGTTGAAGAACGACTGCGCCAAATCTTACTTCTCCTCAAACAAGAAGTTGGGCTTCCTGTCGAAGGTGGTACAAGATTAACGGTGCGCCTCACCCATCAGCATTTGGCTAGTGCGATTAGCAGCACTCGCGTCACCGTCACTAGAGCCATGAAGCTATTACAAGATGAAGGTTGGCTCAAAGTCGATCGTGATCGGCATATAATTTTGGTATAAAAAAGGGGCGCAAAGCGCCCCTTTTTTATGTTTTTTATTTCTTTAGAATCGTGATAACGAGAGCCGTAGTTTCGGTTACTGGCTTAACACCTTCAGGGTAGTTAATCTCGCCAACATGGACACCCTTACCGATATCCAGTCCAGTAATGTCAATCTCAAAGCTTTCAGGAATATC
This sequence comes from Pseudanabaena sp. ELA645, assembly GCA_037129985.1. Taxonomy (GTDB): domain Bacteria; phylum Cyanobacteriota; class Cyanobacteriia; order Pseudanabaenales; family Pseudanabaenaceae; genus Pseudanabaena. The sequence continues at coordinate 13,287 of JBAXTW010000051.1, read as the reverse complement.
GATAGGAGCGCAAGCTACACGCACATAGTTCTTGATCGTGTCGATGGAACCACCACCAACCTTTACTCCGACAGGTACGCCAATAAAGTGCAGAGGAATATCCACTTCGATTTTCGACTGTGACTCGATCGCAAAAAAGCTGAGGTGATAAATTTCCTTTTTGTAAGGATGATTTTGGACTTCACGCAATAATGTTTTGCCTTTAAAGTCGCCATCAGTTACATTTACTTCGATCATTGTGTTATTGATCGTGGCGTTACGGAGCAAGGTTGTGGCTTCTTTACCATCTAAAGTAATGGAAATTGACTCTGCACCTTTATGTCCATATACAGTTGCAGGGATTTGACCGCCACGACGCAGGGCGCGATTGTTGGCTGGGGGACGAGTTGTAGCGTTGATTTGTAATTGCATTTTAGTTTTAGTTTTGGTAATTGGGTGTTATTTTTGAGTGCTTATCTTTTACAAAAAACAAACACTCAAAAATAGAAATCTAACTTCTCAACAAACCGCGTTTTGGTCCATGAATAGGATCTTCCACGATGATCGTTTGTCCTCGGCTTGCACCTAGAGAGATAATCGCGATCGGAATTTCCATGAGATCAGCAAGAAACTTGAGATAGGTCTTTGCGGCTTCAGGTAAATCTTCAACGTTTTTACATTCGCTAGTAGATTGCTGCCAACCTGCGAGGGTTTCGTAGATCGGCACGGCTCTAGCAAAGGCGCGAGCATCGCTAGGAAAATCGCGCACGACTTGACCATCGAGTTCGTAAGCGATACAAACTTTGATTTCTTCGAGTTCATCGAGTACATCAAGTTTGGTCACAGCAAGACAATCAAGCCCGTTAATACGAACTGCATAACGACCGATCACGCCATCAAACCAACCGCAACGGCGTTTCCGTCCTGTGGTTGTGCCAAACTCAGCACCGCGATCGCCAATGTGATCACCAATGTCATCATGTAACTCGGTGGGAAAGGGACCTTCACCAACACGGGTTGTATATGCCTTGGCAACACCGATCACGCGATCGATGCAAGTTGGACCTACACCTGCGCCGATGCAAGCACCGCCAGCCACAGGATTGGATGAGGTGACATAGGGATATGTGCCATGATCGAGATCTAGCAGAGTTCCCTGAGCGCCTTCAAACAAAATATTGCGCCGTTCGCGAATGGCTGCGTCGATTTTGAGTGAAGCATCAACTACATAGGGACGTAGGCGATCGGCATAGCCGCGATACTCTTCGATGATCGCATCTACATCAAGGGGGTCTAAATTATAGAGCTTTTCTAAAACAATGTTTTTCTGATCGATCGCCCAACGTAGCTTTTTAGGCATCCGTTTTGCGTCGATTAAATCCATAATCCGAATGCCGACCCGCTCAGCTTTGTCAGCGTAGGTCGGACCAATACCACGCCCTGTAGTCCCAATCTTATGCTCGGCTCGCTGCTCTTCGGCGGCGCGATCTAGCACACAATGGTAGGGCATGGTGACATGGGCGGTTTGGGCGATGAATAGGTTGTCTGTCGATATACCTAGTTCGGTAAGTCGATCCACTTCTTGCAGAAGCACCTTCGGATCGATCACCGTGCCATTGGCAATGATGCATTCCGTTTTGGGATACAGGATTCCTGAAGGAATCAGGTGTAGCTTAAAGGTGCGATCGCCTACAACGACCGTATGTCCTGCATTATTACCGCCTTGATAGCGAACAACAACATCTGCGGAGCGGCTCAGCAAGTCGGTAATTTTACCTTTACCTTCATCACCCCACTGCGCCCCAATAACAATTACATTAGCCAAGGGTCTATATGCTCAATCAATAAAATCTCACAATCACTAATCATCGCAAAAGATTGTGTTGTTTGTCAATAGGTGACTGCGTAATTATTTTGCTAAAGTCAGGCTAACGTATCTCTTGAAGTTACTTATGCAAAGGACTCAGGCGCTCACCCATGCAACAACTACGTCCGACGCGGATATGTAGTGCTTTTGGATTTTGATTTTTTGCGATCGCTAATTTTTTGACGGATGTGGCGATCGCCTAAAAATCATTCACAGTACTAGCGATCGCATTATTTCAGAACTGGGGTTTGATATGAGTGTTCCATACTTCACGCAAGTTATCAGCATCTTCTTGAGATAGCTGCCCTAATTTGGTAATTAGTAAAGATTTCTCTAAGCAATCAAATAGTCGTCATATAATCCTTCATCTTCTGGAGAATAACTTTTTAAAAAGGCATCATGGGCGCGATCGCCTGTTTCTGATTTTGGCTGAATAGTAATAAGCCATTTACCTTTGCCAATTCCTTCTATTATGGAGCTAGGTATTGTAAATTTCTCTCCGTCTTGAAGCTCTATTTCAAAAGCTAATTGTAATAACTGGCTTTTCAGATTGTGTAGATACTAAAATATTTAAAATCCTAACATAGAGTTCGGTTTGGGTTTTAGAGCGATCGCCCCATCAACACCAAAAATATCATGATCGCCTAGAAATCAAGATTCACAGTAATAGAGATCGCCACAATCACTAGACGCGGTGTACCCGATCCTATTCATGGACTGTCTGGTGGTCAAAGTCAGAGACAATGGCATGGTGGATGCTCAAACTGATCTACTTTGCCTGAAGGATGCGATCACGAATGTTCTCAATTATGCTTATTCCCATCACATTTTGCTGATGGTGGAATTTTAGCGTCAAAGCCATATGTGGCAGGTGGTAACTATATCAATAAAATGAGCAATCACTGTTCTCAATGTAAGTATGATGTCAAAGAAAAAACTGGAGAGAAAGCCTGTACATTCAACTATTTATATTGGAATTTTATCGATCAGTACCGTGAGAGTTTTGAGGACAATGGAAGGGTTTCACTAATGGTTAATGCCTACAATAAGAAGACTGAATCTGAGAAACAAGTAATTCGTGAATCTTCTTTGAAATTTATCCAGAGTTTACAATAAAATCACTAAATCAAACAGCGATCGCCACCCTCAACACCCAAAATCGCGATCGCCTCTTCAAAAAATCAAACAGAGATCTCAATATTTTATGTTTTATGCACATATCCTAATAATTTCTTCAAGAAATTTTTTGACAAGTTTTATGCTCTCTAAAGCCATTGTATTCTCGTCTATCCATCGATTGTCTTGGAGCGTAACCTGTAAAGATTTGCTAGGTTTCAGGATGCTACTAATACTTGAAATAATTGCTTTGTTTCAGAGTATTGGCAATCGATCCAAAAATCGCTGAATATAGTTTTAGATTTTTAGACTTTTCATCATCACAATTATGACTAATCATGCAGATGTTTATACCCTTGCTCAATGGCTAGCAGGTGATCATAGCAATTGGGAACAGGCGATCGCTAATCCGCCATTTTTCGCCCATATTCGCGTCGGCATTCGTGCTTTACCTAAACCTGTTACTGAAGAAGGCGTTTGGCTATTTCTTGAACAAGCCTATGACTTCGAGTTGCATCATCCCTATCGCACCGCAGTTTTAAATGTGGTTTATCAAAACGATCGCATCGAAATGATCAACTACCGTCTCAAGAATGCCGAAATATTTTTTGGTGCTAGTCGCGATCGCGATCGGCTTATGTCTATTGACACTGAAGCGATCGTGCGTGTTGACGGCTGTACTCAATGGGTACAACGCACCGATCCCCATACCTTTAAAGGCGGTGTCGAACCTGGCAAAAAATGTTGTCTCAATCGTAAAGGTGTAGATACCTATCTTGCTATTGAGTTTGAAGTCACCGAAAATACTTACAGCAGTCTTGATCGCGGCTATGACGTGGTTACAGATGAGCGCGTATGGGGATCGATCGCAGGGGCATTTGAATTTACAAAAAAAGCGAGTTTTGGCAATGAAATTTCTGCATGATCTATTCCTATAGGTATAATAGGTTCCTGACAAATTAGATTTTCTGTACTTAGATGCTCTTAAATCAGTATTTAATCTGCAAAAAATCTAATGCTTAGGGGCTAACTTATGAAAATGCAAAGCATCATCATAAAACCTCTATTTTAAAGTCATAACTAGTGTGAGCATTAAAGGTGTAATTTGAAAGTCCTCGTGGTTGGCAGTGGCGGTAGAGAACACGCCCTAGCTTGGAAACTGTTGCAATCTCCCAATATTGATCGAGTTTTTTGCATTCCAGGAAATGGCGGTACGGCGACCATGCCCAATTGTCAAAATGTTTCCTTAAGTGTCGATGACTTTGAGGGAATGTTGCGTTTTGCCCAAGTTCAAGGGGTTGGGTTTACTATAGTTGGACCAGAATTGCCGCTAGCCCTTGGCATTGTCGATTATTTCCAAGCGGCGGAGTCACCTATTTTTGGTCCCACCAAAGAAGGCGCACAGATCGAAGCCAGTAAGTCTTGGGCAAAAAAGCTGATGCATGAGGCAAATATCCCCACGGCGGCTAGTGCTGACTTCCAAAATCTCGAATCCGCTCAAGCCTATGTGCAAGAAGAAGGCGCACCAATTGTGATTAAAGCTGATGGTTTAGCTAGTGGCAAAGGTGTAACTGTAGCAACGACCATTGACGAAGCTTTAGAAGCGCTCGAACGTATATTTGCAGGACAATTTGGCTCCGCAGGTGAGACTGTGGTGATCGAAGAATTTATGGCTGGGCAGGAAGTATCTGTACTTGCGTTCACGGATGGCAAGACAATCCGCGCCCTTGCTCCTGCTCAAGATCACAAGCGTCTCGGTGATGGAGATACGGGACCAAACACAGGTGGGATGGGAGCCTATGCCCCCGCCCCGATCGCTACGCCTCAGTTAATGGCAAAAGTCCAGACTCAAGTTTTAGAACCTGCGATCGCCGCGCTTCGAGCGAGAGGGATTGATTATCGTGGTTGTCTTTATGCTGGCTTAATGATCACGCCCGAAGGTGTACCGAAGGTGGTCGAATTCAACTGTCGTTTGGGCGATCCTGAAACCCAAGCAGTTTTGCCATTATTAGAGACTAATCTCGATGATCTGCTACTAGCCTGTATCGAAGGTAGACTCGGTAATTTTCCACCACTGAAATGGAAAAAACAGTCATCGGTATGTGTGGTGATGGCGGCGGGTGGCTATCCCGATAAGGTCGAGATTGGTCAATTCGTAACAGGAATCGGTAAAGCTGAAGATGTTGGGGCTTTTGTGTTTCAGTCTGGAACGAAGCTCAAGAATAATGCCCTCGTCACCAATGGTGGGCGCGTTCTGGGTGTGACGGCTCTGGGTGATGATATTCGCAGTGCGATCGCAAATGTTTATAGCGCCGTTGAGTTTGTAGCTTACGATGGCATGTATTACCGCAAGGACATTGCCAGCAAAGCGTAAACAAGAGAGGGCGCAGAGCGCCCTCTCTTGTTTACGCTTTACTGAGATTGACCGTAATGGTCAGTTTTAATGAAGGATCAGTATTCGAGTCATGAATCTGTTGCAGATAATGATCGATCGCTCGGTCAATTTGCCGATCGCCCATTCGATCACCTATTGGCTCAGTCAAAACCCGCGCAAGTAATTGAAATAACTTCGATGCCCCGTTACTAATTTCCTGACTGAATGACTCAGTAACAACTGGAAAATTCATCGGTGATGAATTTGATTGAAGCATCTCATTACCAACTGAATTGCCAACTTGTAGCGATCGCTGACAATGACGGCGCAAAATCACTTGGAGATTATTTTTAGTCACGCGATCGCCAAAAGCATCCGATAGTAATTGCCACAATTTGTAACCAACATCTCGAATATAAGCGGCATCATAGCCGACTTTCTCGGCAATTTCCGAATAGGTTTTACCCTCCCAAGTCTGCCGAAAAATCGCCTCTTGAATTGTACTAAGGCTTTTATTTTCTAAAACAGAATCCACGATATTGAGTGCGTCTTCAATAGTCATCGTTTTCCTCACATTTCACTAAATCAATTGGATATTTATATCCATCAATCCATTTGAAGTTAGCACAGTTTATTTAAACTTTTTATGTAGGGCTTTTGTATAGGTGTAAACCTCAAAAACATCTATTAGCAAGGTTTTCAAGGATTACCACATTTTTGAATTGAGCATTAACTTGTTTTTAACGATAAAAATTCTGCTATTTCATGACAACAATTCAGGCATTAACAAACAAGTTATGGGAACAGAAAAAGTCATGTCTTTTTTTCCAACATTTTCCGACAAAACCAGAATTAAGGTGATTTCCACGCTTCGCGTGGAAATCACCTTAATTCTGGTTTTATTGAGGGTAGATAAAATTGACCGTTGCGCTCCTTACCATTTGCCAAAAAAAAGGTTAATATCGTAAAAGTTGAATCATGTAAAACCTAAAGTATTTTGCATAATTCAACTAGCCTTTATCGTTACGTTTTCACAATAAACATTCATGAATTAACGCATTATGTCTACAACCACACCTCAAGAGTCTCACGTTGCTCACGATCGCATTATCTTTTTTGACACCACACTGCGCGATGGCGAACAGTCCCCAGGCGCAACCCTTAACGTGGAGCAGAAACTGCTAATCGCTCAGCAACTGGCTCGACTTGGTGTAGACATCATCGAGGCGGGTTTCCCCTTTGCCAGTAAGGGCGATTTTCATGCAGTCCAACAAATTGCTAAGCTCGTTGGTACGGAAACAGGACCAACAATTTGTGGTTTAGCAAGGGCGACTAAAAATGATATTGAAGCCGCCGCCGAAGCCGTCAAACCTGCGGCAAAAGGTCGCATTCATACTTTTTTAGCTACTTCCGATATTCATTTAGAATACAAGCTCCGTAAAACTCGCGCTGAGGTTTTGGCGATCGTGCCAGAAATGGTTGCCTATGCGAAATCCAAAGTCGCCGATGTCGAGTTTTCCCCCGAAGATGCGGGACGCTCCGATCCTGAGTTTCTCTATCAAGTCTTAGAAGCAGCGATTGCCGCAGGTGCATCGACAGTTAATATTCCCGACACCGTAGGCTATTTGACTCCCTCCGAGTTTGGAGCCTTAATCAAAGGCATCAAAGAGAATGTACCGAATATCGATCGCGCTGTTATCTCTGTTCACGGTCACAACGATCTTGGCTTAGCCGTAGCGAACTTCCTTGAGGCTGCCAAAAATGGAGCGCGTCAAATGGAATGCACAATCAACGGTATTGGTGAACGCGCTGGCAATGCGGCTCTCGAAGAGTTGGTAATGGCTCTACATGTCCGCCGCACTTATTTTAATGGTTTTCTCGGTCGTCCTGCTGACTCAACCACTCCACTCTGTAATATTGACACCAAACAGATCTACAAAACATCGCGCCTTGTGTCTAATCTTACGGGAATGTTGGTGCAGCCCAATAAAGCGATCGTGGGTGCGAATGCCTTTGCCCACGAGTCGGGCATTCATCAGGATGGTGTATTGAAAAATCGCCTTACCTACGAAATCATGGACGCGCAGTCTATCGGCTTGAACGATAACTTGATCGTCCTTGGCAAACTTTCGGGACGTAATGCCTTAAGTTCTCGATTGAGAGAACTTGGCTTTGAACTCTCTGAACAAGAACTTAATGCCGCGTTTGTGCGCTTCAAAGAACTCGCTGACAAAAAGCGTGAGATTAGCGATCGCGACTTAGAGGCGATCGTGAATGACGAAATTCGTCATGCGCCCGAAGCCTTCAAACTCGATCATGTTCAAGTAAGTTGTGGCGATCGCGCCATCCCCACCGCGACAGTCACAATCGTCATGCCCGATGGCACAGAAATCACTGATGCCTCAGTTGGGACGGGTCCAGTGGATGCAATCTACAAAGCGATTAATCGGATCGTGCAGGTTCCCAATCAATTGATCGAATATTCAGTACAATCTGTCACCGCAGGTATCGATGCCCTCGGCGAAGTCACGATTCGCCTTAAGCATCCTGATGTCGGCACGCTTTCGGGACATTCTGCTAACACTGATGTTATTGTTGCTTCCGCAAGAGCCTATGTCAGTGCCTTGAACAAACTCCATTTTGCTCTTCAGACACCGAATACGAAAGTAAGCGATCGCGAAAAGCTCAAAAAAGAAGCCGCCTTGTAAAGTTAAAGTCTATAAACAAAAGAGCCGTGCATTATGTACGGCTTTTCTAGTTTCTGGTTCCCCTTTTGGGAGAGTGGCTAGGGGTGAGGGTCTTAGCAACTGATACGCTTGGCGATTACTCTTGAGTCGTATTCGACGGGTGCGGTTATGCGAGTGAGGATTGTTTTTTCTGAATGGTATCGATCAGGCGATCGCTATCGATTAAGAATAGGGATGGACGGTCTGATAAAGGTAAGGTCATCGAAGAGATAAAATCGACTTTCCAACGTTGGCTATAGGTTTTCGGCAATGCAACTATTTCATCTTCTGTGACCTGTAGCATTGCTGGTTGAGAATTACTGAGTAAGCCAACGAAATTTTCAGCTTTATTATGAATAATGATAATCGAGGGTTTGGAAGAAACGATCGCTCCACCAACGGATAGCTTTGGGATGTCATCTTTATTAACTTTTGTTTGACCAAATAGGGATCGTCCCAAATCGATAAGAGGAACATTCTGCCCTAATGCAGTAAGTTTAGGGATATTTTCTTCGATGGGCATTAATCGATAAATGGAGGCGATCGGGAGAATAAACCAAGCAATGCCTAGCCGAAAAGCGACATATTGCTTACCAGTATCGGGGCGAAGATGGGATAGTCGGTTTGATCTGAGGGAAGTGATGGTTGGCATGATGTTAATGATGGATTAGTTGAGACAGAGTTTCTAGTAGTTCGTTATCCTTAAACGGTTTGGCAAAATAGGCTGAGGCTCCCAGACGCATCGCTAAATCGCGGTGTTTAGAGCCACTGCGAGAAGTGAGCATGATTACAGGAATATTTTGGCAATTTTCATCGCTGCGAGACTGAACTAAGAAGCCAAATCCATCTAATCTAGGCATCTCAATATCACAGATTACCGCACTAACTCTGGAGTTTTGGAACATAGTTTGTAGTTTTCGTAATTTTTCCATTGCTTCCTGTCCATCTTTTGCTTGTTCTACTCGATAGCCAGATTTTTCTAAGGTCATCGCTAAGAACCGCCGCACATTAATTGAATCGTCAACCACTAGCACTGTAGCGCGGCGATCGCTTCTATCTAATGGCAATGTGAGTGTCTTGTTGGGAGGAGCGTCAATATCGGCGATCGCCCAATCCAATAGACTATCGATGTCCACAAGTGGTACTAACTTGCCGCCACCCAGAATCGCACATCCCATAAACCCAGTTGGCAGAGGGATCAGGCTTTGGACACCACGAATAGTAACTTCTTGCTCACCCCAATAGCGATCAATTTGTAGAGCAAAGGGAACAACATTACTATTGAAATTATGAGCAACTATGAGAGTGAGAGGTTCATCAACGGTTGGGCGATTTTCTGTCTCAAATTGATATTGTGGACGCGAGAAATGGAGGTAATTGCTCAGTCTTAATAAAGGCACAGAATAACCACTCCAATCGATAACTTCTTGATCGGCAACGGAATGGATATGCAGATCACGCATTAAGAGGATTTCTTCAACGGCATTCGTGAGAATTGCCATCTGTAATCCATTGCTTTCAAATACCAGAACGCGGGCGATCGATAGGGAGACAGGTACTGTCAAGATAAAGGTTGTTCCTTTCCCAGCTTCGGTTTCGACTCGAATACTGCCGCCGATTATATTCAAGTTTGAGCGGACGACATCTAGCCCCACACCGCGACCTGATAGGGAGGTCACGCGATCGGCAGTACTGAAACCTGCTTCAAAAATCAGATCTAGGAGTTCCGCTTCACTCGACTTAACCAGATCGCTCTCACTGATTCCCATTTGCAAGGCACGATCGCGGAGTTTAGCAAAATTAATTCCGTTACCATCATCGCTGACACTGATCACCGTCTGATTGCCACGATAACCAGCCGCGATTTCGAGCTTTCCTTTGGGAGGTTTCCCCACAGCGTTGCGAGATTCAGGTGTTTCGATGCCATGATCGAAGGCATTACGAACTAGATGTAAAAGCGGATCTTCTAAGATTTCTAAAACCGATCGCTCTACTAAAGTGGAACTACCGCGCATTACTAATTCCACCTGTTTACCATGAGACAGTGACAAGTCTCGCAATAAACGGGGGAATTTACCCAAAACCTCGCTGAGCATTCGCATTCTGGCTTGGTCGATCGCCGTTTGCATTTGTCGAGAGGCGCGTCCAAGCTCACGTTCAGTTGCTTCGGTATCATTTAAAGCGGTAGCAAGATCACTCGAAACTTCTTGTAACTGCACCACACTATCCATAATTTCGCGTGAGAGAAGGTGTAGTTCACTGTAGCGATCCATTTCTAGTAAGTCAAAACGATTAGTATCCAGCAGAAAAGTGCTATTGTTTATAGAGCTATAAGTCTCTCCAGCTTTCTCGCGAGAATAGTCGCGCATGATTGGATTATTTAAACTACTGACGGGAATCAGTGGTTCCGAAGATGTGACTACTCGATCATAGGTTTCTCTTAATTGAGAATTTGACTGCTCTAATCCATGCATTCTGGTACTGAGAAGCTGGACTAGATCGCGCATTCTTTTTAGTTGCATTCGTAATCCACTGCGTTCAGCATTTAACTCACCAAAGCGATCGCTCAGAGCCTCTAGATAGCGAAGGGGAATCCGAATAGTGGCATCTAAACTTGTGGCAGAGCCAATTGAATCGTCTTGCGGATCTAATTGCGGATCTAATTGCGGATCTAATTGCGGATTTAATTGCGAATTCCCCTCTGTAATATCTTGGCTAATTTGCCGCTCTTGACGATTCGATAAGTCTAAAATAGATGTCTCGACAATTCCCGTTTTATCTGGATTGCTTATATCAACAAGCTCAGATTTAGGCGATTCAGGCGATAATACAAAATGTTCTGGCAAAGCCTGATACTGACCAACTAAGACTAGAGCTTGCGATCGCCGCCATGCTTCTAACGCCGATGAGGTGACTTCACGTAAATCGTTGTTGTGATTCGCTAAGGCGCTACTAATTTCTTCACAAAGACGACCAAATGCGGGTAATTCTAACATTTCACCCAAGCAGCCAAACTCTTGACTTGTGAGTTCAAACTCTTCGCGCAGTACTTGCGAATTCTTGTCAGCGAGGACATTAGCTAAGCGCTCTAAGCAAGCGTCCACTTCTGTCGCAAACATCAGGACGCGCATATCCTGTCCTGTCTCTTCCGATAGTAGGCTCGCTTCATCATGGGAAGACAAGTCACCTAGGATTTCGTGCAAACGATTAAAGGGAGGATTAATATTTTCTTGTAACCACTCCTCACTTGGAGTTTTACGCTGCTTGTGAATATTTGCGGTTTTCCCCATACCATCGATCACTGCTAGAAGCAGACTTTCCATTTCTGTGGCGATCGCGGTTTGATTATTTACCTGCAAAATTTTTACAAAATCTTCTAAGCGGTGGGCAAGTTCGCTGAGAGCTTGAAACCCCATCATCGCCGCGCCACCTTTCATCGAGTGAGCAGCCCTTAAAATTTTATTAATGCCCGATCGCTGCAAACCGCGATCGCTTAAGCCAATGAATTCTATCTCTATATCTGCCAAAAAGTCTTTGACTTCATCAAGAAATAGCAATCGAACTTCCCATTCGCGATCGGTTAAGGTATTAGCTGACATATCGACCTCCACTAATTTTTTTGTCTTAAATAGCAGCTTGCCATCACCCGAAAAGGGACAGGGTGTGCTTCATTTCAATGTATCTAAGCCCCCTAAATCCCCCACTGGGGGACTTTGAAAGAATTTTATTTTCTTGTTCCCCCAGAATTGGGGGCTAGGGGGCGAGAGTCTAAGCATTAACCTTAAAGGTCTCTACCGAAGCTTGCAGTTGACTGGCTACGTTTGCGGTTTCCTGTAGGGCGATCGCTACTTCACGAGAGGTTTCCGAAGATTTTTGCGATTGGTTAGAGAGATTTTCCATAACCAGTTTTACTGATTGTGAAGTTTGCACCTGTGAAGTTGTAGCTGTAGAAATACCTTGGAATAGTTCATTTACCTTTTGGGCTACTTCCACAATCTTACTCAAACTCTTTCTTGCATCTTCAACCTTGTTTGTACCCTCAACAACCTGTAAAGTACTGGCTTCCATCGATTCCACGACTTCACTGGTTTCCTGTTGAATGGTTTCGACAATTCGTGCAATTTCTTTAGTTGCTGTTGCTGACTGCGCCGCCAATGCACCAACTTCTTCCGCAACTACCGCAAAGCCGCGACCTTCTTCTCCCGCACGCGCCGCCTCAATGCTGGCGTTTACCGCAAGCATATTGGTCTTTAACGCAATCTGGTCGATCAGAACGACAACTTTAGAAATCTGTTGTGAAGCTTCGCCAAGACGTTTTACTTTTTTGGTAGTTTCAGCAACGGTTTGGCGTAGTTGCAAAATACTTGTTGCTGATTGCTCGATCGCGATGCTACCAGTTTCGGCAGTTGTCGCCGCTAAGTTAGAAGCATCCGCCGCTTGTCTCGCATTACTCGCAACTTCTTGAATTGATTCTGTCATCGCTTCAACAGATTGCAAGGCTCCATCAAGTTCTTTGGCTTGCAAAGTCGCATCTTGGGCTAGGGTACGAATCGATTCGTTGTTAGTATTTACCGATGTATTTACCTGCAAAGTGGCAATTTTTACTTGCGATACAACGTCCCGCAAACTTTCCACGATCGCGTTAAAAAAGTCGGCAACAATGCCGATTTCACCAGCCGAGATCTGGGCGCGAACCGTTAAGTCTCCACTTGCCGCACCTTCAACATCAGATAGTAATGTAATTAACTCGCGCTGAATTGATTCACTTCGGTTACGTTCCTTTTCGGCTAATTCAGTAGATTGGCGAGTTTGCTCTTCTTGCAGAGCAATAAAATCTTGCAACTGACCCGCCATGAGGTTGATGTTGTCGCCCAACTGCGCCATTTCATCTTCACCTTGTACCGCGAGGCGAGTTTCAAGATTACCTTTACCAAGTTCAACCACCGCTGTAGTTGCATCGATGATTGGTTTGGTAGCGCGTTGGGCGATCGCGATCGCCAATACCGAGGCTAATATCCCCACAGCGCCAGTCGCCCCCACCAAGATCAACAACAACTGTTGCAAAGGTTTTAGCGCAATATCGGTGTCAACCGCAACGATTGAATCCCATTTTGGGTCGGGCAGTCCCTCCAGTTTCGGCAAGGGAGAATAACCGACAAACTGTTCCTTGTTAGCTTACGGTTCGCTGATTTTTGAAATAGGTCAAAACATTTGACGGGACAATA
>JBAXTW010000050.1:0-28914 GCA_037129985.1 Pseudanabaena sp. ELA645 | reverse complement strand
TAGCCTGCCTTTCCCATTAGTTTTGCTTATCCCCTCAAACCCAGAAGAGCCAAACTTTTTGAGGTCTTATTTGATGCTTATTTAGGTGAATTAGCATCTTGAAATAGCCTATTTATAAGAATTTGAATAAAGTCTGTTAAAAATATGTCTTAGGTTGAGATTACGACATGAATACGGGTTTTAAGACTTTTCTGCACCACTAGTCCAAACGCTTAAATTCTGGGTGTCCCACCAGAAGCTTGAATTAGAGGTCTCGCAATACCCCGTGGCTTCTGAAATCCACCATTTGGAGATGTAGGATGATAAATCCATGAAGCCAAAGCATCACCAATTTTTACAGTGGGGTGAGACTGATTTTTATAAGCTTTTGAAGTAAGTGGATTACTGTTATCTACAACTAGAGGAATGGATGCTTGAAAATTAGGAGATACTTTGTCATATACTCTCTTACATACAAACAAAATACACTTAGGCTTTAACTCAGAAATTACATCTTGGAAAATAGGTTTAGCTTTTAGCCACATATTTTCATCAGGGCTAACACCAGGTTTTGGAAGCCAGTCTTGAATATATTCATGATGAGCCACAGAATGCCAAAACTCCTCCCGTAAAGATTTAGTATCAGCTTTCTCAACAAAAGTACGTTGAATATTACTAAAAAATCGATGCTTCCAAGTATCATCGATAATCCCTTCAATCAATCGATGGGTAAAAGTTTCATGTGGTTTTAAACTCTCAAGAATATCAGGGTGAGCGTAGTTTGATTCTCCGACAATCAAAATCGGAATTTTGAATATACTGTCATCACCATATTGACTCCCAACCCAAGGTTGAAATAAGAGGTTATCATTTTTAATTTTAATATCTTGTTTATTCATAAATATGATTTGGAGCGAGCTTAACTTAATCGTTATTATATGGTTTATAAGGATGCCAACCACCTCTGAGCCATAATTCGCTCGCTTGGATGATAAATCTGTCATTGTGGCGATATCGTAACCAAATGAGGTTTTGCCAACAAGGGGTTACAGCGATCGCACAAGGTAAAAATTTTGTTGGAGGAGTTATAATTAGACTCAATAAAATCAAGTGGGAAATAGTTTATGCGTCCCAAAAACCCACTATTTAAAAAGTGCATAGATTATCTTGAGTCTTTACCCAATATTAAGGCGACCATTCAAGGTGAGCCTTATTTTTCCAGTGAGGTTTTAGCTGATGGGGAGTTAATAATTGGTACATCTAATAAAACGGCTAATTATGTATGTGAAATCAAAACTGGGATTACAAATGACATAGTTGAGCAAGTTGCTGAATATTTTGCCAATTTAGGAAAAAGACTCAATGGTAAACAAAGACCTTTGCTCATTACTCGTAATCTATCAAGTCTGGTTATAAATAAGCTCTTAGAGAGAAACATTGAATTTATTGATGTTGATGGAAATATTTATCTCAATAGCTCAGAAATTTATATAGCAGTTCGCAATCAAACTTCAAAAGAAAATATAAATAAATCTTTAGAGATCACCGCTCTTGTATTACAAGTAATATACTTCATTCTTAAAGATCCCTCAATTATCGCAAATGATGGCTCTAGTGGAAACTACGAAAAAATTCATTGTATACTTGGGTGTGGTATTACCACTAAAACATTAAAAAATACTCTTGAAAAGCTTGAAAAACTTGATTACCTCAAACGTACTCGCAAAGGATATGAAATCATCGACTACGTTAAACTGTTTGAAAGATGGGAATTAGGATACGCTGAAAGATTACATTCAAAATTATTAATTGGAAAGTTTAGATATGTAGGGAGCCGAAACTTTTCAGATATAGAAGATGGGATTAAGCTATGTGCTTCCAAGTATGGCTATTTAATTGGTGGTGAACTTGCCGCTTCAATAATGACTCAATATATTCGTCCTGTAGGTGCGATACTGCATATTCCCAAACATTATCCTCACCTTCCTTTAGCGGTTATTTTAAAGCTAAAGCCCGATCCTGACGGAAATATAGAAATTCATGAAAGATTTGACGGGCAAAATGATCACCCAGATCCCAACGAGAACTTGAATAATCTTATCAATCCATTATTGATTCATGCCGAACTGGTTCGTACAGGTGATAGTCGATTGAAAGAAACTGCTCAACTTATTTTTGATAAATATATTGAAGAAATAGCTCAAAGATAATGATTGATTCTAGAGAAAAGCAAGTTTTAGCCGATCTAAAAGCTCTCGTCAAAACACTGAATTTGCCAATGATTTTGGTTGGTGCAGGAGCTAGGTTAATCATATTTGATCAAAAATTTGGAGAAGGGAGAGGCACAAAAGACTGGGATGTAGCAATATCTGTAGATAGTTGGGAATCCTACCAAACCTTATGCGAAACTCTTATCAATGCTACTTTTCCACGCTTTCAATCTACAAAAATTCCTCATAGATTTAGACATATTGAAACTGATATTGATGTTGATATAGTTCCTTTTGGCGCAATTGGTGAGCCAGACAAACAAATTATTTGGGCTGATAGTGGCAATCCCATGAGCATTTTGGGCTTTGAAGAAGCTCTATCTCACGCCACAACCACTAATATTGATGATTTGGAAATCCAAGTAATTGATATTCCGTCTTTTGTAGTTCTTAAAGTTTTTGCTTGGGGCGATCGCGGAGAAAGTACCAACAAAGATTTAGAAGATATTGAATTCATTCTATCGAAGTATGAAGATGATGATCGAGTTTATAATGAATTAGTAGAAGCGCTTTCTAGTGGAGACGTAGATTTTTCTGATGCAAATATTTATCTGCTAGGACAAGATATTTGTAGAATGTTGCAAGACAAAACTCTGATTGAGCTAAATAAATTATTGGGGAAAATGATTAAAAAGTTTGATTACGATGAAGAAAGATCTTTCGGCTACATGTTAAAAGTCTTACAGAAGGGAATTAACTCGATAAATCTAAATAAGTGAAAATTTTTGGATCTTTTTTTGGCGATCGCATTGTCTCACATCCGTTTGAGATTTTGATTTGGTGCTGTGGGGTTGATGGCGATCGCTTATTTACAAACAAATATCTCCATCGGGAGGATGCCAACCACCTCTGAGCCATAACGCTCTCGCTCGGATGATAAATATGTCATTGTGGCGATATCGTAACCAAATGAGGTTTTGCCAACAAGGGTTTACAGCGATCGCCCTGAAATACAAGCTAGCATGACAGAATATGAGGTAACAATAGCAGTAAGACTTATGACTCAACCACCACTCCCCCAGCCCCAACTCGATCGCACCCCAATCACCTCCGATCAATACTTTGAATACACACCCGAAAAACTAGAACTATGGAGTGGATTCTATGGATATGGAGGTCAAGACCTCACAGGCTTCTATCTTGGTATCTTGGCAAACATGGGACTCCGTGAAGCCATGCGACATGTTCCAATATCCAAATGGCTAGAAGCAATTCAAGAAGTCGCATTGCAAAATCCTAAACTCAATGAAGCAATGTGCGATCGGCTTAATCGAGGCTTAGCAGATTTGCAAGCAGTTGCCGATTATTTAGAAGAGCATTAAAGAAACCAATTTATCGTAAGGGCTAAAAACCTATGACTTAGAAAATTGAAGAAGCACAAGAACAATTTTTGGAAGTTGTTAATGCTTCTGGACAAACTCCTCAACTAATTTATCAACGCGATCGCTTTGTTGCGGCGGTAATTCGTGCTGACCTATTTCAAGAATTTCTCACATGGCAACAACAGCAAAAATGGACTTCCCTAGGCGATACCTTTGATGAATTACGACAGATTTGTATTGCGGAAAATTATACTTTCGAGATTAGCCCACGTTGCGATCGACCTAACCCCTTTGAGGAAATTTGAAAACCGACACCCTATTTTATCAACTATTCCAATCCTTCCATACGCTCCTCTTTGAGCTAATCGATCGCCCGATCGCAGATGCAGAAGGGTATCAATTCACCACGGCTGAAATCAAAGAGAAAGCGTTTCGGTTTGATGGCATCTTTATACCCACAACCGATGACAAACCAATCTTTTTCATCGAAGTCCAATTTCAACCGAAAAATGACTTTTATTGGGAGTATTTGTCAGAAATATTTCTGTATCTTAACCAATATCGCCCAATCAATAAATGGCAAGCCGTAGCCATTTTTGCGAAGCGCAATTGTGAGCCAGAAATTGTCGATCATGTGCAGGAGATGATCGACTCTAATCGTATTATCCGTGTGTATCTCGAAGATTGGGTAAGGCAAGAGACAAATTCTCTAACTATTGCCATAATTCAACTAATATTAGCTCCAGAAGACAAAGCGCCAAAACTTGCGAGACAAATCAACGAAAAAGTCCAGCAAGAACCAAACACAGATTTGCAAGACCAAGTAGTAAAATTTATAGAGACCGTGCTTGTCTACAAATTCCCCAAGTTAAGTCGTCAGGAGATCGAAGCCATGTTTACATTCAACGATTTAAAAAACACCCGCGTCTACCAAGATGCTAAACAAGAGGGTTTGCAGCTAGGTAAGCAAGAGGGCTTACAGTTGGGTGAGCAAAGAGGTTTGCAGAGACAAGTTGCGATGTTGCTAAGGATGCTAACCCGCAAATTTGGGAAATTAAGCCCTAGAACGAAAAATCGGATTACGAAATTATCGGTGACGCAGTTAGAAAACCTTGCTGAAGTTATTTTCGATTTACAAACTGTTGCTGATTTAAATACTTGGTTGCGTAACAATGGATAAAATCAAGATCTGGCGCTTTAGTAATCGAGAGCAGTAATTTATGGCAAATGATAGCGATCGCATTCAGACTATTCCTGTACAACTGGAAGATGGAACGACAATTCTGGTTGAGGTAACGCAAACTGGGCGTGAAGATGTGGCAAATGAAGCCAAGAGGAAATGGGAGAACCGATGAAGAAGCACTTTTTTGTCAGCTATAATGGGCGCGATAAGCAGTGGGCAGAGTGGATTGCCTGGATACTCGAAGAAGCGGGGTATTCTGTCATTATTCAAGCTTGGGATTTTCGCCCTGGCAGTAATTTTGTGTTGGAAATGCAGAATGCGACGGTTCAAGCTGAAAAAACGATCGCTGTTCTCTCCGATAACTACTTAAATGCGCACTATACCCATCCAGAGTTGGCGGCAGCCTTCGCTCAAGATCCTACAGGTCAAACAAGAACTTTAATCCCGATTCGTGTTGCAAAATGCGAAATTAAAGGGCTGTGGCAACAGATTGTTTATGCAGACGTGGTTAATCTCTCGGAAGCGGAGGCGAAGGAGGTCGTTTTAGGCGCATTGCAGGAGAGGGCAAAACCTACGCAAGCACCGAGCTTTCCGGGAGTCAGTCTTCCCTTTGCTGAACGTATTACGCCGCAACGAGTGGATTATCCGGGGGCAGAGCTTAATCCGTTTCAGTATGGTTCGCCTGTGTCGCCCTCACTTCTACAATATATAAATGCGTGTCCTGATGTTTTTTTTCATGAATCCCAACAGCCGTTAATTGTGTTGTTAGATTTGCAAGATCTTAGATTTCATAAGCCATCGGGCATTATGGAGGGGCTAAGGCACAACATTATCAAGACAGATTGGTATAGAACCTTGGTCAAAATCTGAAAATGACGATCATTATGCGATTGCAGATGGGTTACTCGATTTGAAGAATCGTAACTATCGTTTAATAGTGATGCTAGATGAATTTGAAAAAGTGGATATAAGACAAGATTTGTTTCAAGATTGGAGTGATGATTGGAGAGCAAAGGTTTCTGCTGGTCTATTTGCACTAGTAATAGCAAGTAAACGTCCAATATATGAATATTACTATCATAAATCAAGTCTTACTTCTCCTTTGAGTAATATTTTTAGTACTACAGTAATCGGTGCAATGGAACATGATGCATGGCTTAAGTTACTACAGGAAGGATTTTCAATTGAGAATAATACTTTAAATCTAATTAAAGAACTAGCGGGTAGGTTGCCATTTTATACGCAGATGGCGGCAGCACTTGTTTGGCAGCACAGTGAACCTGAACGAATAAAAGCAAAATTTTCGTCTAAAGTAACACCGCACTGGGAAGAACTTTGGCAAGAACTCACTGATGCGGAACGCCGTGCATTAAAAGTGGCGGCAGGAATATCAGCATTAGATATTTCTGCTCCAAAGACACAAGACTTGTTACAAAGATTTGGGTTAATAGAATCTGATGGTCGTTTGTTTAGCAATACATTTGCAGAATTCGTGCGAGGTCTTCGGTGAGTCAATCGGTAATCCTAACAATAAAAGTATGGATACAGGAGACTTGGGAGCTATGGTACTGGGCAATGTTTTGTCCTTTGCGGTTACAGCAAATGATGAATGAATGGTCGCCTCAGCAGGAATATGATGGTATTCGACCAGATACAACTTTTCGAGATATTCTTGTGGGTAGAAGTAATTGGCGTTTTCTATTTCAATTTATCCAAGTTTCTTGCTGGTTCAGTTTACCTCTTGTTGCTGCAATTGCCACTTACGAGCGGTTATGGGATTTGTTACTATTACCTATAATTCTCTTGACAGCGTATAGTTCTGAATTTTGGAACTTTCCCATTGGTTTAAATGTTCCGTTAATTTTTATTCCAGTTTATTTAGTAAAGCCTACTTTTTTTGTGGATGGACTAGCTAAAGCTATAGCAGTTTTGCCGTCTCTACCACAGATTGGCATAGGGATATTAGTTGGTACTCTAGGACTAGTTATCACAAATGTTTTAGGGCTTTCGAGTTTAGAGCGCAATCTACTTTTAGCCAGAAGCTTGTTGATCATTGGATCTACACTCAGTACATTTAGTGGTGTTTGGATCGGTAGTCAGAACTGGCTATTCGCTTTATTGATTAGCGTCTTAGTCTGCTTCTTTTTATTTTTAGCCCGAGACAATATTAAATTAAAAGATGATGTACTCGGTGCGGTGGGTGCTGTAGTACTCGGTGTGGCGGGTGTTGTGGCATTCAATGTGGCATTCAATGTGACAGGCGGTGTGACAGGCGGTGTGGCGGGCAGTGTGGCGGGCAGTGTAGCGATTGGTGTGATGGGCAGTGTGGTGGATATAGTGATGGGTGGTGTGACAGGCGGTGTGGCGGGCAGTGTGGCGATCGTTGTGATATGTAGTGTGGCGGTCGTTGTGGCGAGTTTTGCGGCAGCTATAAGTACTATAGATTTACCTATATTTTTATTCCTCTGCTGGTTAGTTGGGGCGAGTCTTTCTCCTAACAGACAAAAACGGTTGGGATTACTTGCTGCTGCTATGATGTGTGCGTTGAGGATAGAACATCAAGTTTGGGCATCTCTGCTATCTATCCCAATTACATTAATTGGTTATTACAGGCTCTTTCCTGACTTTAGCTTATTTACATTCTTTACCCTACCAACAGTTTCTATCTTCCGCCGTATCAAAACCAATCCATTCCAACTTTTACACCTCTTACCTCCCTTCACCAGCGAACTACTCTGGCTCCCTTTACCCAATCACGATCGCCTCCTCATCGCCGCCTTTCGCGAAAATCCCCTAGAAGCAATCCCAATTTTTCAATCTATCCAAAAACAACCTCTCTATGGATTCCAACAAACAATTAAAAACGCCTTACCGCAACTCATTGCCGATCAATTAATCGCCATTCACACAATTCCCGAACTCATCGCCACAGCCACACCCAACCACGCCATCTTACCCCTACTCGTTCCATCCCTATACCAAACCGAACTAGTAGATACCCAATCCCTCAACGTCGAGCTTCTCCCCACCTTCCAAAAATATGCTCAAAATATCGATGCAGCCCTCCAAGCAGGAAGTATAGCCCTCCGCGAACGCGGATTAGAACGCATCCTTGACCAACTATCCACATTAAATTCCCAACTCTCAGGACTAGTCAAAAGCAAAGCCATCCCACGCTGGCAAGCCGTAATCAAACAGTGGCAAACCATCATCCAGCAAGAACTAGAACAACTCCAACGCCAATCCCAAGGCGAAATCCTTAACCCCTTTCAGTATGGCAATCCCCTTACCCGCGACAGAGCGCAACTATTTAAAGGACGTTCCGCCTTTGCCGATCAAATCGTCCGCCAAATCCTCGATCGCAACCGTCCCACCATCATTCTGCATGGTCCCCGACGCTGTGGCAAAAGCTCCTTCCTGCTCAATTTACCGCGCCTCCTAACCAGTGACGTTTTACCCGTATACATCGACCTCCAAAGCCAATCCGCCAGCCAAAGCGAAGCCGACTTTTGCTTCACGATCGTTCGCGCCATCCATCGCGATGCCCGTAGCCAACAAGTACCCCTACCCGCCCCACCCAAACGCGAAGAATTTCGCCTTAGCCCCTACACCCAACTCGAAGACTGGCTCGACACCGCCCTAACCCAATTAGGTGACAGACGCATCCTGCTGAATATCGATGAATTTGAAGCGATCGGTACAGCAATGGAACAGGGACGCATTAGCACCAATCTCTTTGACGAACTCCGCAGCCTCATCCAACATTGGGATCGCCTCAGTTTCCTCTTCTCTGGAGTCCAAACCCTAGACGAACTAGGAACCAATTGGAGCAGCTACTTCATTAGCGCCATGCCCATCGAGATGACCTACCTCAACCCCAACGAAGCCAGAGAACTACTCCTAAATCCCGATCCCGAATTCACCCTCGAATATGACACAGGCATCGTAGACCAAATCCTCACCCTCACCCGTTGCCATCCCTACCTCCTCCAACTCCTCGGCTGGGTACTCGTGCAACTAGCCAACACCACCCACACCCAACTCGTCACCCCCACCCTCCTCCAATCCGCCATCCCCGAAGCCTACATCAACGGCATCGGCTACTTCACCAACGTTTGGGAACAGTTCACAGGCACATCCCCCACCGAAATCACCGCAGGACAACAACAACTCCTAGCCCTAGCCCAAGGACAACAGCCCCACCCCACCGACGAGCCAGCCCAAAAATCCCTACAAAGAATGCTCCGCTATCACATCATCGAGAAAATCGATAACCAATACAAATTTGAAGTCCCCTTAATCGAACGCTGGGTCAGAGAGAAGTCAATCTGAATATTTGCTAGCCTATGGCAAAATATGAAAGTAGCGATCGCCCAAATGTTATGATAAAAATGAATTAAGCCATTAAGCTTTAGTCAAATGATTAGCCATAGCCAAATTCAAGCATTTAGCCAACAGATTGTCGAGCAATTTCAACCCGAACAAATTATTCTGTTTGGCTCCTATGCCTATGGACAACCAAACCAAGACTCCGACGTTGATTTACTGGTGATATTGCCATTTGAAGGACTACCAGTTTATAAAGCGATCGAAATCCGCAAAAAGCTTAGACCCACTTTCTCTCTCGATTTAATTGCTCGGACATCCAAACAAATTCAACAGCGCTTAGACATGGGTGATTTTTTTATTCAAGACATTCTCAAAAGAGGTCATATTCTCCATGAAGCCAATCACGCAAGAGTGGGTTGATAAAGCAGAAGGCGACTTCGCAACCGCCCAAAGAGAAATTGATGTTGAAAACAATCCCAATTATGATGCCCTTACCTAACTTCCAATAATTTATGGGTTTGCACACTCACGCGCCAGTCTCTATGGGCTAACACATATTGCATCACCAAGTCTTTGCTACTAGCATTTCCGCATTCAGCCTGTAAATATTTCGCCACATTAGGCAAAATTCGCGCTGCATTCTGTTCTGCAAAAATTAAATCCGATTGATCGCTTATCACCACCTTGAGTTCACTTACCTGTTCGTAAATACTCTCATGGGGATGTTTAAACTGCTTCGGAGAAAATGTCACCCAATCGAAATTACCGCTAAATGGATAGGAGCCTGATGTCTCTAAATGTAATCGTAATCCTTTCGTTTTTAGCTGATTGGTTAATTCAGTGAGATCATGTATTAATGGCTCTCCCCCAGTGATTACCACGATCGCAGGATTCGCATTTACAGCTTCAATGACTAGATCGGCGATCTCGATCTGGGGATGTTTTTTGACATTCCAAGAAATTTTGGTGTCACACCAAGGACAACCAACATCGCAACCTGCTAAGCGGATAAAGAAGGCATTTGTTCCCATCCAAGCTCCTTCTCCCTGTACAGAATGGAACGTTTCTACGATTGGTAGGTGATTATGAGTATTATTTTGATCCATTTTGTCCGAAATTTAGCACGATGAATAATCTTACAAATTGCTGTGAGCTTGACTTGTCAACATCGCGGCATAGGGCGTCTCATGCAAATGCGCCTTACCGATAGAACCGAAGAGATTCAGCTTCTCGATGATTACCTCTTGCATGGCGGCGATCGCTTCACCAGCAATCTCTAACAAATCCTTAGGACTATCACCACAGATTTCTAATTTCAGCGCTTGCATATAGGCTTGGCGCACTTCTGTATTTACATTAAATTTACAGACTCCCAATTGAATCGATCGCTGAATCATTTCCGCAGGTAAGCCTGATGCACCATGTAAAACTAAAGGAATATCGACAAGACTGCGAATTTTTTCCAAGCGGTCAAAATCAAGGCGGGGTGGGCTTTTGTATTCACCATGCACATTGCCGATCGTGACAGCGATCGAATCGACTTTAGTTTGCTGCACAAATTCAAGGGCTTGAATGGGATCGGTCATTTTGGCTTCTTTCTCAGCGATCGTGAGACCATCTTCAGTGCCACTAATTCGACCAATTTCGGCTTCGACAACGGCATGGAACTTGTGGGAGAGGGTAGTCATGTCCCTTGTGAAGTCTAAATTCTGCTCATAGGACATTGGCGAACCATCTGCCATAATTGAGCGAATTCCTGCATCTAGAGCTAAGCGAATATCGCTAGCAGAAGTACTATGATCGAGGTGAATGGAAATGGGAACATTTGCCGATTTTGCCGCCTCAATGCACATTTTCACCAAAGGTAGTTTGCCATATTTGAGAGCGCTAGGGTGTAACTGCAACATCGCAGGGCTACGACTGATTTCGGCAGCATTGACTACGGCTTTTACGCCTTCTAAGTTATAGACATTAAACGCACCGATCGCATAGGCATTGTGCCTTGCGGTTTCTAGAAGTTCCCTAGTCGAACTCAACATAATGGCTTTTGGATAAAGATTTGGATATGAAAATTTGATGTAAAAATTTGATGCAGAAATTTGATGCGAGAATTCGATAAAAATGTGCGATTTTAAATTTATATAGATTCTGGAAGATATTTTTCTATAGTATTGCTGTAATCGTCGTAGGTTTTCACCCCAACCATCGTCTCCATCACTTCACCATCTTTAAAAAAGATCACAGCAGGAATGCTTTTTAATCCCAATTCCTTTCCCAAAGCTCTATGAGCATCGATGTCTAGTTTCATGACCTTAGCGCGATCGCTATAATTTTCAGCCAACTGGTCAATAAATGGAGCGATCACCTTGCAAGGTCCACACCAAGATGCGGTGCAGTCCACAACTAACAAAGAGGTACTGGCGCGAAGCGTCTCAAATTCGGCTTGATCTTGAATAAAAGCGGTCATATTATTAATTTATTAAAGTAAGTGTATTAGGCGTGAATGGTAATTATGACAGAAACCGATCTACAGTGCATGAGATTTACAGAGCATTATTTTTCATCTCTTAAACTGATTGGCTGTCCCCAAATAATTTTTTCGTGGGTATAGACGACCATCCCTGGTTTTGCACCTTTGGGCTTAAATACATATTTAGGAATCGTGCAAACCACAGGAACTTGATCGCTTTGTCTGGCGCGGCTGTAATAGGCGGCATAATTAGCGGCGATTTGTAAATCTTGATCTTCAGCGATCGCCCCCGCAGGTAAACGTAGTAAGACATGACTACCAGAGATCTCTTGAGCATGGAGCCAGAGATCGTATTCTCCTGCAATCCGAAAAGATATCAAATCATTTTGATAGTTATTCCTTCCCACCCAAATCTCAAAACCATTGGGAGTTGTAAAGCGATGGCAATCGGGAATCTCTTCTTGTTTAGTTCGATTACTTTTGTTTTTCCCACCCTTATTATTACTTTTAGTGCGTGGTGCATATTCAGCCGTGACTTTGAGATAGCCTTGTTGTGCTAGTTCTGCCCGAATTTCTTGGAGAGCCGATAATTCATGCTGTTCCAATAAACTCACGGCGGTGGAGACTTGTTCAAGATAAGCGATTTCCTGTTGTACGGATTCTAGTAGTGGCGCGATCGCAAGAGCTGCGCGTTTTTGTTTTTGATGTTTTTTATAAAAAGATTGACCATTTTGCTGAGCATTCAAAGTCGGATCGAGGGCGATCGCCATCAATTTATCGGAATGAAAATCTTGGAGTTTAATCTCCTTCATGCCAATTTGCCAGAGATGCAAATGCGCCATTAATAAATCTGCTTTATTTTTAAAATCATCGGCTTGAGTCGAGAGTTTGAGGCGATCGAGAAATTCTTTCTCTTTAATGCTTAACTTTGCTAGCTGGTTTTGGAGCGCTTGGCTAATTTGTTGGTGTAGTTGCTGAAAAGCTATTTGACCTGTTTGCTGGGAATAATAGCGATCGCAAAAATCATTGACTAATTGCGAAGTTTTGCCCTCTCCCCTGTCTACAAAAGCCTCAAACCCCCCTTTAATTCCCCCTTGCAAAGGGGGGGAACTAGAGATTTCTTCCCCTTCCCTTTGCAAGGGGAGGGCTAGGGAGGGGTTACTGATGAGGGCATATCCCTTCCCTTCTAAATGTGGATAGAATTCTTTTTTTTCAATACAAGTCAACCAAATTTGCCAAGCGCGAAATAATTGCTCCCATTCGGACATAGCTAAATCCGCAACATTTTTATCTCCATCTAAATCTGATATCGCCAATAGCGATCGCACTAGCGATGAACTAACGCCGCGATAATTGCTGAGTAAATTGCGCTTAATTTCTTTGGGAATTAAAATTAGGCGATCGCGCCATGAGTCAAAGGATTCACTTAAATTGGGAATTGCTTCGAGTAACGCGGGTGGTAAGTCGTAGCGATCGCCTGTTTGGATTGGACGTACTCGCGATTGCTTGCTGCTGACTTGGTGCGCGGCGGTGACTATTTCGCCTTGAGCATTGACCAAAATTGCATTGCTATATTTGCCCATCACCTCTAAATACAAATGCCACTGCACCTCATCATCAGGACGTTTAGCAAACTGCAAATCAACTACACGCTCCCAAGGACTAATTAGTTGTACCGAGACAAGCGCAAATCCTGCGACCTGATGCAAAATTTGTTGGCTAAAGGTGAAAGTATCAGGTTGTTTCGGCGGTGGCGCGGATAGATGCAGCCTTGAAGCCTGTGGATGCCAACATAGTAAAAGCCAAAGTTTTTTTTCTAAAGTTCGTAATTGCAAATAAATAGTATGGCGATCGCTTTGATGTACTTGCTCTAACCTTGCAGGCACACAGGCTTGGTTTAGCTCATGGGTCAAAGCTACAAGTGTTGTTAAGTCAGCAGGTTGCATCGGTTTAATCTCATCGCACTTATCGCATAAAATAGAGTGGACGCTTTGCGCCCACTCTATATGTTGGTTATACAGGTTTTACTTGTCTGGATCGAGGCGTGGTCGGATTTGTTCGGCTTCGGGGCAATCATCGGACACCAACAGATCGCTGGAATACATTCCTGTTCTTGTTACCGATGATAATTTTTGGGTAACTGCGCCAATACTCTCCAATCTGACCATTTCTTCCCAAGAGCAAATTTCATCTTCATCGTCAGTTTCGTAACGAATTGTTACCACGTCACCTTCAATATCTAGTATTCTGGCTCTTTCTAGCCAACGTCCCTGATCCCTCAGGAAAATCCAAACATCGCTCTTGGCTTCACAAAGTTGATATATTTTGCGATGTAGCATTCGCTTATGTCCTCAGGGTTACATAATTTTTAAGGTTAGAGCATACCTCATCAAAAGGTACAAAAACTAACCTTTACTATTGTAAACGACTAAACAAGCATTTAAAGCATTTGGGGCAAATCAATCTTTGCGACGACTCAATTTTAAAATTAGGCTTTCCCCAATCAAGACGATCGCTGTACCGATCGCATAGGCTAGTATATCTTCCCAACTAAAGGTCGCGCCTAAAATAATTACTAAAAGCTGGTACTGCCGCCATCCCAATCTGTCGATCAAGTTAAAATATTGCAATCCTTCGATCGCACAGGCAAATATAAATACGGATAGAGCCGCTATGTTTGTCTTGATTTTCCAAAAAGATTTGACGAAACAATAGATAAGAATAACTACTAAAACATCCCCACCAAAGGGACGAATAAACTGATCTTTAACGAAAATAGCAATATAAACTTCGATCAAAAATAAAAGAACTGTTAAGTAAAAATATTTGCGATTAAATATCAGTCTGTTAGCAAACATTTCAAAAATTACCAATTATTTAAAAGTAGGTTAATCATCTGCTTGGCTTATGTTAGTAATTATTTTTCCGTCATGATTCGAGAGTCCAGTCTTCAATCTTTAAATTTGGTACTTTCTCAAAATCTTTTTGATTACGAGTAACGACTATGCCATCTACAGATAGTGCGATCGCGGCAATTCGTAAATCTTGACTTCCAATTCTGATCTTTTGACGTAACAAATTCATGTGACAAGAGTAGGCATCTTTATCGAAATCAAGCAAATTTAACCTTTTATAATCTTCAATCGTTTCTCTCAAAGCATTATAGGCACTGATTAACGATTCTTGAGATTTTGCTTGCTTAACTTGGTTTAATCGTCCTCGCATTTGTTCTTCAAAAGTGATAACAGTTACGAATATTTTATTAGGATCTATTGATGTCAAGCGCTGCTTAACATTTGGGTGGTTGCGTTGTAATAAAGAAATGTGATCCGTATCAAGAATCCACAGACTCATAAAGCTGCGACCTCAGCAACAAGATTTGTGGAATTAACATTATTTTCTGCAATTTCCATCTGACGATAGTATTCCTCTAATTCAGCATCTTGTTCGCGGCGGTAATCGGCAATGTCTTCTAACATTTGCTCGAAGTAAGGATCATTTTCATATTTACCAGCCATTTTTAACCAAGGATTTTCTTTCTCTACCTCAGTAGATTCCAGAGTTTCTGATTCGGATGATTTTTTTATACCGTTTGTATTCAATGAACTAAAAAAGCTGTTTAATCGAGCATCTACGACATTAGCAATTACTTCCTTAAGTTCATCAACTGTCAAGCTACTAACTAAATGTGGAGCATTACTAGTAGCCAAAACTTCTGCTGCCGATTCTGCCTGCGTTTTTATACGTTCATCAACTGTCAAACTGTTAACTAATTGGGTAGTCATTCTTGGTTGTCTCCATTTTATTCATAACGAGAACCTGCCATTTCGTGCTTTGGCAAATTTAGGGTGTTTATTTCTAAGTATAATTACTTATTGCAAAACTGAGATATATTCCTCTCGATAGTTGCCAAGCCTAAACCAAGATAAAATGCTTTTTGGACGATGCCACCAAATGGATTCATGACGATTACTCCAGTTAATATCTAACTTAATTATAAGCAATTGCTTCCATCTTCTTGATTCGTATCACTTGGCGTACAAAAAAGGCGATCGGATTGCTTACAAAGATTTGTAACGTTAAATATACAAACTAGGTGTTTGTGAATGCGGATTTATTGTGATTTTTTACGCAATTACTGAAAAACTAGTTTTGCAAAAATCATTGACAAAAAGTGAAGTTATACGCTAGTTTTATCCTTATCAGTGTGGTTCTATAATGTTCGCGATACAACTACGACTTACAACTTGAGCGCAATTTACCTCTAGTATCGGAAACTTGAAAGAACTATAACCTTGAAAATATCTTCTGATGTCACGCTACTTACTGGGTACATCTAGAAAAATTCTCTTTCTGGCTTGAAGTTTATTTACAGGATAATTAAGATGAAGGGTTTGCTAGGTGAACTAAAAGCACGAGTTGAAGAATATAAGAGAATGACAACACTTTTGAGGCAAGAATTATCTTCCTCTGAGCTATCAAGTCTAGATGTTGCCATACAAAGATTAGAAAATTTAAGAATAGTTGTGTCGGCTTTTGGTGAGACAAATTCTGGAAAATCTGCTTTGCTAAATGCGCTAGTGCAGAAAAATAATCAAGATTACAACAGTCAATTCTTTTCTGTTTCTCCTGATATTAACAAATGGGATGATGAAATAGAAAGAAATAATCGAAAATTTTGGAAAGAGTTAGAAGGATTTGAGATAATTCTTCAGGATACACCAGGAATTGCAGGTGACAACCCTGAGCATCTTCAAAAAGCAAAGAAATTTGCAGAAGGCTCTGATGTAATTCTGTACGTTATTTGGCCTGCAATCAAGGGTAAAGAGGTACTAGTGATGCAAGAACTACTATCGACTAAGCAACCTTTAATTTTTGTTATTAATAAGACTGATATCCAAGAAGAAGATCAAATTGAATCTCTGAAAGCTGACCTTTACAGAAAAATCCCAAATCTAAATGATGAAATGATAGTAATGGCTGCGGGTAAGCCAATGAGAAAAGCACCTCCCATAATCAGTGACCTAGAAAATAAAATTTTTTCAATAGTAACTCGTGAACCAGAAACATTAATAAGTGAAACTCTACAGCGATTGGGTAACAAAGCTGCGGAAGTTGCAGCTATACGCATTAGGCAAAGGGCAGAAGAGGAAAAAAGAAAACAAGAACAGTTAGTACGGGATAAAGAAGAGAAAATATCAAAACTTACTACGGAAGCCGAGGGTATAATAACTGGGTATTCTATAGCTGCCTCAGCTGTTGCGGGATTAGTCCCTTTTGGGCTAGATTTTATTACCAGTACATTAATTAGTAGTGGCATGTTTTTTCATATTGCTAGCCTCTATGATAAGGAACAAGATTTGGGTGATGTATCTTCAATAGCCAAAGAATTGTCGAGTGAATTGTTTTCACTCTTATTTGTAAGTGCAGCAGCTTTAACTACGTTTTTAACAATCAGCAAGGGAGCTAAAACAAATCCTTTTACCTATATTATAGGTTTAGCTCTTGATGCTGCTTTTACCTACTTTGTTGTTTCATCCATTGGTAATACTTTCAGCTATTACTGTGCTAATAATTTGTCATGGGGTGTCAAGAAAAATGCCTCCGAAGTGCTAAGAGAATATATTCGCAAAAATATCTTTGAGCTATTTATCGACAAACTGCCATCACGCTTTCGAGAGCAAATTTTGAAACTTATTAATCCTGACTTGCTAAGGTGATGATATTGGGAGATAAACCAATTTTTCATTAAGTTTTGGTAGTTGTAAATTTCATTCTCACTCTTGATTTAAATATGGATTGGCAATCTCGAATTATCCTCAACCCAAATATTCTAGTTGGTAAACCTATTATCAAAGGAACAAGACTTGCAGTTGAATTTATAATTGATCTTCTCGCTCAAGGTTGGAGCATTGACGAGATTTTGCGTAATTATCCAGATATTACCGTTCTGGATATCCAAGCCTGTCTCTGCTATGCCAATGCTTACATCCAGTCATCATCGTCATCGTAGGAGACTCTGGTATTGGGGCGGCGGCGATCGTCCTCGTCTTTACCACGTTTATTGCGACTAGCAAAACTACCGATACTTTCGAGAATGCCACCAAAAAGATCGTCATCCTCATCTTCGTAATCTTCATCTTCGGCATAGAGTTCGCTAGACAATGCATAGAGCGCTTCTTGTAACTCCACTTGAGCGCGATCGATTAATCCATCATCTTCTTTAGAAATTGCCTCGCGCAGTTTTTTGATCGAGCCTTCGATTTGTTTGCGGCGTTCGTAACTTAGTTTATAACCGTAGTTTAGGGCGAGATCTTTGAGTTGTCGTTCTGCGCCAACGGCAAGATTATCGGCTCGGTTTAATTTTTCGATACGTCCACGCTTGGCGCGATCGCGATCGGCATATTTCTCCGCCTCATTGACCATCCGTTCAACTTCTTTTTCATCCAAAGTCGAAGCACCCTTGATCGTGACGCGGCGTTCGACACCTGTGCGGCGATCGCTAGCAGTCACCGCCAAAATCCCATCGGTATTCAGGTCAAAGGTGACATCGACCTGCGCCATACCGCGAGGTTGGGGATCGAGTCCGCTGAGTTTAAATCGTCCTAGTGACTTGTTATATTCGGCGAGATCGCGTTCGCCTTGGATAATATGAATTTCTACTGAGGTCTGATTGTCTTCGGCGGTGGTAAATAATTCCATCTTGCGACAGGGAATCGTCGTATTTCTGGGAATTAAACGCTTAACCACACCCCCAGAAGTTTCTACGCCCATTGACAATGGAGTGACATCCAGCAATAAAACGTCTTTAATTTCGCCAGACAAAATTGCGGCTTGGATGACCGCACCGATCGCCACAACTTCATCGGGATTGACACTTTGACTTGGAGGCTTGCCGATCGCTCTTTCTACCATTTCCTGCACGGCGGGAATACGGGTCGAGCCGCCAACTAATACCACTTCATCGATTTGGCGAGGACTAATTTGAGCATCTCGTAACACGCGATCGAGGGGAATTTGCAAACGTTCTAATAGATCAGCACTTAAACGCTCAAACTGCGATCGCTTCAAATTCGTTTCTAAGTGCAGAGGTCCGTCCACCGTAGCGGTGATAAAGGGCAGATTAATTTCGGTCACTCCAACTGTCGAAAGCTCGATTTTGGCTTTTTCGGCAGCCTCAGTTAACCTTTGCAAGGCTTGGCGCTCTTTACGCAGATCGACACCATCGGATTTAAGAAATTCTTCAGCGAGATAATTCACAATTTGGCGATCGAAATCATCCCCGCCCAACTGAGTATCGCCTGTAGTTGCCTTAACTTCAAATAAGCCATCGCTTACTTCCAACACCGACACATCAAATGTGCCACCGCCGAGATCAAATACTAAAATTTTCTTGTTAGCTTTTTTATCCAAACCATAGGCTAATGAGGCAGCCGTCGGCTCATTTAAAATTCGTTTAACTTCGATCCCCGCAATTTTCCCCGCATCCTTAGTTGCTTGTCGTTGCGAATCATTAAAATAGGCAGGAACCGTAATTACTGCCCCAGTTACGGGTTCTCCCAGATAGCGACTCGCCTCATCTACGAGTTTCCGAATTACCATTGCCGAAATTTCTTCAGGTGCAAAATCTTTTTCCAGACGTGGACTGCGTAACTTGATATTGCCCAAGTCATCGCGGCGCACTGTATAAGGAACTCGTTTTGTCTCAGGCGACAGCTCACTGTGCTTGCGTCCGATAAAACGCTTGACAGAATAAAAAGTATTGTCAGGATTTAGTACCGCTTGACGACGCGCCATCTGTCCGACTAGGCGCTCGCCATCTTTGGTAAAACTAACAACGGAGGGTGTGGTGCGGCTACCTTCTGAGTTCGCAATTACTATGGGCTTGCCACCTTCCATAACAGCTACCACAGAGTTTGTCGTACCCAAATCAATACCTACAATTTTGCCCATGCTTGACGCTGATCCCTCTTCGTTTCCTAAGACTGTTTATTATCCTAGCTTTAAACATCACGCTATAGGCAAAGAGAGCTACACCTTTCTCAGCGATCGCTCAAACTCCTGCCGATTGGCAAACACTTGAAATAAATTCTGCATAGATGTGGCTTCGAGCAGAAATGAGATATTTTCGCTAATCGAGCAAAGCGCAAATTTACACTCGATCACATGAGAACTTCTCAAGGCAAAAACTAGAGCGCCCAGCCCTGAGCTATCCATCTGTTTTAAATATGTAAGGTCAATAAGTAAAGCATCGGGTTTACGATCCAAAATCGCCGAAACTTGTTCGCGAAAATAGTTGGTGCTAGTGGCATCTTGATGCCCTGTTGGTTGAATGAATTCAATACGCATGGTCTTTCGTTTCCCTAGTGCTAAAACTTAATAGCAAGATTCAAAATTTTAAACTAAAAAATAATGAAAATTTGCCTGTGTAATTATAGCGATCGCTTCACCGTTTAAGCCCACATTCCGCTCGTAATGGAAGCCTAAAAATATTTACAACGAGACAATCAGGGTTTCAGCGATTTCAAAAGAAATTAATGATAATAAATCCTATTAGTGCGTCCTTATTGACAATATTAAAATAGTGATTTTTGTGTGATTAAGCCTCAAAACACTGACTGTATAAGCATTTTCTTTCTAAATATTTTTTTCAGTAAAATAAGAGCGGAATGTGGGTTTAAGGCAATCGCTATAAATCTTAAAATATCCAATACATAAAATTCACTTTTTGGATACCGATCGCCGATCGCCTAGATACCAGCGCCAAGGTAGATCAACTCCTTGCGTAATCCCGATTCTGGTGGTCTGCACAATTGGCTCTGCAAAATCAGGCGATCGCGCTTCTAGCCACAAATCAAAATCGGGATGTAAGGCTATGCCGTCCAGTTGGCGATCGATTTTCAACAAGCGACAAAGTTTGCCAGGTCCCGCCCCTGCTCGATGGGGTTTGTCCTTGGGGTTGCTCCAACTGGGAAGGCGATCGCATTCAATGGCGCGAATTAATACGGCGCTACAAAAATCTTCGCGATCAGTGACGATATTTACGCAATGGTAAATCCCATAAATTAAATATACATAAGCGGTGCAGGGTTCGCCAAAAATAGCGGCATTGCGTATAGTCTTTCGTCGATAGCCGTGACAAGCTGGATCGGTAGCGTCATAGGCTTCTGTTTCGACAACGATAACGATCCCCCGATAATCAATGCCATCAATGCGTCTAACTAAATTACATCCTAATAAATCAGGTGCGACTTCATATGCAGGACGGGCAAAAAAAGATTTTTCTAGCATCATAAAAATTCCTAGGAAAAATCTTGCTTTGCAAGATTTTTCCTAAATGGGGCAGTTTACCCAACTACTTACACCGTCAAGCCAAAATTCTTTTTTCCAGATTGGGGCATCAGTTTTTAAAGTGTCGATCGCATAGCGACAGGCTTCAAAGGCTTCAGCACGATGCGGCGAACCAACGGCGACCAAAACACTAATTTCACCAATCTTGAGCTTGCCAAGACGATGATGAATGACGACCTCAGTAATATCAGGAAATTTCTGACAGCAGAGATCGCTAATATCTTGAAATACTTGCAAAGCCATCGACTCATAAGCTTGGTAATCCAAATAGTCAACGGCTCTCCCCCCCGTTTGATTGCGTACCATCCCACTCATCAGCACCACAGCACCATTACGAGCATGATCGGCGATCGCATAAACATCACCGACATCTAAGCGATCATGAGTTAAATAAAAATTGCTATTCATAAAGTCTGGCTAAGCCTCGCAAAGCGGGGCTTATTTAAATTAGTCTTCGTGTTCTTCAAACTGATCGACCAACTGCTTGTTAGGCGGACCAAACGCTACATATATGGCATAAGCCGTTAAGCAGATCACACATACGGCGACAGTAACCGCGATCGAAGTTGCATTTTCCATGAATTGAACCAATGTTTTAAGTTATTGTTACGATTATACTATTTACTAATAACCCTTTTTTAAAAGACAAAGTTATGTCACAACGTACTTGGCTAGGCGATATTCTCAGACCACTGAACGCAGAATACGGTAAAGTTTCTCGCGGTTGGGGAACCACACCCCTCATGGCTGTATTCATGGGACTATTCCTTGTATTTCTGGTAATCCTGCTCCAGTTGTACAACTCCTCCTTGATTCTTGATGGTGTCAACCTTAACTGGGGTGGCTAATTTAAGCTGCCAATAATTATGTTAAAGGCACGCTTTGCGTGCCTTTAACATAATTATCGGTCTCAGATCTGTTTTGCACAGCCCAAACCAATGTAGCGTACAGAGTAATTCGCAAAAGAACCGCTTTGCGGTTCTTTTGCGAATTGCTCTGGGTTTTAATTCAGCGCAAAGCGCTGTAACTTTCCCCATAATATTTGTAAATCTAAGGTCATCTCTAAAATGAATATTTTCGGTATCGGCTTGCCCGAAATGATTCTAATTATGCTTGTCGCCCTCTTGATTTTTGGACCTAAAAAATTGCCAGAAATTGGACGCAGTATGGGGAAAGCAATTAAAGGCTTTCAAGACGCGTCTCGTGAATTTGAATCGGAATTTAAACGTGAAGCCGATCGCTTAGAGCAGACGACACCTCCCGCAACACAATCCCCGGCTGAAGTCGCATCAGTTGCTACTCCCGTAGTTACCGCTTCACCATCAGAAGCCAAGCCATCAGAAGAAGTTAAGGAAGTAGTAACCACGGCGGATGCTTGAGACTAAATCTATTTCCCCCTCCATATCGCTAATTGTCGGGCTTGGTAATCCTGGTGCTGAATATGAACACACCCGACATAACATTGGTTTCATGGCGATCGATCGCTTAGCAACTTCTTGGAGTATTTCTCTGGGCAAAGAAAAGCGATTTTATGGGATCTTTGGAGAGGGGCGTATGTCTAGCCGCTTAGCTAGTAGCGGTAAGATTCGGTTACTTAAGCCCACTACTTTTATGAATTTATCAGGGCAATCGGTGCGATCTTGTGCTGATTGGTTTAAATTGAAGCCTGAAAATATTTTGGTGATCTATGACGATATGGATCTCCCACTCGGTAAATTGCGGCTACGTCCCTCAGGTTCCGCAGGTGGGCATAACGGTATGAAGTCGATAATTTCCCACTTAGGTACGCAAAATTTCCCGCGTCTACGTTTAGGTATTGGTCGCGGCGGTAGAGGGCAGGAAGAGGGGGCGATCGCCACCAAAGCTAACCAAAATGTCACTGGTCACGTGTTGGGCGGTTTTAGTGCTTCCGAAAATAAAGTTGTCACTGAATTGCTTGCGCTTACCGAATCAACAGTAACGAGCATTTTAGCGGATGGTTTCGAGAAGGCGATGAGCTTATATAACAGTCGTAGTATTGATTCTCCCTAGCCAGATTAATGGTGTTATGCGTCCTATTTATTTGAGGACAACGTATCAAGGTATGATGAAACGAACTTTCAGGTAGTGTGAGGAGACCATAGTTTATGAAAGCCATGATTCTGGCGGCGGGCAAAGGGACGAGAATCCGCCCAATCACAAATATTATGCCCAAGCCCATGATCCCGATCATGCAAAAGCCTGTTATGGAATTCCTCGTTGAATTGCTAAGGCAGCATGGCTTCGATCGCATTATGGTTAACGTTAGTCATCTATCCGAAGAGATCGAAAACTATTTTCGAGATGGTCAAAAATTTGGTGTGCAGATGGCCTATTCCTTTGAGGGGACAATTGTCGATGGCAAACTCCAAGGAAGTGCAATGGGTTCGGCAGGGGGACTCAAGAAAATCCAAGATTTCTCGCCATTTTTTGATGACACTTTTGTTGTTCTGTGCGGAGATGCTTTAATCGATCTCGATCTTACCTATGCCGTTGAGTGGCATCGCCAGAAGAAATCACTAGCGACGATTATCACTAAAACTGTTCCAAGAGAGCAGGTTTCCAGTTATGGGGTGGTGGTTACAGATCCTGATGGCAGAATTAAACAGTTCCAAGAAAAGCCGAACATTGAAGACGCATTAAGTAATACGATCAATACAGGGATTTACATTTTTGAGCCAGAAATTCTCGATTATGTGCCATCGGGCGTGGAGTTTGATATTGGTAGCGATCTATTCCCTAAACTAGTTGCCGATGATTTACCATTCCATGCGATTTCGATGGATTTTCAATGGGTTGATATTGGTAAAGTCCCTGACTATTGGCAAGCGATCCAAGATGTATTGTCCGACAAAATTAAAAATGTAAATATTCCTGGGCATGAAGTTCGTCCTGGTATATTTACGGGGTTAAATGTCTCTGTCAATTGGGACAAAGTTGATATTCGTGGTCCTGTGTATATTGGCGGAATGACTCAAATCGAAGATGGGGCAACAATTATTGGTCCGACGATGATTGGTCCTAACTGCCATGTTTGCAGTGGTGCTGTAGTTGAACGCAGTGTGATTTTCGAGTATTCTCGCCTTTCTGATGTGCGGTTAGTCGATAAGTTGGTGTTTGGTCGCTATTGTGTGGACAAGACAGGCGCAACAATCGATCTGCAAGCCGCAGCTTTAGATTGGTTAATTACCGATGCAAGGCATCAGCAAAAATCTCAGTCTCCGTTAGAAATGACAAAGGCTTAACAATAGAAGGGCGCAACGCGCCCTTCTATTGTTTTATTTACCGCGAACTCTCATGAATTGATCAATACCTTTAGCGATCGCCTCAGCCATTCTTTTCTGGTAGCTAGGATTATCTAAATTAGCCGCCTCAGTGGGATTAGTCACAAAGCCAGTCTCCACCAAAATCGCAGGCATCGAAGTTCGGGCAATTACATAAAATCCTGCACTTCTCACCGAGCGATCACTTGCCCC
Organism: Pseudanabaena sp. ELA645; assembly: GCA_037129985.1. GTDB lineage: Bacteria > Cyanobacteriota > Cyanobacteriia > Pseudanabaenales > Pseudanabaenaceae > Pseudanabaena. Next base: position 4,516 of record JBAXTW010000050.1, on the reverse strand, counting down.
AGTACCCTCAATTATCTGAGCATGTACATACTCCGCTAGCTCCTTGCCAACAGTTGAGCCACGTGCATGATAAGTCTCAACCCCATTTACGGCGCTATTTCTAGCTGCTAAAGAATTGGCATGGATACTCACAAATGCATCAGCATTGATACTTTCTGCCGAAGCAACACGCGGCTCTAAGTCAATTTCCACATCGTTAGTACGGGTGTAATAAACGCTGTACCCCAGACTTTGCAAGGCGCGTCCTAAATCGAGACTAATCGCTAAAACCACATCTTTTTCTTGGATGCCATTGCCAACTGCCCCTGGGTCATTGCCACCATGCCCCGCATCGATATATATCAACCCTCGACGGCGATCGCCTACAGTTTGGGGAATTGACTCATTAGAATTATTGTTTGGTAGAGGCGTTGAGTTATTTGAGACTTGCGAAATACTATTCAACGAAACTTGTAATCTGATTTGTTGATTATTGGTACGTTGCGATTCACGCACTTGCCAGCCAGCGATCGTTTTGATACCGATTTCAACCGAATTCCCAACTTGTGTTAACCGAATTCTCTCAATCGGGCTATTCGCGGCGAGGCTAGGGCGTTGCAGGCTTGGTGAAATCTTGGCATTGGGAACAATCAACTTGTAGGTGCGTGAAATGCGATCAAGATTAGCTTGATAGCTTACGGGTTGAGTTGCATCGATCAGTAATTGTCCCGTACTACTAAAACTCAATCGTTCGATCGTCGCAGGCAATGAAGTTACATTTGGAGATTCGATGGGGCTAGGGCTTGACGAGTTGGTATCAATCGGTATCGCTTGAGTAACTTGATTAGTTGGCGTTAGCAATAGCGTATTAGTTGCGGCGATGTATTGACTTTTCCAATCAACTTTGCCATTGGGATCGTTACTGTCCAAATCAAAAACTAATCTGGCGATCGCAGGATTATTCTGAAATTGAGCAACCCTGACCTGTTTCACCCCAAATCGGTTGAGCGGCACATTAGTTTGGTGTAATTCCTTAACAACAGAAGTATTTTGCAAATCAACGATCAAGCGATCGGGATTATCTTCGCGTTGAATACGGATCTGGGGATTGGCATTGACCGTCAACATCAATCCATTGGTAGTCGGTCGAATATTATTTAGGCGTATTTCCCTAGATTGTTTAAATGCATTAATCGGTTGCGCTTGTAAAGGTTCGACTACAGGATTCCCATAGCTTGTAGCCACACTCATCAAAATTCCAACTGCTAGATGTCGATATCGCAAAATAGTTCTCCCATGGTAGAAATGTCATCATCGGTAAGATTTTAAAAATTGATCGACCCCTCTGGCGATCGCTTCAGCCATACGCAATTGATAAGCACTATCAACTAATTTGGCAGCTTCTGACGGATTTGTAATAAATCCAGTCTCCACCAACACCGCAGGCATCGAAGTTTTTAAAATCACATGAAATCTAGCTGACCTCACACCACGGTCATCTGCACCAGTACTTGCCAAAATCTGTGCATGGACAAATTCTGCAAGACTCTTGCCTAGAGACGCACCAGGAGCATGATAAGTTTCAACTCCATTTACTTGGGAAGCTTTAGCATCAAGTGCGTTAGCGTGAACACTTACAAACGCACTCGCTCTAGCACTCTCCGCAATATCGACCCTTGGCTCCAAATCAAGCTCAATATCCTCAGTGCGCGTATAAATTACAGAGTATCCCATTTGCTGCAATATTCTTCCTAATTGCTTACTCATTGTTAGCACAATGTCTTTTTCATAAATCCCATTTCGGGTTGCGCCCACATCACCTCCACCATGCCCCGCATCAATCACAACTACTTGACGACCATTACTATTTCCATAAACAACCTTATTCCCCAAAACTTGTGGCGATCGCGAATTTGGTAAAACATTGGTAATCGGAGTGGGCGCTGCTGCAACTTGAGTAAAACTATTTAATTGCAAAGCGATCGCCTGTGGATTAGTTCTAACCGTTTCCTGAATTTGCCAACCTGCGATCGTCTTGATTGTGACTACAACTGAGTCACCCACCTGATTAAGCCGAATCTGCTCAATGGGACTATTCGCACCCAAAACGGGGCGACGTAATTGCGACGAAATTCGTACCGCAGGAATCGTAAAACTATATGTATTGTTTGCTAAATCAACATTGCTACGATAAGCGATCGCTTGATTAGCCTGAATGACCAGTTGACCATAGCCATTAAATGTCAACCCATCAATCGTGGCAGGTAAATTTGTATTACTCGCTGTCGTCAATGACGTTAACGGCAAACTAGGAACTGGCTGATTAGTTACTGCCGCCGAGCCAGTCGGACGTAGTAACAACAAACCACGCGATGGATCAAAGGTACTTTGCCAAGCCACGGGGTTAGAACCATCTAGATCGAAAACCAATCGAGCGATCGCAGGGGATTTTTGAAACTGTCCGATCCGAATCTGTCTGACTCCATAGCGATTGACTGCAACTACAGAGTTTTGCAACCAAGGCGGTACTTCGGTAGTCTGTAAATCAATAATGACGCGATCAGGATTAACTACCCGTGACGAGCTAATTTGTGGGTTTCCATTAATTGTCAATACCAATCCATCAGCACCAACTTGGATATTCCGTAATTGTAAAGCTGCTGCCACAGATGGCAATTGCGCTTGTAGCCCACGATCTTGTAAAGGCTGTTCAAGCGCAGTTTGCGCCTTTATTTCCTGTGCCTTCATGTCCTGTGCGATAAAGGTATTACCCAATAAGCACAGCAAAAAACATAGCGATCGCCTGTAACGTAGATTCAGTTGGTTCAAGAAAAGAATACTCCCATCAAATTGACTAGAGCTTGCCAATCAAAACTTTAAGACAGCAATTCTACAGGAGATAGGGAAACTTTTCCCACTAGAGGCAACTTTCCTAGCCAACGCCGTGATACCTGAGCAAAGCGATCAGGTTCACCACTCACAAAAAAGCGAGTCTCAGCACGACCATTGCGATTATCCAAACATCTCAAACCCATCAAATCTAGTTCTTGTCCTGCCGCCCTCACCACATAAGAAGCAGGATTTACCAAAGCTACATGAGGGGGCAAAATTTGCCGAAATACTCCAGACAAATGTGGATAATGCGTACAACCTAAAACCAAAGTATCAATATTCGCTTCAACAAGTGGCTGTAAATATTCCCTCGCCACTTGCAATGTATAGGGATCTTGAATGCGATCGGACTCAATTAAAGGCACAAACTCTGGACAATCCACCTGAAACACCTGAGCTTGGGGATCGCTCTCACAAATCGCTCGTACATAAGCTTCACTCTTTACCGTCGCAGTCGTTGCAATCACACCAATGCGTTTACCCTTGCCCACCGCCGCTCGCGCCCCTGGCAAAATTAAACCCAAAATTGGTAAATCAAAATCTTTTCTTACTATATCTAGAGCCAAAGCCGAACTTGTATTGCAAGCCATGATTGCCATCTTGACCTGCTCAGTCTCCATCCAATGCAAAATCTCATACACATATTCAATGATCTCCGCAGGCGATCGCTTGCCATAGGGCAGCCGCGCCGTATCACCAAAATAAACCACTGACTCATTAGGCAGTTGGCGATGAACTTCTTGTAAAACCGTAAGTCCGCCAACTCCACTATCAAAAACACCAATAGGGCAACGAGAGTCCTGCTGCAAAACCATTCACATCCTCACAATTCACATGAATCACAGTAAAGCATACTTTTCTTAACCTGAGTATCAGCGTAACTAATTAACCTCAAATACAGGCGCACTAGACACTTATACTTTTTCTAAGTAGTCAGAATTTCCATGCAAATACTGAACTATACGCAAAACAAAACCAAAATCTTAAGGATCACCAATGGACTTATCTCTTATTCCCCCACAACCTAAAGCAGGACTCCTCAATGTCCTGATCGAAATCCCCGCAGGCAGCAAGAACAAATACGAATTTGACAAAGATCTCAATGCCTTTGCCCTAGATCGCGTCCTCTACTCCTCAGTGCAATACCCCTACGACTACGGTTTCGTCCCAAATACTCTCGCAGACGATGGCGACCCGCTCGATGGCATGGTGATCATGGATCAACCCACATTTCCTGGTTGTGTCATCCCCGCACGTCCCATTGGAATGCTAATCATGATTGACGGCGGCGATCGCGACGAAAAGATCCTCTGTGTCCCCGCCAAAGATCCCCGCTATGCCGAAGTCAAAACCCTAGCCGACATCGCCCCCCACCGACTCGAAGAAATTGCCGAATTTTTCCGTTCTTACAAAAATCTAGAAAAAAAAGCCACTGAAATCAGAGGCTGGGAAGGTGTAGAGGCAGTACAAGCCCTCGTAACCAAATCAATCGAAGCAGCTCTACCAAAAGCTTAAACTTTTTTTGCAGCCTAAACGCTTTCCCCATAAAGGTTTTGACTATTAAAAGAGCAGACCCAAAAACTTTTTTCTAAAAACGCTTGACAAACCATTAAAAGGTTGCTAACTTAATAAAGCGCTGAAGGGA
>JBAXTW010000005.1:0-86485 GCA_037129985.1 Pseudanabaena sp. ELA645 | reverse complement strand
AAGATCTGGTAGAACGAAGGCAGGAGTAACAAGAGTAGGCTTATTCATGCACTAATGACTGCAGTTTTAGTGGGCGGAGTATATGTCAAGTTTTGAATCAAGACATAAGCACATTATCTTAGCTTAGCTATACATTTAATGTCAAGCTATTTTTTTGCATAATTTAAATCCAGACTGAAAATTCATAGAGCACGCTGCGCGTATGTATGAATTTTGTTTTTTAGCTAAGTACATCGGCTTAATAAAAACCAGAACCCAAAGAAGCTGATTCGCCCGCTTCGCGGGCGAATCAGCTTCTTTGGGTTTTCTAATTAATATTTAGCGAAAGCGCGATCGCCAAATTTTTTGATATTCACCATCATTTAATCCGCCTGAAGAATTGAGATTATTGGCTCTAATAGTTTGATTTAGGGCATTAATGCGATCGCCTGTGGCGGGGTGACTACTTAAAAATGCAGGAGCATTCCCTCCGCCTGCACTAGCCAACTTTTGCATAAACGCAGGCATGGCTCTTGCCGCAAAACCCGATCTAGTGATATTTAACAAACCTCGGCGATCGGCATCAAATTCGGCTTCACGGCTATTTGGTAACCGTAGGGCAAGATCGACACCGATACCAACTAAGCGATCATCGGCAACACCAGCGATCGTGGCAATACCTTGGGCGATCGCCTTTTGTTTCATCTGTTCCAGAGCATGACGACCAGAAATATGTCCCATTTCGTGACCGATCACACTGGCTAACTGCGCCACATTGTCAGAAGCGGCGATCGTCCCAGTATTAATGTAAACAAAGCCGCCCATTGTCGCAAAGGCATTGAGATTTTTATCGTCAACTACGCGGAATGTGTAGGGAATATTGGGGCGATCGCTAGTTGGCACTAACATTTGCCCTAAACGATTCACCAAGGCGTTCGCGTTGCGATCTTGGCTAATCCGTACTTCTTGTTGAATTTGACCATCGATTTGCTTACCTAGAGCGACTTCATCATTATCACCAAGACTAGAAAGCTGAAATATTTGGATCGCTGAAGGTAAAACCCGAAACAGGTCAGAAAAATCAAAAGCATTAGCCACAAACGGATTGACCGTAATCGCTAATGATAGAGATATGAGTGAGGTGATCGCAAATTTCCAATAATGTCGAAGTTTTAGGGTAACTAAATTTGCCAGTTTTAAATTTGCTAGTTTGGCGATCAATATTTTCATATATCTATGATGAAACTCTTATATAAGGACAGGTTGACGAAAAATTCATAGGAAAAGTTGCCTAGAGATTGATCTCTTTCCTTGGGATGACAGATTTTTGGTAATTTCTACTATAATTAAATATATTAAATCGATAATTTCAAATATAAACCTGTTAGCCAGTCTAATCAGTGAGGCAAACTATGTTTCTCACCTCTCCTAAAGCCACGCAAATTAACAATCCATTTGCTGACCACAAAGCTACCAAAGACGCAATTCCTCTAGATTTATTTAAGGCGATCGCTGATCTTAAAAAGGAACTGAATGCGGTAATTTTGGCGCATTACTATCAAGATCCTGATCTTCAAGACATAGCAGATTATATTGGAGATTCTCTCGGTTTATCGCAGGCTGCTGCCGATTGCCAAGCCGATGCGATCATATTTTTGGGTGTGCATTTCATGGCGGAGACTGCCAAAATATTAAACCCTAGCAAATTAGTATTATTACCCGATCTTGATGCAGGTTGCTCCCTTGCCGATAGCTGCCCCCCCGATCGCTTTGCCGAATTTAAAGCAGCGCATCCTGATCATTTGGTGATTTCCTACATAAATTGTTCGGCAGATATCAAGGCTCTCAGCGATATTATTTGCACTAGTTCTAATGCGGTGGCGATCGTTAATCAAATTCCCAAAGATCAGCCAATTATCTTCGCGCCCGATCGCAACTTGGGGCGTTATGTCAGCGAACAAACAGGACGGGAGCTATTGCTGTGGGATGGCGCTTGTATGGTTCATGAAATATTTTCCGAACGTAAATTAGTGGAATTGAAGATAAATCATCCCCAAGCCGACATTATCGCCCACCCCGAATGTGAGGCGAATGTATTGCGTCATGCAGATTTCATTGGTTCGACCACAGGCTTGTTGAAGTATGTTCAGAAAAGCGATCGCCAAGAATTCATCGTAGTTACAGAATCGGGTGTCATTCACCAAATGCAAAAAGCCGCACCCTTTAAAAAATTTATTCCTGCGCCCCCAACTTCTAATTGCGCCTGTAATGAATGTCCCTATATGCGTTTGAACACTCTTGAGAAAGTTTATTTGGCGATGAAAAGGCGATCTCCAGAAATTATTTTGGATGAGCAAGTGCGTCAGGCTGCATTAAAGCCCATGCAACGAATGCTAGAAATGTCTAAATAATAATTGGTGCGCGGCGAAGCCGCGCACCAATTATTATTTAGTGAATTTTGATCTCAGGAAAAACTAAAGGCTCATTCAGCGTCTGACTCATGTTGCTAATAATTGCTTGTAAATAAACCCGCAACTGCTGAAACTTCGTGACGTTCGGCTGATATGTACCATCGGTTTCTAGTTCAAATAACTGACCAGCAAACAAGTCACTGCTAAGAGTCGGATCGCCTAAAATCACCGCTTGTTCAGGTTCTTGCCAAGGAAATAAACCTTCGGGCAGATCCCCTTGTAAAATCGTCAAAATGCGATCGCGACAAGCTTTGATATTGACCCCGCGATTCTGCAATTGCTGAAGTAGTTGGGTCGGATTAATCGATTTAGTGAGATTGAGACGACAAATTTCTTGCAATAGGAAATAATCAGAATATTGCTGACGCACAATATCTTGCAAATTTGGATAGAGCGGCGAAACCGCTAAGCCACTTGCCAATACTGAAGTTGCCAAAGGATTAATACTTGCCTTAGGCAGCTTTTGAGCAAGCCAACGCGATAGCGATGGAATATGCATGGTGCTACCAAGCAGTAACACTTGACGAATATCTTCGCCGATAATACCAGCATTACTAAGAATGGAATTAAGTTCGCGATTAAGTCTTTGGATAAATGGTTGCAAAATGAAGTTTTCTAATTCACGGCGCAAAACCACGATTGGCTGTCCCATCAATTCTTCATTCCAAGAATCCACACCCATATCTTTACCAAAAGTGATCTTGACGCGATCGGCTAGTTCTAACATTTGTTGACCAATAGTCGAACTGAGGAGATATTGCTGCAAGATCGTGCGTTCCTGCGTAGCTGTAGCCCCAATTTCTGGCAGATTGAGATGGTCGAACTTACAAAGATGACGATTGGGATTGGTGATTAACTGCCAATGGGGATAGAATAACTTCAGGATAATATCTTGATTGATACTAATTCCTGCATAATCAAGACTGCGAATATGCAGCTTAGAGCGATCGCTTTCTTTTGCCTCAATTCCCTTAGTTAAACAAAGACTAGTTGTGACCGCACCTGCATCAATGAAAAGGGTAATTTCTTGAGAGATTTTTTGATCATGAAGCTTATGATCGTGAATTAAAGATAATACTGGAGCGATCGCTTGTTCTACGGCTGTCACCTGTTCAGCTTGGCTAACCAGCCCTGATTTAAGAATTGCTTCCCGAACATTGAGAATATAAGTGTCTGACCAATTGGAAGGATAACCAAAGACAACTCCACTCAGTTTTAGTAAAATCATCCCCACATCAGGTAGTCGGGGGTGATTAGCTCTAGTTTGAATTTGTTCAAGTAAATTCTTCAGGGCCGCAATTAGCCAACGCAGACTTGCTTGATGACTATCTGACCATTGAACAATCGGTTGCCAAGTACTGACTCCGCGATAGGGTAAGCCAAGTTTCAGGAACTGCTTAAAATGAACAATAGCCACTTCACCTTCTTCTAGTCCTGTGGAATGAATTTTATTTGTGAGAACGCGAATATCTTTGCTGATTGGATCATCGAGGCTATGATTCTCTGTCCAAGCTAACTTACATGGCATCTCATCAGCAGCATCAAAACGAAGCGAATAGACTCGCCCCGTATTACTATTAAATAAGCTAGCCCTTAGAGCCGTGCTACCAAAATCAACACCTAAAATCCAAGTGTCGTCAAGGCTATAAACTTCTTTTTCAGGTGGCGATGGAATTAGCGGCGCACTGCTGGATTCCATCACGAGCGAGTCAATATCTAAGACATTTTCAAGGCTGTCCGTAATCGGTGCGACCGAGGATAAGCCCAACTGTTCGCGGCGGTCGTCTAGTAATGGTTGGTTAAAGTTAAACGATTCCAAATCATTTAATAGTTCGTCCCATTCACTATTAGCTTTGTTATTGGGTTGATCATTAGGTTCCTCTCTTTGTGCATCAGCAAACTCATTAAGTAATAGATCTTCTGCTTCAAGGTCATTATCAAAATTAACTAAATCAGTGAGATCATCTAAATCAGCCAAATCAGCGATCGCATTTGATGGAGAATTAACTGATAAATTAGGTGCTTTGACAGATGGAACAACTTTTTCGGGCTTATCTGCAAAAACATTTAATCTGTCATATTCTAGAGATGCAAAAAACTCATCAGCAGATAGTTCTATCGATTGAGGTCGATCTTTATCTTTTTGATCGGAATGCGAACTAGGTTGAGATAATTCTACTTCCAGCTCTTCTAGTGCGTCCTGCCAACTATTTTGTTGAGTGGCATTAAAGTTTAAGTCTTCTGTCAGAGGATCTAAAAATGTTGGAGATTCTCCAACCACGGGGAAGCTAGTTACTTGTGAAGGATTAGGAAAATTTGCAATTTCTGGATAGGCAAAACCTTGTAAAATTGTATCTAGTTCTTCTTCTATGAACTTGATTGGTTCAGAAAAAGTCATTGCATCTACAAATGTGACTGCTCCAACATCAATTTCTTCATAATCAATTTCCGACAAACCTTGCATTACTGTGTCAACTGGATTTCTTTTTTGATCATGATTGCCTTGGGGGAGCCCTTGCATCATTGTGTCAAAATCGTTTGTAGTTTTTTGAGGACTTGTTTGAGTACCTACGAGATTATTTGGATTGATGGCAGTCTTAAGATTGTCAAAATCATTAAAGCTACTTTCAATTTCTGTTACAGGATCAAATCCAAATAGAAGCGTATCCAGTTCGCTTTCATTATTTAGATCGATATTTAGATCTAGATTCTCACTTGTATTCGTACTAGCATTCGCATGGGAATTCTCTAGTCTGGAATTTCCGCTCTCATTAGATAGCGTAAATAACTCGTCAATCTCATCATTTGTCTCAAAGGGCGTGGCTTGTGAGTATTTAGCGGCTGTTTCGGCAATTACTTCAGCAAAAATTGCATCCATATCATCACTTGCATCAAATAATGCATCAGGATTGTCAAAAATCTCAGGAATTTCATTAGCCTTAGCTATAAAAGGAGAAGCTTGTGAATCATCTATATCAATTACAATTTCTGGCTTTTCATCTGGATGATTTACTGGGTGATTTAGCTCTTTAATCAGAGGTGTTCTTAACTCTTCTTCTGTAAGTTGTAGTGAAGTCTCAGTTGGCAAGCGATCGCTATTTGCAGAATTTGCGGATTGAGCGGATATGTCGATAATTGTCGGAAAAGTTTGTGGATTTTGCGTTTCCCAATTAGTTAAAGAGTAGGGCGTATTCCGAATAAATTGATCAAGACTATGGGACATCAACGGATCAATATCACCACCAGTACCAAGGCGTTCGAGATCGGAATTGAGTACATCAACCAACGAATCTTCCCATGCAGGAAAGTTCAAATCATCTATACTTTCATTGGTTAAGAGAATCAATGACTCATCCGAATCATTGGCTTGATCGCTAACTTGCTGCGCCTCTGAAGATGCTATTGCAACAGGATCGAAGGTCGCCAACTCAGAGATGGGAGCCGCCACGAATTGCTTTGGACTTTCCTGCGATTTTAATGGGTCAGTAGTTGGTAACTTTGCCATGTCGAGGGAGTCCTTATCCAACCACGACATCAAGTCCTCATCAGCAGTTATTTCGGCAATATTTGATGGATGTGGGCGATCGCTACTCTCTTCTAGCCATTGTAAAAGATCAGGATCGTCAATTTCAACGTCACTGTTATTCTCATTTTCATTTACTGTTTCATCCATTCTCGCTTCAGACAATGCGTCTAAAACACCTTCTGAATCATCGATATTTAAGCTTTGATTGTTTTCGAGGCTTGGCAAATCCAAATTTTCAAAGATATGGGTTGCGGCATCTACGTCAAAGTCAGGGTCAAAGTCAGGATCGAATTTATTGGATTCAAATTCAAGTCTGTCTTCAAAAATGGATTCAAGTTGGTTACTTTCTATAGATAGATTCGACTCTACTTCGTCTAAATAAGAATCAAGCTCGGTGTCTTCATCTACTGAACTCTCGAATAAAGATTCTGGAGGAGCGCCCAATATACTTTCGATTTCAGTAACATTGACTCCAATTTCCTCTTCAGAAATATTCAATAAGCTATCGACTCTATCAGCTTGTTCAGGATTTTCCAACTTTTCAGAAACAATACCCAAATCTAAATCTAGATTATCTGCAACTAAAACTTCGTCATTGGTAGCAGCAACTTCAACTATTGGCTCAACATCAATAATCGTATCGATGCTCATATCACTAGTAGGTTCGAGATGCGGTTCGACAGGAGATTCGACAATAGGTTCGGCGATCGATTCACCAAACTCATTACCAGCCAATAACGAACTGATCAGATTTTCGTCAACAGGTTCGGTGACTGTCTCTAAATAATGAAGGGGAATATCATCTGGTAATTCGGGTAATACATTGACTATGACAGGTTCAGATTGAGACGTTTCTTCAGATAGACTTTCAGATTGCTTTTTAAATTGCTTTTCAGATGGGCTTTCATTCTGTTGGCTAATGCGATCAACTAGCGCATTAATTAAAGCTTCACCTTTCTGCTCAAGGGTTTCTATGTGACCTAGTTTAGCTTCAATCGAAGTTTGGTAGCCTTGGATATCTTTTTCTAGCGATCGGAATGTCGAGCTAAACATTTCATCCAAATGCACCAAAAAACGATCAGTCTGTTCCTGAACCTTGTTTACAAATTCTTCTTCTTGAGATGGACTATCAGTCGGAGAATTAATTGCCGCAGGATTATTTCCTGTAAGATTATTTCCCGTAAGATTGACTAAATTATCTTGCAAAGTTCTAGCTACAGTCTGACTCACTTGCTCTTGTAAGTGAGTATTAACCGATTGCAGCGATCGATCTAACGATTGTTGCTGTGAAGTTTGAAACTCCTGAAACTGTTGCATCCAAGTCGTGCGATCCGACTCTAACTGCAAAATTTCAGCATTTAACTTTTGTTTTTGTTGATTTAAAGTTATTAATTCTTGACTGATCTGCGATCGCTGTTGAGCTTCAACAATTTTATTTAAACTCGTGGAAATTTCACCGACCATTAGCGCTCTTTCGACAGCGAGGGTTTGGCTGACTACTTGCTGAATTGATTGCTGAACCGTATCTTTGACAACCTGTTGCAACGTTTGCTGGATTGCTTGCTGAAGCGTGGCAATCATGCGATCGTTAACAAAGGTAGAGTTGGGTTCAGGTGTGCTACTGGTCATACTGCTAGTCTCCATGATCGGTTCAAATTCATTGCCAAACAAGTTACCAGATACCTCTAGTTTATCTGTTTTTGAGATTGGGGCATGGGGCTGTTTGTCATGTGATTTGCTCTGATTTTGAATTTGGCTTTGAATTTGATCTTGCAACCCTGTTACTAAACCTTGGTATTGTTTATCCAAGCTACGCAACTGTGAGTCATCAGGGAGGCTTTCAAGTTGCGCTCGCAACTGTTTTAACTGCTCTCTTTGATGAATCACTTCTGAAGATGCTTTTTTAGATACCGAGCCGACTGGGCGACTCAGCAACAAGTTTATTTCAGCGATCAAACTACTAATCAGAACTTTTGACATAACCTCCCCTACAAAGCCTCCGTGATAACAAATAAACGACAAATAAAGTTAAGCATTGCTACCAAAATTAGCAGGAAAATAAGCTCTCGAATGAGCTAAACTCTAAAGCCAAATTTGTTAGCAGACAATAGCACACATCCTTCCCTATTTTTGCTAATATCTTGACGGTTTTCCTGTAATTTTTTCTATAACTTTTTTGTGAGTTTCTGGCGATGACAATTATGAAAAACAACTCGCATGTTTCTCCGATAAAACCCAAGGAAGCTGATTCGCTCTCAATGCGGACAAATCAGCTTCTTTGCTCTATATCTATGATCGCATTATCCTTGGCGATCGCTAGTGCGGCAGTTGCTGAGCGCCGTGAAGTTGATATTCGCATACCGATCAACAAAGATGAGGGATTTACGATTATGACTCGTAAGGCTGAAACACTAGCGCGATCGGCGGCGCAAAGAACATTTGATCGCGATGTTCTTGTGTCTGATGTCTCGGTCAAGGTCACGGCTGAAAATCAAGAAAATGCGGCGATTATTTTGCAATTGATCGTTTCCCGCAGTAATTGGGCTAGTCGTCCCGATCCTAAAGTTTGGGCTACCTATTTTCCGATGGCTAAAGCTTTAATCGGACTGCAATAATTTGCCAATAAAAAAGAGAGGGCGCTTAGCGCCCTCTCTTTTTTACGATATTAGAACGAGAATACAGTTCTCAAAGTACCAACAAAAATGGTGCTACCAGATGTGTTGTTAGGATTGAAGATGAACTGAACATCAGGTGTGATCTTGATGTTGCTCGATACTGGGAAGCTGTAGTAAGCTTCAAGATTGGTTTGAGTTGCGTTGCCAATCTTGCTTTCGATGAAAGGCTGACCGATCGCAATACCACCAGTTGCGCCTTCTTTGAACAAGTCGGGGAAAGCAAGTCCAAACATCCAAGTTTGAGGACTCAAGCTAGTAGCTGTAGTTTTAGCGCCAGCAGTGAACAGTGAAGATGTAAAGCTACTAGTTGCTTCAGGTAGAGTGGGAACTGGCGTGCTGGAAGCAATACCACGACCATCTAAAGTTCCGAAACCGTAGCGACCGAATACTGCGATTTTCTTGGATAAAGCCCACTCAGCATTTACGCCGCCACTGTTAATAGTGGTGTTGTTTACTGAACCATTAGTGTAAAGAAGTTTGATCGCAAAAGGTTTTTCACCAGCAGCATTTTTAGGTGCAAACTCCAATTCAGCAGTCGCTTGATAAGGATCGCCACCCAAACCACGGTTTACACTACCTGGAGCAGATGTAGCAGTAGGTTGATTTCCATTACCTGCTAAATAAAGACCACGCAAGCTGAAGGCGCTCTTACCAATATTCCAGTCAAATGCACCACCTGCACCACCAGTTTGGGTGTTAATCAGAACATGCAGTGGATTGTTGATGAAGAACGTAGAGCTGAAGTCAACTGCCTCATTATTCGCATAGCTGTTGACATCAATATGATCATAAGCGTGCAGTACGGGACCAACGGACACACGAGCATCACCAAGGTTAAAGTCATAACGGAGCTTGGCAAGGGTGAATGTGTTACCTAGCGCTGAGTAATCTTGACCGTAAGTCTGGAAGCCAATGTTTCCTGTACTTGTTGCACCAGCACCAAATACCCCAGGAATGTTAGTAGTCCCGCCGTTCCCGACTTCAAGTCTGGTCTTCAAAAGGTCACTACCAGTGAAGCTAGTATTGAGGTCGAGACGAACTCGGCTGGTCACGAATACATTGGTGCTTGAAGGCTTATCAGCAAGATTGTTACCACTGCCACCAGTGACAGCCATGATTGCTTCACCAGACAACTTGGTGGTGGTGGAGAACTGTTGAGATTCGAGCTTAGCGGTCTTAGCATCAAGAGCATCTACACGACCACGAAGGGTTGCAAGCTCAGCCGCAAACTCTTCTTGAAGCTTTTGTAAGGTGGCGAGGTCTTCTTTGCCGACTTTATCAGCTAAACCTGCGGAGATAATTTCATTGATTTTGTCCAAACAAGCATTCAAACCAGCAGCGAATTCATAACGGCTAGTTGCTTGTTTGCCACGGAAAGTGCGATCGGGGTAGCCAGCGATGCAACCATAACGCTCTACCAAGGACTGCAATGCGGTGAAAGCCCAATCAGTAGGCTTAACATCGCTAAGTTGAGATACCGAGGTTACGTTCTGAGAAACGGGATCGTTTTTCATCGCTTGGCTCATTTGAGAAACACTGGTTTGGGTTTCTGCGAAGGCTGGGCTGGCGGCGATCGCGCCAATCACACCTAACAAGCTCAAGCTACCAGCCAAACTCAAAGATACTTTTTTCATTTTGCACTCCTCACGAGAGTAAGTTTTAGGTTTTGTGTAGATCAATCTAGGGATTCCAGAGCAGGTATTTGAAGGCTTAAAGTCCAGCAGGCTGTTCACGCATCAAACTAACCACATGGACATAGATTTAATCTAGGTTATCCTCTATTTACCACGCATACTGCTAAGTTAGGCTAAGTTAGCTACATACATTGAACTACATTTGTATTCTAGCATACCTAGTTTTGGTGTTTAGTCATCCAGTCGGGGCATTTTAGCTTTTGACTCATTCTAAAATTTTTAAGATAATATTTATATGTCTTCCAGTAATCAACAAACTAATTTAACTAACATTGCTGAACAATTAGAAAGCGAAAATTCTCGCGATCGCCTGCGTGCCTTAGTGTCTTTGCGCGATTTATCCCCCGATGAAGCCGTGCCATTAATCTTGAAAGTAATCGATGATGAAAATTTGCAGATCCGCTCAATGGCAGTATTTGCCTTGGGTTTGAAGCATACCGAGGACTGCTTTCCTGTACTTGCCAGAATTCTAGAAACTGAAAATGACTATGGAATTCGTGCCGATGCGGCTGGCGCGATGGGCTACTTGCAGGATAATCGCGCTGTGGAGCCTTTGTTGCGGGCATTTTATGAAGATACTGAGTGGTTAGTCCGTTTTAGTGCGGCGGTGTCATTGGGGAATCTGGGCGATGTACGGGCTTATGATGCCCTAATTCAAGCTTTAGACAGTGATGAAACGATGCTGCATCAAGCAGCGATCGCAGCTCTAGGTGAAATTGGCGATCTTCGTTGTGTTGATAAAATTTTAAAGTTTGCTCAGTCCGAGGATTGGCTAACCAGACAGCGTTTGGCTGAATCTCTTGGTCATCTCAAATGTGATAAAAGTCTTTCGGCTTTAAATTATCTAATCAAAGATGCTCACCCACAAGTTTCATCGGCGGCGAGATATGCGATCGAGCGATTTCAACCTAACCTCTAATTATGAAAAAGCATGAATTTTACAAAGATAAGCAGATTATTGCAATTGAGTGGTGGATTTCATGGTGTTGTGAATACCCTGACTTACTTTTGGCAAGAGTCAGGATATTTACAGATAATACAGTCGATATTACTTTTGATGAAGTAGATAAACTTGAAATTTTTGGGTTCGATGATAGTGAATACGCCAGTTTATTCTTATGTGAGGATGAATTCATGCCTATTAATTCGATGGATGAGGAGGATGAAGCAGATATTGGCATAAAGAGGGCAAATATTTCTATTCCGTCTTGGACTGATAATGATAATTTTGAGTTTAAATATTTGGGTGTATATCCATGAAAAAAACAGATTGAGAATAGATAGGAATTACACCTAAAACTATAATTCTGACCACCTGACCTGCGCTGTTGTGTTTAAGTTTTTTGATAAGTTAACAAATAGAGTGCTTTATGACTATAGTTTTAGCTGGTGATATTGGCGGGACAAAAACTCTGTTGCGTCTTGCTGTAAAAAATAGTGACGGGTTTACGGTGTTGTATGAGCTGCGTTTTGCTGGTGCTGACTATGCCAATTTCTCTGATGTGTTGCGTGAATTTATCGCAAATAGCGAAAAACATTTAGGTGATTTGCCGCGCCTATCAGGTGCTTGCTTGGGCATTGCAGGTCCTGTGCGCGATCGCGACTCAAAGTTAACGGCGCAATTAACTAATTTGGGTTGGTCGTTTGATAGCGATCGCCTTGCCGAGGAACTACATGTTGAGCATGTGAGTTTAATTAATGATTTTGTGGCAGTTGGCTATGGTGTTTTAGGATTGCAACCTGAAGATTTATGTACCTTGCAAAAGGGCAAATTGGCAGAGCGATCGCCGATTGGTGTGATTGGGGCAGGGACAGGTTTGGGTGAGGCATATTTAGGATGGAATGGCGATCGCTATGAAGTCTATGCCACTGAAGGCGGACACACGGATTTTGCGCCAAGAAATACCTTAGAAATTGAATTATTGCAATATCTGCTCAACCGCCATGAGCGCGTGTCGGTTGAGCGGGTAGCTTCAGGGACAGGGATTGTGGCGATTTATCAGTTTTTGCGCGATCGCCATACTATCGCTGAGTCTCCAGAAATTGCAGAAAAAGTGCAGCGATGGGAGGCGGGTGAGACTGATAGTGAAGCGGCGGCAGCGATCGCAAATACAGCGATGGATCACTCAAATGGCGATCGCTTAGCCACTCAAACAATGCAAATGTTTGTCGAAGCCTATGCCGCCGAAGTTGGGAATTTAGCCTTGAAGTTAATTCCTAATGGTGGGTTATATATTGCGGGGGGCATTGCTCCAAAGATCTTGCCATTGCTACAGGATGAAAAGTTTTTGCGGATTTTAAAAAATAAAGGTAGGGTCAGTGGTGTTTTAGAAGATATTCCTATTCACGTTGTCCTTAATCCTGAAGTAGGGCTAATCGGGGCTATGCTTCATGGCGCTAGTCTTTGAATTTGCCATTGCTCTTCTTGATGAGTATATAAGAAGCGATCGTGTAAACGGTTTGTGCAACCTTGCCAAAACTCAAAACTATCAGGGACAATCCGATAGCCACCCCAAAAAGATGGCAGAGGAATCTCTCCGTCAAGAAATTTGTTTTTAATTTCTTCAAGTTTCATTAATAAAATTTGACGCGAAGAAATGATCGTACTCTGTTGCGAAGTCCATGCTCCTAGCTGACTACCTCTAGGACGTGAGGAGAAATATGCTAAGGATTCGGCCGTAGTAACTTTTTCGGCAGTTCCTGTAATATGAATCTGACGCTGTAAGGGGAGCCAAGTAAATAATATGGAAACTCTGTGATTTGCTTCAATTTGAGTTGCCTTACGACTCTCATAATTGGTGAAAAACACGAATCCCTGTCGATCAAAATATTTTAGTAATACGGTTCGCAAAAACGGCTGACCCTGCTCCGAAACAGTCGCTAGGGTCATGGCATTCGGCTCTAATAATTCAGCATTACAAGCTTGCTGAAACCAGATTTCAAACTGATTAAAGGGATCATCTTGGAGATCTTTGCGCCTGAGTTCTCCTTTTTGATAGTCCTCTCTCAATGCATGAATATCCATCTTATCGGCACTTTTAAAATTTTATCTTGGTTTGATTTTAGTTTGATTTTAGCGCAAAGCTATAGCCTTAGGAACGTCCTCTCAGCCATTCTCTCTTATTCTGATTTGGTCGATGCTTCTGCATGATCTCATTTAGCTGCGATCGCTGTTGGAGAGTGAGAATTTCCCGCATCGCTAACATCCTCTCAAAATGTTGTTTGCGTAATTCCTGTTGTAAATTCAACACCTGTGTATGTTTTGAGCGAATCACATCACTACTTTCTGTGCCAGCAAGCAAATCGCGTAATTCTTTATTTGCTTGCCGTGATTGTTGTCCTAGATCTCGAATTTGCGTAACTTGGCGATCGCGAATAGTTTTAAGTTTTTGTAATTGCTCAGGCGAAAGATTTAGCTGTTTGAGAACCCTGCCAGAAGGCATATCTACATTATTTCCCCGTTCAGCAAGACTATCAATCGGTAACTCGGCAATTTTTTCTGATTCAGGTAATAGATCTTGTGCCGAGGGTTTGTTTGTAATTTGAACTTGTGGTTGGGGAGAGATAGACGATTGGGCTTGAGTTTGGGCTTGAGATTGGGAAGTGGTGCTAGAGTTTGCGTATATCACTGCGCCACTGGTCGCAACGACGAACGTAGCGATCGCACAATAACGGAATATCTTTGATTTGAACATATACTTTTGGTAAAAACTAAGAATTTTTTGGGCTAGGGGCAATTCATGAATTGCCCTTACTAATATTCGAGGGGAGATAGTTCGCTTAATATTTGCAAATCTGATGTTGAATTTTGCGAATTTGTTTGAGAGACAGATTCATCAGTCACATTCCAACTGCTGATTAAGGTCTGCTCGATCGCCATTTGCTCAGTTTCACTCATGGGAGCCAGATTGGGATTAGTGGCAACCTGTAACTGCGATCGATTAGTTACCCAGTTAAAAGTAAGGCTGGTGGCGATCGCGACGGGGACTAGCAAAGTCCAAGGTAGCCAACGCCGCAATCTAAATTTTGATAAGGATTTTGAAGATTGCTGGGGATATTTAGCAATTTCGGCAAATAGATGATGCTCGAAATTTGACGCGGGCGGTGGGGCGATCGCTTTGTTTTGCTTCAGAAAACCCACGAGCGAATCATGGGATTCTTGAGAATATTTATCTTTCATAACTCGACTCCTTGGGATTCTAAAAACTTTTTAATCGCACTACGCGCATGAAATAATCGTGATTTCACCGTGCCTACAGGAATAGCCAAAATTTCAGCGATGTCCTTTTGGGGAATTTCTTCGAGATCATGCAGCACCAAGACAGCGCGATGATCATCACTGAGTTTTGCCAAACCTCGCTGCATCAGATCTTGGTAATGCATTTGATTTAATCCCGCTTGCGAATATCCTTCACGGGCGATCGCATCATCGGCAAGATTAGCAAGTTTCTCGTCCTCGACATTGACACTGCGCGATCGCATTTTGGCTAGAGCTTTACGGCGATCGCTTGCCACATTAAAGGCAATTCGATAAAGCCATGTGGAAAATTGTGCTGACTGTCGAAATTTACTTAACCCTTTCCAAGCCCGCAAAAATACATCCTGCACCAAATCATCTAAACCATCGGAGCCACATAGCTGAAATAGCGTTGATCGCACCTTATTGTGATGGCGTTGATACAGTTGTTTGAAGCTATGGCGATCGCCCTGTAAGCAAGCTTGGACAAGGCTAAGATCGGGATCTATGGGATCTAGGCGGCTAGGTGTTTCGATATTTTTAATTACCGTTTTAAACATCTATTGGGATCAACGTGAGCAACTATACTGATTGAGGCAATATCGATGGTTATCAACTTATAGGTTTTGACTGCCATCATCCCCAAAAGGTTTACCGAAAAAGGTAAAAAGGTTCAACTCATGTCTGTTGTTAGTTCTGTATTAATTCCTATCATTAAATTATGGCTGCGATCGCAGGTCGAACATATTGAAACAATTGAAATTGCGATCGCGGGTAAAAGTCATCAAATTTTAAGTGGTGATATCCCCAAAGCCACTGTCATCGGATCGGGGGCAAAATATCAAGGATTAGCGATTACCAATATTGACCTATGTGCTGAAGCAATTCATCTTAATATTGGTCAAATCCTGAAGGGTGATCAATTGCGATTGCTTAACCCGATTCGAGTGACGATGGATGTTGATCTTTGTCCTGAAGATTTGCAAAGTTGCCTGAAGTCGCCAATTTTTCTCGATGCGATCGCCCCTGATCCTGCCCCCATAGCTACCACTGATGAGGAAATTCGGGCTTTATTAGAAAAACTTCTGCAAAAACTTGGTGCTGAATTTACGCTCCATGAACTAGCGATCACCAATGGCGGCGCAAAATGTCGTGGTGAATTCGCGATCGCTGCGACTTAAGGAAAATTTAAGAATTGCGCCTAGTTTTTCGGTTTTCATGTCCAAAAATTCTGTATTCTAGAACAACATCACAGACTTTACATGCTATCCATGACTTCACTTCAGGTCACACGCGGCACTCGCGATATTCTAGCTCCCGAAATTTATTACTGGCAACAGCTAGAAGCCGCCGCTAGACAAATTCTTACCCAAGCCGCCTACACCGAAATTCGCACTCCCACTTTTGAGGCGACTGAGTTATTTGCGCGGGGAATTGGTGAAGCCACAGATATTGTCGGTAAAGAAATGTATACCTTTAACGATCGCGGCGATCGCTCTTTGACTTTGCGTCCTGAAGGTACGGCTGGAGTTGCGCGATCCTATATCGAGAATAAATTATTTGCTCAGGGTGGGGTGCAGCGCTTGTGGTATCAGGGCGCAATGTTTCGCTATGAGCGTCCTCAAGCGGGTCGTCAGCGTCAATTTCATCAGTTAGGCGTAGAGGTAATTGGCAGCGCCGATGCCCGTGCTGATGCGGAAGTCATGGCGATCGCCAGTGATTTTTTACAAGCGGTGGGTTTAACGGATCTGGTAATTGACATTAACTCCGTTGGCAGTGCTGAAGATCGGGTTGCTTACCGCGAGGCTTTAGTGGAATATTTCACGCCGTTTATTGAAGAAATTGACACAGATTCTCGCGATCGCCTCACCCGTAATCCTCTCCGCATTCTTGACAGCAAAGACAAGCGCACCCAAGAAATTTCCCAAGACGCGCCGAGCATTCTTGATTATTTAAGCCCAGAATCGCAGCAACATTTTCAGCAAGTCCAAGACCTATTAACCGATCTCAATATTACCTATCGGATTAATCCCCGACTTGTACGCGGTTTAGATTATTACACCCGCACTGCATTTGAAATTCAGTCTAATCTGCTTGGCGCACAATCGGCAGTATGTGGCGGCGGACGCTATGATCGCCTGATTGCCGAGTTAGGTGGGGCAGATGTGCCTGCGGTCGGTTGGGCGATCGGTTTAGAGCGTTTAGTGATTTTGATGCAACAGGTTGCCGAACAAAAAGCATCTGCGATCGATTTCTATGTGATTTCACGCGGTGAACAAGCGGAGGCAAAGTCATTATCCATTGCCCAGATTCTGCGTAAAGGCGGATTTACAGTAGAGCTTGATCTCAGTGGCGCAAAATTCGACAAGCAGTTCAAACGTGCTAGCAGTGCTAATGCGAGAGCCGCCGTAATTATTGGCGATTCGGAAATAGAGTTAGAGCAAGTGCAGATTAAGTGGTTGGATACAGGCGATCAAGAGGCTATAGCGATCGCTGATCTCGGTTCGCTGCAAATGATGCGACAAGAGGAAATCAAAATTTAAAAGTCAAATCTTTCGTGATGGGATCACAGGATATTTAGAGCTATGACCATGACCTTTGAAGAATTACAAATTATTGCCGAACGAGCCTTAATCCTTTCTGAAAGGAATACTCAGTCAATATCAAGATTAGAAACATCATTAGAAGAAACTAACAAATCTTTGAGTCGGGTTGAGGCGGTTGTTGAAGAAACTAACAAATCTTTGAGTCGAGTTGAAGCGATCGCCGAATCTAATGCCAGAGCGATCGAGGCAACTGCAAACAAACTAGATGAAAAATTTGACCAGATTGCTAATGCCGTGATCAGAGATCAAGACATGATTAGAAAACTAGATCGTCGCTATCGTAAGCAACAGGCCGAAATCAAAGGATTAAGACTTGAGACTAGACGAATTTTAGAGCGGTGGCTAGGTGAACCATTCCCAGATGATCCAGACCTAAATGATCCAGACCTAAATGATGATGAACCCGAATAACGAGAAGGCGATCGCGAAGATAGTAAAATTAAAAAGTTTTCTAGCGATCATCACCTATGGACTTTAAAAGTATTATTCGCGATATACCTGATTTTCCGCAGCAAGGTATTATTTTTCGAGATATCACGCCCTTGTTAGCCGATCCCAATGGACTAAAACAAGTAATTCAAAACTTCAAAACCAAATTTATTGAACTAAACATCGGGGCGATCGATGCCATTATTGGGATTGAATCACGAGGATTCATTCTAGGAGCACCCTTAGCAATGGAACTAGGTTGTAGTTTTATCCCAGTGCGTAAGCCGAAAAAATTACCATCTGCTGTGTTTCGGGTGGAATATGCTTTGGAATATGGAACTGATACCTTAGAAATGCATCAAGATGCGATCGCTTCAGGTAAGCGTGTGGTGATTATCGATGATGTGATTGCCACGGGCGGAACGGCGGCGGCGGCGGCTAAATTGGTGGAGCAGAGTGGAGCCGAACTGGTTGGCTATGGATTTTTGATTGAGTTAGATTTCTTGAATGGTAGACAAAATTTACCAGAGGTTCCGATTGTTTCGTTAGTTAATTATTAGTTTCTTGATGTCTAGCCTAAATCTTAGTGTAGCAGTAGCATGGTATATCTAAGATTTAGCTCATGCAATGTTGGGATTAAAAAATGTCTGATGCTCTCCAAGATTTTGTTAAATTTCAGGCGACTTTAAAAGGTGATGAAAAATCAGAATCTCAGCCATTTTTAGAGCATTTTTTTCAAGCTTTTTATCATAAAGGCGCGATCGAGGCGGGCGCAGTTTATGAATATCGAGTTAAAAAAGGCAGTGCTAAGGGTAACACTGGCTTTGCTGATTTAGTTTGGAAACGTCCTGAGACTAATGGGAAGGGCGGCGTTTTGATTGAGATGAAAAAGCGGGGTGAGGATCTTAACAAGCATTATTCGCAAGCTTTTCAGTATTGGACATATCTCGTCCCCGATCGCCCCAGATATGTCATCCTTTGCAATTTTGATGAGTTTTGGATTTATGACTTTAATCTCCAAGTTGATACGCCTGTAGATATGGTGGCGATCGCTGACTTACCAAATAGAGCCAGCGCGTTTCGCTTTATGGAGATCGCGGTCAATACTACGCCTATATTTAGAAATAACCAAGTAGAGGTGACGATTAATACTGCTAAGAGATTAGGAGAGCTTTACAGGTTACTTAAGCTTAGAGCCGCTAAGGATGGATTTACAGAGCTAATTGCTCAAAAATTTATTTTGCAATGCGTATTAGCGATGTTTGCGGAGAATCGGGAACTATTACCTAAAGATCTATTTGTGTCCTGTGTTCAAGATTGTATTAATGGAGCAAACACTTACGATCTGCTGGGTGGTTTGTTTAAAACGATGAATGAGCAGGGGATCACTCCCGCAGGAAGGTATAAGGGTGTTGATTATTTTAATGGCGGCTTATTTACAGAGATTCATGCGATCGAGCTTGAAAGGCAGGAGTTAGAGATATTAGATACGGCGGCTAGGGAAAATTGGGGCAAAATTCGACCTGCTATTTTTGGGAGTATTTTTGAGGCGACTTCAGATTCTAAGGAACGTCATGCAAGGGGGATGCATTTCACGTCCGAAGTGGACATCATGAAGATTATTGTGCCGACAATCACGCGATATTGGGAGGAAAAAATCGAGGAGGCTAATAAAACTGCCGATCTTAATGCTTTGCAATTAGAACTACAAGCTTATCGAGTTTTAGATCCTGCCTGTGGTTCAGGAAATTTCTTGTATCTTGCTTACCAAGAGCTCAAGCGGATTGAGGTGATGTTGCTTGCTAAGTTAGCCACTAAGCAAAAAACAAAAGCACAGCAAGTGCAAATGGGTTTGGTTACGCCTAATCAGTTTTTTGGCATGGATATAAATCCGTTTGCGGTGGAATTAGCGAGGGTAACTTTGATGATTGCACGGAAGGTGGCGATCGATCAGCATGGTCTATCTGAACCTGCTTTACCGTTGGATATATTGGATCAAAATATAGTTTGCCAAGATGCTCTGTTTACTGATTGGGTTAAAGCTGACGCGATTATTGGCAATCCGCCATTTTTGGGCGGGAAGAAGTTAAGACAAGAGTTGGGAGATCAATATGCTCAGGCTGTTTACAACCAATTTCCTGATGTACAAGGACAGCCAGATTTTTGTGTTTTTTGGTTTAGAAAAGCAAGTGATTTACTTAGTGCCAAGAGTAGAGCAGGGCTAGTTGGAACAAATTCGATCGCCCAAGTATCAGGTAGAAAAGCCAGCCTAGATTATATTGTCGGCAATGGCGGGATTATCCATGATGCGATCGCCACGCAGGAATGGTCAGGCGAAGCGGCTGTTCATGTCAGTATTGTCAACTGGTCGAGACAGCCTCAAAAGCAACTATTTCTCAATGAGCAATTAGTCCCATTCATCTCTTCATCACTCAGATTTGAAGTGTCTGTCTCAACCGCCGCAAGACTTATAGAAAATAAAGGAATATCATTTGAGAGTTGTAAGTTGATAGGAAGAGGATTCATTATTTCTGAAGAAGAAGCTCAATCATGGATAAAAATTAATCCCCAAAATATAGATGTTCTCAAGCCAATGATTGATGGGAAAAGTTTAATCAATCCTTATAAAAAGCTAAACTGGGTAATTGACTTTGCTGATATGTCGATTGAAAAAGCTTCTGAATATAAACAACCATTTAATAGGATCAGGGAGCAAGTTAAACCCGAAAGAGACAAAAACAACAATCAAAAGACTCGTGAGAATTGGTGGCTGTTTGAGAGATATAGACCCGCAATGAGAAAAGCGATGGAAGGTCTATCATGTTACTTTGCACTACCTAAAATAGCCAAATGGGTAATGTTTACTCCTGTAGATATTTCCATACTACCTTGTGAAGCAAATATGGTTGTAGCTTCTGATGACTTCTATATCCTTGGAGTATTAAATTCAAAGGTTCATAGACTGTGGGTGACAGCCCAAAGATCAACCCTAAAAGCGGATACACGGTATACCAATACAACCTGTTTCGAGACATTCCCATTTCCACAAAATAGAACTAGTCCCTTAGTCGCTAAAATCCGCGCCACGATGCAAGAACTCCATCAATATCGTACTGAGCAGATGGAAAGCAAACAATGGGGCATCACCAGACTTTATAACGAGTATTTTCATGAACCCGCCAGCCAACTCTATAAACTCCATGCCAAACTCGACAAGCTGGTAATGCAAATTTACGGCTTTAGCGACAGTGACGACTTACTAGAAAAGCTATTGCAACTTAATCAGGCGATCGCCAAGCAGCAATAATTCCTGAACTCCATCAAGGTGAAAATTGCCAATTTGCGATCGCCAAAAGTTCTATCTCAATTTCTCAATTTCTATTACCAATCAAAAGCCGTGAGCAAAGACTTCGTGATCAATACACCTAAAAAGCCAACAGGAACTAGCCATCGCAAGTAGCTGACCAGTTCGGCAACGATAAATCTGTCCATTTTCTTAGCCACGTCGGGATTAAAGAGGGTTATCGACAAAAGCACCGAGACAAGCTGATAGGCATGACCTGCTGTAAAGATTTGTGACACCAAGCTATTGCTACCGAGCCAAGGATAACGCACTGAAAATGTGAAAGTGAGCGCCACCAGAGCCAAAATTGAACCACTCCATGCGACTAGACGGGGAGCTAGTTCCACATTCGCGAAAAATGTAAAAATTGTCGGTACAATTAAAGTCAATAGAAAAGGCGTGAAGATTGAGCCGAGAATTGCATTTGGTATACGCCTCATACTCACACGAGCCTCGATCTGACGGAGAAACGCTCCATTCCAAGCGCGTAACTGCGTCATTTTAAAAGAGATTCCCTGTGGTTTCCATCCATTAACTTTGAGGTCTGGATCGAGTCCTGATTCGTTTAGATCTTCTTGATCCTGCGTTAATGCAATTTGATTGGAGTTGTACTTAGATGACAACATGGCAACTAACAGAGACTGACTGTCAAAGGGGAAAGCGTCTAAATTTAACTTGCTCTCGAATGTCGCCTTAACACGCTGAATGAGTTCCACTTCTCCATCATAGTGAATGAATAATCCAGGCACGATTTGAGCATCTTTTTCAATGATGTTAGTGATTTTAATCTGTGGGTTCCAGATCGTGGCTAACTTAGCGATCGCCGCTTCTTGTCCAAACTCCAGACGATTAGTTCCCATCTCGCCAGTGTCGAAGGCTAAGCGCGGATCTTTCCAGTCATACCTTAAATCAAATTGACTCTCGAAGGTATTGGCGGCTTCGTTAATTTTGCTGATGTTGTTTACGAATAGAGCCACGCCCACTTTTATTGGTAGAGCCACATTGGAAGGAAAAGGAATAAGATTATTCATCCCTAGTGGGTTGGAGTCTGGACTGGTAGTTTTTTTGACGCTATCCTTAGCGTTATGTTTATTTACTGGATTTGCTGCATCAGTATTATTATCTTTGATTGCAGAAGGTTTTGCTGCTTCAGTAGCATTATCTTTACTTACTGGAGGCTTTGCGGCATCAGTGGAATTAGCTGCTGACACATTAGGTGCAGATGAGGCGGTATTATTTGTCGTCTCAGGATTAGATTGGGCAAAGATAGCAGTCGTGGCTAGGTTTGAGCCTGATCCAATGTAGGTGGCAAAGTAGAAGGAAAAGCACAGTAACAAAATGACAAGTAGGCGGGATACCGAAAATTTGTGTAGGCTAGGCATTTTCTGACTCCTTCACATCATCTTTAGCATTACCCTTAGCATTTTCTTTAGCAGCAACAAGTGTTTGGAGCGATCGCGCCATCCCCCCAATCTCATCGTGACGATTTACCAAATCCTCTAGGTCGGGAACTGATTTTCCATCAGCAAGCTGGTTGCTAGCAGTAGCGATCGCTTCAAAAGGCTTGAGTAGCATCGCATTAACTACGATTAACAATGCACCTGTCAGTAACACAATCTGCAATCCTGCCATCGCAACTGTACTTGTGAGCGCCCACCTCTGCTGCGTCTGGAATTCACTAAAGTCTCGGACTGCTATCACTGCGCCAATGCGTTCCCCTTTGTAATCAAGTACTGGCACTAACACCAGTCCGTAGTCATTGCCATTTAATGTGATCAGATCAACAGCAACATCACGAGCCTTGGCAAATAACGCAGGAGATAATAATGGTTTGAGCGCAGCCCAGTCAGTCACTTCAACGGCTTGATATCCGCCCACGATGCGATCGCGATCGGGAGGAGGGATTAATTTGGCGACCTCAGTCATCAATTTATCATCAATGAACACACCCGCATCGAAGCCCGTATTGATCTTGGTTTGAGAGAGTACTGACGAGAAACTTAATCCTATTTCAAAGCTCCCAATCAGCCCATCATCATCTTTGACGGGATAGACTGCACGAATGCTTAGCCCTCGACGACCGATTTCCATACCGCGTTGGGGTTCGCCAGTCCGATTAGCAACAAGAACCATCTGCCGAAATCCGCTCAAGTCTTCGCCATGTCCATCCTTGAGAGCATAAATCCGCAGGAACGAGATCGCAGGTGGCAGAATAAACTGTCCTTCCCTGACACCAAATTGATCGCGTTGGACAATCATCGCTGGCAATAGTCGTGTGGCGATATCTTCGCGATTTTTTGCACGGAAAGCCTGCTTGATCGAAGGCAACGATGACACTAATGAAGCCCTTGCTGAAGCTTTATTAATCTGTTCGGCGATGTTGCTCTGAATTAATGTAGCGGTGACATTTAGTTCGCGTTTTTTGGCACTTTCGATCATGGCATTGCTTGACCCAAACCCCGTATATGCCGACACGATCGAGGTGGTTATCGCCACCATAAATAGTAATAATTGAGATTTCCACTTAATATTCATAGTTTCCTAAAGTCTTGTTCGAGATAACCAAGAACTAAAGTTCTTGGCTCAAAGCTAAAGTCAGTTAAAACTGACTAATTCCTCAACCTCAACCCGTTTTAACGGGTTTTAGCTTTCAGCCCGCAATTTATTGCAGGGTATTCAGGATGCGATCGCATTTAAATAATTTTCCCAATTGACTGACAAACCTTGCCAAGAAACGGGCAAGAAGCCCGTACCACAAGGCTTTGATCTTTGTGGGTCAGACATCTTGTCTGATATGGCTTTCAAATACTTTTGTCAGCCAATCAGATAATTCTTTTCTTGCAATATTTAAGCTAAGCGATCGCCATAGGTGATCAGAAAAGTTACCAAAGTCGTGAAGAAGATTACAGGATAAATAATCCAAGAAGCAATATTCAAATAGCGAAAGGCTGTTTTCTTACCATCTTTTTCTAACTTCGCGCCGATCGCTGTCACCAGAATTGGAATTAGGCATAAACAGAAATAGACATAAAACACATATTCCATCGCCACGGTGTAGCCAACTTCAGGCAGTTGATTGTTAAAGGATAATAACAACACAATCCCTGATAACAGAGATGAAGCAGGAGCCATCGTGCGTGGCACGAACATATTGTAAGGGAAGAAAAGACAGCAATAGGTTAACATCGAGAGCAGAACTAGAGGTAAACCATTCTTCGATAGAAATACTAGGGTTTTGCGCTGGAAAGTCATGCGAATACTCAAACCGGGATATTCAATCTGAGCATTTGATTGCACAAGATCGGGATCGCCTTGAGTGGAAGTACTGCGTGATGAATCTTGGAAATAGGTGATATCTTTGAAATTCCAAAGTTGCAACCCTTGAAAAGGTTTACGCTCAGCTTCTTTCGATCGCGGTAGTTTCAAACCAACAGTATCGATCGCATAGATTAACCGCTCCGTGGTCAAATTAGGATTATCAAACCGCAAATTTAACTTTTGCGAATCAAAGGGATAATCGCGAAAATCAAAAGCATTACGGAACTCACCCCGCACCCGATAGAGGCGATAATTCAAACCATCTACTACTTGAGACTTGATCGGCGATTTACCATCAAAGACAGGCGCAGTCGGATTCACACTATTAGTTACTGCATCAGGAAATTGGATTTCTGTCGGCTCATCTGTACCGTTATAGAGAAACCATACATAAAAATCGGCGGTAAAAGTCGATTTATCAATGCGATTCAGTTTATTGATATCCATCCCCGCATAAACTACACGCTGCCGCCAGAAATATTTATCGCCAGATTGGACGATGCTGCCAGATTGCAATTCTTTGGGCAAGTTCAACCGTTCAGGAGTAGCGATCGGCGTAAATTGTTGAGATGCGGAAATGAGTTTATAGTTTTGGAACTTGGCTAAACGCACAGGTTGATCGCTATTGCGATCGCTATTGAAATAGAGCAATCCTGTTAAACCACGAATCCCGACCTTGCGACTGTTCAGTTTCGATAATGCTTCACGTACCTGTTCGCGATCGCTCTCTAAGCTCGCAGTTGTCAATTTAAGATCGGCTTTACGAATTGCATCCACGGCGGCGATCGTTGCCTCGTAAAATTTAGCGCCTAAATAGGAAGGAGTCTTGTTATAGGCTTTTTGGTAAGCGGCAAGATAATCTTGAGCATCGGCTCCTGCGCTATCAAACAGAATTGGCAATGGCACATACATGCCATCGGTGAAGAACCCAGATTGTTTCTTTTCTTCATCATATTTATCAAACCGCTTGGCAAAGGATTCACGCCCTAGAGCCTGCTCACCTAAAATGCTATTCTTTAAACCCTTTTGTTTGAGTGCTACTAAGAAGTCTTCGGCAACATCTTCTTTGGATAAGGTTAAAAACAAAATTCCCGCTTCAGGTTCGGCAGCAATTTCATTAACTATCTGCTGAATTGAGGCTTTGCGATTGTTCGGATCGGAGTCGATCGCCCAAATTTTTTGAATCTTGCCACTACTATTGGCTTCAAAGGCTGTTTTAATTACTTCGGATTGGGTTTGTTCATTTTTGCTAGCCTTGTCATAAATTACACTAGCGGTTTTGAACTGCAATACTTGCTGTGCATAGAGTGACAAGGTTTTTGCTAAATCAGGATTGGTATAAATAATCCGAAAATAGTACGGGCGATCAGTGGTGACTTTAGGATTATTCGCCGTACCTGTGATCGCAGGTAATTTACGTTCTTGATAAATACTACCTGCGGCGATCGAAGCATCAGACGAACGATGTCCTAAAACCACCAGAGCATCAGTTTTGGCAATGTTGTTAGCCGCCTCTGTTGCGCCTTGAACATTTCCCTTGTCATCAACAATATTTAATTTAAGCGGACGACCGTTGATCCCACCTTCGCGATTAGTCGCATCAATATATAGCTTGATACTATCGACAATTTCTTGCCCCCCGCTAGCACCATCACCGCTCAAGGACGCAGCCACGGCGATCGAGATTGGATTATTATCCGCCCGCGAACTTTGAGGAAATAAATTACTAAACAATAAATTAAGCGATAACACAATTGATATGGTGATCAATGCGAGAGAGCAAAATCTTGCAACTGTTTTACGCATGAAATTACAGTCGTCCTATAAAAACTATCTCGTAATTATAGTTTTAAGAGATGACATAAGACAATGAACGCCGATGACTTAAGCATCTTTGCGTAAAAAGTCACCCGTACAGGCTATCGCCTAGCGGATCACTCAATATGATCTAAGCAATGATTGGGTAAAAAAGCTGTCCAACCATTATCGAGCTTCACCCGACAACTGACGCTAATTACCTGCTCCACCACGCCTTTGTGATTGGCATATTGTTGTCGATTAGCATTTACACATACGCGATCGCCAACTTTAAAAGCTTTACTTTTTGGACTCGCCTCTTGTTTATTCTCAAGTTTATTCCCAGAAACCTTGGGGATAGCAGCTTTCTTGAGAGTTGGAGCCGAATGAAAGGTCAATGAAGCGGCTTGTTGCCCATTAACCTGATAGTTGTAACCCCGTCCCTGAATTAGTTGCAAACTACCGATTTGGATACTCCCCAGATACTGCACAAAGCGATCAATGGATAACTCCATAATTTCGGCGATATCTTCAAACATGACTGGATAACTCCAATAATTTTCGCCAACCTGTAAATCAGCTAATTCTTTCCATGCTTCAAATAGCTTTTGCCCAAATTGTGAGGCAAGATCATCAGAAAGAACTAGGCGGCGATCGCCAGAATCTGACCCAGAATTTACTCCAGCGTGAGCCACCCCAGAATGAGTCGCCCCAGAACTTATCGGCGCATTAGCAGATGTAAGAGTTTCTAGTGTTTTGAGCAATTTCTGTGCAACGCGATCGCTTGCCTCTGTCCTTAGTCGGAGATAATCGAGGATCTGCTCAAACAAAGATTCGCTAACATTAACAGTCATATCACTACTCGCACTAATCGCCTCGATTATCAGTAAGATCATACGTTAAGTTATGCCAAGTAACTTATGCCCAGCATCCCAGTTTTTTGGTAAAGGCTCATTGCAAAGTTGATGAATCTCCACAATTTTCTCAAATAGCCAAGGATAATTGCGCCGATAGTTGGGAATTAAGCCCAATGGCGACAACATCGCCGCCGCCGTCAAGTCCGCAACATTAAAGCGATCACCGATCAAATAACCATCTTGCCAAAACTCACTTAATAAGGCGATCGCATCCGCAATCTTCTGAGCCGCTATATTCGCCGACTTAACATTAATCCCATATTTTAATCGGATCATATTAATTATCAACAGGCTCATCCAAGAAGGATCAATTTGCTTGCCCTCAGTGGCTCGAAACTGTGAATAAACCACCCTTGAGGCGATACCAATTTCATCAAAATAATCCTCTAAACGCAAAGCTTCCTGTTGTTGCTGTGGATCGACAAAATATAGTGGTGAGCTTGGCTGATAAGCTTCTAAAAACTGGATAATTTCGGTTGAATCAGCAACTACGGCTGGGCAATTTTTTTGCTGTGGTAAGAGTACAGGCACAGTGGTTGAGTCACACAATGACTTAATTCGTAAGAGATGTAACGCAGGGGTAAGGTTTTCGACTTGATATGAAATTTGTTTATAGCCAAGGGCTAATCTCGCTTTGCGGCAATAGTGAGAAGTACTGAACTGTAATAAAAGCATGGCTGAATCAATTCGTGTAATTTTTAAATCAACTTTAGCAAAAACTACTCCCTGCGTTTTTCAAGCTCAGAGATATAAAATTGCTCAAGTCGCTGGATATGATTTTTGATGTCGTATTGTTGAGCGCAAACAAACGCATTATGAATGATTTTCTCCCGAAAGTGCGTATCGCTTAAAAGTGCTAATATTCCCTCAGCAATTTGATCGCTATTTTTGTAATCAACAACCCAAGCGTTTTCTCGATGGACAGCATGATCCGCCGCACTACCTGCAAGGGTAATCACTGAAGGAACTCTTGAAAGCATCGCATCTACATACACCTGCCCGAAGGTCTCTTGAATAGAATCTGTCGGTGCATGGACAAAAACAGTAAATAATTTAAATAGAGCAAAAAGATCGGCTTCAAAAGGAATTTCGATATAACTCTGCTGGGGTAATTGTGATAACTTTTCGCTAATGCTGAGAATATCGTCATATTGAGGAGCAACAATATCTTCCTTACGCGCCTTACGAATTTTCTCTTCCAAATTTGTGCGATCGATCCCTGTTCCCGCAAGGACTAAAAGAGCATTCGGATAAATGTCAAGAACCTTTTTATAGGCTTCAATAACATATTCAACGCCTTTCCATCGGACATATCGCGCCGCCACTCCGATAACAGGACCTTGGTGATTTCCTAAATATTTAGCTCGCAATTGCTCGATGCGTGAAGTTTCTACATTCTCATATTCACTAACATCAAATCCTGTCGGTATCAGCGTAATCTTGTGTTCGGGAATACCATCTTCGATCATCCCTTCTTTACTTTTATTGGTCACTCCAATCACATTAGTCGCACATTCCCAAATTAACCGATGTTTACTGGCGGCATGGCGGGAATAGTATTTGATGGAAGGATGTTCTCTTGTGAAAATTCGTACTGGAACCTTTGCATAATAGGCGGCTTGCATTCCTGCCAAACTTCCCGCAAACCAATGGGTGTGAACAATATCAGTCTGATTTTTTAGCAAATGATCGTAGAGAAATTTGACCATTTCTGGGGTATTGCTATAGTCTGGATAGGAAGTAACCGTGCAAGGAATATTAAGATCCTGCAAATAAGCAATCATCGGATCGCCTTCATTGAGAATGACATAATCAATGGCAAATTTACTCTTGTCAATATATTTAGCAACTAACTCAAAGGGAACCCAGCGAGTGGGATGAGTGAAGATGCAGGTAATTTTAATTTTTTCCTGTGTTGTCATTAGTCGGAACTCAAGTAATTATTTTTTTAATTTATGCAGAGTACTAAACTTTGTCAGGTGTGCCAAATTTTATCAGAAGACGTACAACCGAATATGTGATAATAGGATTATGTGAGATAAATTATTTTTGCCTTAACTCTTGTCACCTATAATTAAACTTAAAATGTCTCATTCTCCTTGGTGGAAATTTTCCGTTGTTTATCAGATTTATATACGCAGTTTTCAAGATTCCAATGGAGACGGTATTGGTGATATATTAGGGATTATTCAGCGACTTGATTATTTAAAATGGCTAGGAGTCGAAGCCCTTTGGGTGACACCATTCTATCCTTCTCCTATGGCTGATTTTGGTTATGATGTTAGCGATCACACTAATGTTGATCCTGTCTTTGGTGACCTTTCAGAATTAGATACTTTGATCGCAGCTTGCCACGATCGCCATCTCAAGATTGTAATTGACTTTGTTGCCGCCCATACCTCCGATCAACATTCATGGTTTAAAGAATCGCGCAGTTCGCGAACAAATCCTAAACGCGACTGGTATATCTGGAAAGATCCTAGTGCCGATGGCGGCTTGCCTAATAATTGGCTAGGACGTTTTGACGGGCTTTCGGCTTGGGAATGGGATCACAAAACAGAGCAGTATTATCTACATTCGTTTCTCAAAGAGCAGCCAGATGTTAATTGGCGTAGCGCTGGAGCCAAAGAAGCAATGTTAAATGTACTTCATTTCTGGTTGCAGCGAGGTGTAGATGGCCTTCGCGTTGATGCCGCCTATCGCGCCTATAAAGATTTGCAGTTTCGAGATAATCCCATCAATCCCGACTGGCATCTAGGAATGGAACCATCCGATCGCCTGATTGAAGTTTTCAGCAAAAACATACCAGAAATTCACGATTATAATCGGATGCTCCGAACGTTGGTTGATCAGTATGGCGATCGCCTTTTGCAAGGAGAACTCTACAAATCCCTAGAAGAAATTGTTACACATTACGGAGCCGATGACGAACTACATTTACCGCTCAATTCAGAATTAATGTCATCGAACTGTCAATGGAATGCAGAAAGCGTCAGAGAAATAGTCGATCGCTATGAGCGATTACTCCCTGAAAAGGCTTGGCCGAATTGGTCGTTAAGTAATCATGACAAACATCGCCTCGCCAGCAGAATTGGAATTTCTCAAGCAAAAATTGCTATGATGCTATTGCTCACCCTTCGCGGAACACCCACAATCTATTATGGAGATGAACTGGGGATGGAGGATGGCTGGATTCCTGCCGAGCATATCCAAGATCCTTGGGAAATAAAAGCTCCTGGTATTGGCGTTGGTCGAGATCCCGAACGCACTCCGATGCTTTGGGATGACTCCCCTAATGCGGGTTTCTGTGGTGAATCAGTCCAACCTTGGCTACCGATTACCCATGACTACAACAACCTTAATGTCAAGACACAAAAACAAAACTCTCGCTCTTTTCTTTCTTTAACGCGATCGCTTTTACATTTACGTCAGCAACAATCCGCCCTACAACTTGGTGATTATATTTCTTTATATTCACCTCCACAACTTTTCTGCTACCGCCGCTTTAACGAGACATCAAACATTCTTATCGCTTTAAATTTCAGTTCTGAATATCAAGAATGGATATTACCGATAGAATTTCGTAACCAATCAACAGTTCTTCTATCTACATTTATGGATCGTCAGGGAGGGCAACTAGGTCAGAGGCTTGAATTAAGAGGAAATGAAGGTTTGATTATCCAGTTATTGCCTATTGGTAATGTATAATCACAGAGATTGACAACGCATTCCATTAAACTACTTTACTACAATACATCTCGTCATGAATACTGAGCGCACGATCGTTTTCTCCACAAAGCATCAAGTGACTATGAAAGATCAAGTCACCCCCGATATTGATAAAGATCTCGTGTTTATGGATTTGTATCAACAAGTCATGCCTTATACGATGACCAGTAAAGAAGCTCTCTTTGCGCTCTATACATCCATGAACTATATTCTCGATCGCAATATTGCGGGTGACATTGTAGAATGCGGCGTTTGGCGCGGTGGTAGCTCTTTGCTTGCAGCGCTAATTCTCAAGTCTCGCAACATTAGCGATCGCAAGCTATATCTATATGACACCTTTCAAGGTATGCCAGCGCCAACGGAATTTGACGTGGACAAATACGGTCGGACAGGACAAGAAATGATCGAGCAGTATGGCGATGAGGTTGGTTGGTGTTATGCTCCATTGGCAGAAGTTCAAGCGGCTTTCTCAATTCATAATTTTGATTTTGAGATTAATTTTATTCAAGGTGATGTTCTCGAAACACTACCAAAAACTAAGCCAGATATCATCTCAGTGCTTCGTCTAGATACCGATTGGTATGAGTCCACCGCCGCCGAATTTGAAATTCTCTACCCTCGTCTATCCACAGGAGGCGTGCTGATCATTGATGACTATGGATGCTGGGCTGGTTCACGGAAAGCCACTGATGACTATTTCGCTAAAGAACCGAAAATCATCCTTACACGTATTGATAAGGAAGTACGGTTGGGGATCAAGATTTAGGCATTAGATGATGGGGGTAGGGAAATTTATGACAACCACTGCACAGATAGAAACTGACAGTAAAATTGATTACACTTTAGAAAAGAAGTCAATCTATAACTCTAATTTAGAGGGAATTAGAGGATTAGCTGCACTTTCAGTAGCCTCACTTCACATTTTTGGTCAAAAAAACTATTTAGACCCTACCTACCATCCCAATATTTATTTTGGTTACTTACAGGCAGCCCATAGTGTCTGCTTTTCTGGAACTCATCATACAACCTAAAATTAAACATTATTGCCTAGGATGATTGTGAAATTTAGAAACATGAAATTCCTCAATTCTTAGGATATATAATATAAAATGAATGCATCAATATTGCGCTATACTTTATGTTATGCTGATAAAAAAGTAATAAAGAGTTGACTCTGATGCAAACGAGTAAAGAAATCGTTTTTATTACTCTGTGCGATGCCAATAGTCCACTTGTCCAACCACTATATTCATCGCTACGGGGGGACTTGCGAATCATTGAGACTTACAGTCCCAGCCTAGGGCTACTCTCGAAGATTTTTAAGGTTCGGGAATTTTTAGCTGATGATACTGAGATTGCGGACAACTCCATTATCGTCTTTACGGATGCCTATGATGTGCTGTGTATTCGTTATGATCCCAATGGGTTAGTAACGGACTTCAAAAATACAGGGAAGGATCTAATCATTGGGGCGGAAACTGTATTTTGTCACCATAGCGCTGATATACTCCCTTTCTTTCTGGAAAACTATTCTGGACAGAAGGCAAAATATCTTAACAGTGGATTTATCATTGGCTACAAATGGGCTTATCTGCGGATGCTCAACTACATAGTTGATAATTTTGTGGATAAATATATGATGGATAGCCGACAAAACGATCAACGAGTGATTTCGCGATTTATGTTAGAAAACTCTGACATGAATTTATTGAATATGGATATCGATAGTACCTTCAAGTTCTGTTATACCCATACTTATGACAATAATCCCCTAAATCATGATAATTTATCTGCCTATTTTGTCCATGTAACTTGGCTGGCTCTGGGGATTCAGAAAGAAGCTTACGATGAGATCCGCAGCATTTTCAATATTTAGGGTTTAGTTCTGTTCTGTATGTTGTTGAATTTGACTCAAAATATCAGTCATCGGCCAGTATCCCCATGATTCTGTAACTTTATGGTTTTCAAACTTGAAAATTTCTAAAGCTTCAAATTCAACTCTTGCTCCACTAGCAGGAATTCCCACAAATTCACCTAGATGAGTAGCTGTAAAGTAACCGCGAAAGGCAATTTTTTCGCCTTCTTCAATGAGGTCATTAATCACTACTTGAATGTCAGGAAAGGCTGTGTGGGTTAGCTTGAGGATAGCGATCGCATCTTCTACACTCCTCACTTGAGGCAATCCATGATCGTAGTAATCGGCTGCAAAGTAATCATGGAGGTCTTCGTAATTTTTGTTGTTATAAATATCAAAGAAATATGTGAGGATTTCTTTATTGCTAGGATATTGAGACATTTTTTTATTTTTATAATGCTAGATCTTGATACACTAGGGTAGCTTAAATTACTACCGATCGCGCCATAAAAAAGTTGCGACACAAACCAAAAAATAAACAGAAAGTAAACAGAAAACATATTAGCATGATCCCTCAAATTCAACCTTGGATTGATGATAGTGAATGGCAGGAAGTTAAGCGGGTGATGGATTCCACCTACTTAACTGAGAATAAAGTAACGGAACAGTTTGAATCTAGCCTGAAGGCTGTAACGGGGGCAGAACATATAATTGCTGTTTTCAATGGTACGGTGGCTTTATATTGCATCCTCAAAGCTTTGAATATTGGCGATGGCGATGAAGTGATTGTCCCTGACATGACCTTTGTGGCTTCCTCGAATGCGGTAATTATGGCAGGTGCAAAACCTGTTTTTTGTCCAGTTAGAGCCGATACGCTCTGCATTGATGTTGAGGCAGCCGCAACTATGGTCAATGACAAGACTAAGGCGATTATGCCTGTGCATTTGTATGGTCAGAGTGCCGATATAGATGCGGTACTTGAATTTGCGAAGCGCTTTGATTTGAAAGTAGTTGAAGATGCCGCACAGGCGATCGGTGTGGAGTTTAACGATCGCCATGTTGGTTATTATGGAGACGCGGGGGCGATTTCCTTCTATGGCAACAAAACGATTACCTGTGGTGAAGGTGGGGTTATTTTGACCAACAATGATGCGATCGCCGCAACCTGTCGGCGGCTGAAGAATCATGGGCGATCGCGTCGAGGTACTTTTATCCATGAACAGATTGGCTTTAATTTCGCGATGACGGAAATGCAAGCAGCCGTTGGTGTGGCTCAGGTGAGAAAGCTACCTGCCATCATTGAGCGTAAACAGCAAATCCATGAAGCTTATATGTCAAGGTTAGCTGATATACCGCAGTTAAAGCCTCTTTTCATCGATCCACGCTGTAAGCCTGTACATTGGTTTACTTCCTTTTATGCTGAAAATCGCCATGAACTAGCGGACTATTTAGCGAAACAGGGAATTCAAACCCGATTGTTTTTCTGTCCTCTGCATCTGCAACCTTGCTATGAAGGCTGGGGTGATCCGCGTATGGACTATTCCGTTAGTACAAACGCTTATGAGCGTGGCATTTCGTTACCATCTTCCTATAGCCTGACTGAACAAGAACTAGATTTAGTGATCACTGAAATTCATCGGTTCTATCAACAGTAGGAATTACTCAAAAAGTCGAGATGTAGGGGCAATTCATGAATTGCCCCTACGGTAAAATCAAACGCCGATTCAATGCATTTTGCGTAAGTCCTAATTATGCGTGATTACAAATGGAATTACCGTCTTCTCAAACCGCCGACTATCTGTACTACCGCGAAAAAGTAATTACGGCTTTAGCCGATCTACCTCAAGGTAATTTATTATCTGAGGCGATCGCTTCTGGTTATGACTTTCTACATTTGGTTAATCCCGAACAGGTGGCAGATGTCACCAAAATTCAGGTGCGAGAGGGACATGGCTCTCAAGATCTCAATGATCAACCACTTAACACCCAGTTTCAAGCTTACTTAGAAACCGTGATTAATCCCCAAATTCAGAGTGGTTTGCTAAGCGATCGCACCACATCGGGAAGTTACGACGAGCGCAAAGTGCGCTGGTCTGGGGCAGGGGTGGCTGGCTTTTGGGAGCGTAGTCAAGATACCTTCATCCTAGAAGTTGGTCCGACTAGTTACCCTCAATGTCGTCTAGACATAACTCGCAGTCCAGTAGAATCACTAAAGCTGATGCTGCGCGGCTTGACAAATTACCAAGATCCCTACGCCTATTTTGCTAGGGGTATTGGAGTCGCAGTGATTCCTTTGACTACGGATGGAAATGTCTATATTGGTAGGCGCTTGAATGCATCGGACTATACAGGTGTTCTCAACTTTGTGGGCGGATGGGCGACATTTGCGGCGACATCTCAAGACATCAATTTTTATCGAGATGCTCAACAGGAGTTATGGGAAGAAATGAAAATTGCCATGACTTTAAATGCAGCTAACACTCGTTTTGTCGGTATCTCTGGTCATCCAATCACGGGAGAAGTTGATTTGCTCTTTGTCGTGCAGACGGAAATTAGCGATCGCCATTTTGAATTTGGACATTGGGAAGAGCATTCTTCTTTAGTTCGGATTAGCAACAAGACTGAAGCTGAGAATCTGCTAAAATATGGACTGCTGCTTGAAGAGAAAGAACCTTGCAACCTGATGTTTTCTTCTCGTTTAGGATTAGAATATTTAGTTAAATACCATTGGTGATTCATGAAACTAGTTATTGTGCGTCATGGTGAAACCGAGTGGAATACGCAGCATAAGGTAATGGGACAACTGGATAGTCCATTGACTACCAAAGGTATCCAACAGGCTAAAGCTATTGGCGATCGCCTACGTCGGCTGAAATTCACCAGCCTTTATAGCAGTGACTTGGGGCGTGCAGTGCAAACTGCAAATATAATTGCGGAAATATGTGAAAAGAAAATCATTTTTGATGCGGAATTACGAGAATGGAATATGGGGATATTTGAGGGATTAACTGTCTCTGAAATGCACGAAAAATTTCCCCAAGAACGACAAGACTACGAACAGATTGGCGATGAATATATCATTCCCAAAGGTGAAAGTTTAACCCAGTGCAGAGATAGAGGTTTTCGTATCCTGAATGCGATCGCTGAACGTCACTCCAATGAAAACCTTGATCAAACAGGTGATGAAACCGTAGTCGTGGTAACTCATGGTTGTGTCCTCATGGGATTTTTTGAAATGGTACTCGATCTGCGATCGGGGAATACTTGGCGGTTCAAACTAGATAATGCCAACTTTTGCGCCTTTGAATATGTGAAGGAACGCTGGAGTCTTGTCGTCTGGAATGATGTGAGCCATCTGGAAACGATGATTTAAATATCAATAGCTTCTAAAAAGCGATCGCAGTATAATGCTTTACCACGAACAATGTTGGGATTGATAATCGCCAGAATTTTAGCTCCATGTTGAATTTTATGATACTTTCCTTTTGTCGTATTTTTTGTCGCTTCCACTAAAGCTGTTTCTATTTTAAGTTTCTCAATTTCCTCGACAATATTATTTTTAGGAATAGCATTACGATTAAAATTTTGCCCATAGAAATTAGCTAGAGTTTCAGGATCGGCAACGAACCAGCTTTCCATAACTTGAACCATGAGATGGATTTGCTTTTCATTCATACTTTGCATATCCCAAGAAGGATCGCGAGTTTGCAAATGTTGTTTGGGTCTTTTGAATCCATCATCAGCATCCTTAACAAATGCTTCTGAATCGACTAGCAAAAAAATATAATCAGGATTCTCATTTGGTCTTTCGAGCGCCGTTCTAAACATATTCAATGCTTCGTTTCTACTGCCACAGCAAGTAACTTGAAATCTACCAGAAGAACTAGCTGTTGCTTTTTCTAGAAATTTGGTCATTCCTTCTCTAAGCATCGCTTTACCATTTTTGTCCTTCCCACCACCTTCCATATAGACTTTAATCTTAGTTACCATCGATTACCTCCCAATTCACCCATGCGCCACAATTCACCAAGGGTGTAGTCTTCTAATAGACTTTTCACGTTATTAGGATCTACCCTGTTCAAATGACTCCCTGTTTCATCGCGATCGCAAACTAATACGGCATCAGGTACTTCACTAAATGCTGAAATCAGTACGTCAGAGTGTGTAGTTACAATTAATTGAGTGCGTTGCGATGCTTCAATTAGTAAATTTGCAAGTGTTGGTAAGATATCAGGGTGTAAGCCTAGCTCTGGTTCTTCAAGACAAATTAGAGGAGGTGGAGTAGGATCTAAAAGTATTGAAAGTAAACACAGGTAACGTAATGTCCCATCAGATAAACGGGTTGCTGGTATTGGTTGTCTTAAGCCTCTTTCATGGAGAAAAATTTGAACCGTACCGCCAGATATTTTTGTTGTAATATCTTCTACTAAGGCATAAAACTCCTGCATCTTTTCAGTTATTTGACTCATACCGATACGATGCTGCAAATTATTAAGAATTAAACCTAAGTTACTAGCATCTTCTAACAGAAAATCTTCTGGTAAATCTACTTTCTGTGGTATTCTTGCCGCCGTATACCTACCGAAGTTCCATTCGCGATAGAGCTTTATCTCAGAAAATTGATTAGCTATATAGGTTAATTCTGGATAAAGATCGGGATCTTTACGCTGAGAAAGTACAGATTGATCTGGCTTTAAGGACTCTCTCATTAAGTTTCGATATTCTGATAGTTTCTTGCTGGAGGCACGAATCCCCTTAGACATTCTCGTATTAATTGTCGGATTGCCCTGTTGATAACGATAGTAGAAATAAACATCTTTTTCGTCAGGATAGTCTTTCTGTTCATTTTCGATCGCTTCATCAGTAATCTCTAGGCGCTCAGCAACAAGAGCAAACTCAAGCCTATGACGTAATGGCATTGGGCCATCAGGATAATTAATTAGTGCTTCAATTTTTGCTATAGGAGAAACATCTTTGCTGCCTTTCCAAAACCATTCCCTAGCTCCTCCTCCATCACGAATTGGTTTCATTAAGTCTTTCGGTGATGCTTGGAGAAACCCGATTATTTCAAGCAAGTTGGACTTTCCAGAAGCATTAGTTCCAATAATTATGTTAAGCGGTTGTAGATCAATTATCTGTTCGGTACTTCCATACGAAAGAAAATTTTGAATCTTTAATTGATGAATAAATCTTGATCCATTCATATGTTTTATCTCTTACTTTAATTACTTATCTTTGAGTTTTTTATAAATATTTGTCTATTAAAGCTAAAAACCCTAAAAATATTTTCACTGTTTTCATAACTGCCCTAGCCTATCATAAATATCCTTTCTTGAGACCCATAACTAAGTTAGTGGAGCAATTGCAAAAAAGATAGCGATCGCCTTGCCAATTCGTAATGATAGATTTAGATTAATAACGCCTCAATTTTGCTGATAACTTCATCAATAATGCTTACAGAAGCCTTCTCAATAAAAGCTATCTTTCTAGCTTGCCAAGCTAAACTCTTAATCTGATCAGCAAGAATCACTCCCTTAGTCTTGGTATCCGTGAGCAGAACCTCAAACTTCCATCCCTTAATTTTAGAAGTAATCGGACACAGCAGTGCCAAGCTTGACCTTTGGTTATAGGCGATCGGCGAAATCACAAAAGCAGGACGATGCCCAGATTGTTCATGCCCAGCCTGTGGATCGAAATCTAGCCAAACAATGTCGCCACGATCAGGGATCGCTAAGTGGGGTAATAGTTTGGCTATACGCATTCCTCAAGCTATTGCTGAACAGGTACAAATTCAAGCAGGAAGCGAAATCAATATTGATATTATTGATGGCAAGATTGTTTTGACTCCGCATAGGCGTAAAAAATATACTCTAGATGAATTACTGGATGGTATGACCTCCGATCATCTGCATCCAGTAATTTCTACGGGTGTTTCAGTTGGGAATGAAGTATGGTAAAGCTATACATCGCGGCAGTCATAAAAATCACCGTCAATGTATCTACATTGTATATACTATCATCAATAATGAATTTACGATATTTGGTTTGCTTGATCGCTTTACTAATTTGTGATGATGGATTTAAGCGATCGCCATTTGACACTGAGTTATTGGTTGCGAATGACCGCTCCTAAAATTTGATCGATTGCTGCCAATACCTCATCGCTTAGTTTTATTCCTGATGCAGCCGCATTATCGACAATTTGTTCGGGACGACTAGCACCGATAATCGCTGAAACTACATACTCAGAACGTAGTACCCAAGCCAACGCCAACTGGGACATACTCACTCCTACTTCTTGGGCGATCGGTTTTAGTTGCTGTACGGCGGTGAGAATGCGATCGCTAAATAACTCCTCTAGCAAATACCAATTCATCTGATCATTAGCTGCCCGCGAATTCTTAGGTGGAGCTTGTTTGGGTTTATATTTACCAGTCAGGACACCTTGAGCCAAAGGAGACCAGACAATCTGACTAATCCCATTGGCGGCACATAGGGGAAACACTTCTGCTTCAGGATTGCGCCATAGCATCGAATACTGCGGCTGACTAGAAACAAAGTGTTCCGTATCAGCAAAACTAAAGGCTGCTTCAATTTGTGCGGGACTCCATTCACTAAAGCCAATGTAACGCGCTTTGCCCTGACGTACTACCTCCGTGAGCGCCAGCATCGTTTCCTCTAAGGGTGTATCTGGATCATAGCGATGGCATTGATAGAGATCGACATAATCGGTACGCAATCTACTTAAGGAAGCATCAATTTGTTTGCGAATTTGGGGTGCGGATAGTCCTTTATCAGTTGGTGACATTGGGAAGAATACTTTGGTGGCGAGCAGATAATGCGATCGCTCAATTCCTTGTAAAACTTCTCCTAGAAATGACTCCGCACCACCCGCCGCATAGGAATTAGAAGTATCAATGAAATTAATACCCAAATCAAAGGCTTTATGAATACAAGCCTCGGCATTTTGCTTTTCTACACCCTCATTAACACCCCAAGAACCAAGACTAATT
The DNA here is from genome assembly GCA_037129985.1 of Pseudanabaena sp. ELA645. Lineage (GTDB taxonomy): Bacteria > Cyanobacteriota > Cyanobacteriia > Pseudanabaenales > Pseudanabaenaceae > Pseudanabaena. The sequence continues at coordinate 46,896 of JBAXTW010000005.1, read as the reverse complement.
TCCGAAATCAACAATTCGCTGTTACCCAATTTTCGGTATTTCATAGATTCACAACCGCCTCTTTTTCTGCATTTGATTCTTCATTTGATTGTAGAGTCATCGGGATTTGCAATCCCAAAATTAACGTGCAAGATATCATAAATAGAGATAAAGCAAACCATAAAAAATGATTGCTATGAAAATAAAAGGTTGCTAAACATAGAGAAGTAATTCCCAGAAAACCACTGATCAAGTAAGTATTGCGGACAGCACCGCCCTCACTCAAACCCGCAAAATATCCATCGAGAATATAAGCAAATCCTGCGCTCACGACCACAAGCGGTATCCAATCAATATAAACTTTAGCAGCTTCAATTAATTCACCATGACTTGTGAATAGATGGAATAGGGGAGTAACCCCAACAACAGCCACCAGCCCAACCACCACACCAATTACCAAATTAGTGCCTAAAGCAATCTGCAAAAGCGGCACAAATTTATCCGTTGCTCCCTGACCTTGAAATTGACCAATAAAAGTCGCAGTAGCATATTCTACGCCATCACACATGTACATGCTGAGCGCCACCATTTGCAACAGTAAAACATTTTCCGCCAGAACTTCAGTTCCCAATGTGGCGCTAAAAGCATTAAAAAGAATGAATATACATACGATCACGATGGAGCGAACTGATAGATTGCCATTCAACACAAAAGCCGCCTTCAGTGCTGACCAGTTTAGAATTTTACCTGTTAAACCTGCGATTTCTTTAAAAGAAACTTCGCGCCCAATCATCACCAGCGCTACGAATAGGGTTATATATTGACTAATCGCCTGTGATAAACCCGCTCCCATGCTTGACCAGTTCCAAAGTACTATGTAGAGGTAATTCAGGACAACATTCGCAACATTACCAATAATAGTGAGTACAAGAACTTTACGGTTCTGCTCCTGTCCTAGCAGCCAGCCAATTAAAACCAAGTTGACAAAAGCCGCAGGCGCACCCCAAATCCGACTATTAAAATAATTAATCCCTGCAAGTTGGACATCGGGAGCAGCGTTCAGCAACATAAAACCGATCTTGCCTAAAGGATATTGCAACAGCAGAAAAAGCAGCCCTAATCCCAGAGCAATTAAAGCATTTTGCAGTCCCGCCAGCAGTATCGCCTCGCGGTCATCGCGTCCAACGGATTGAGAGGTAATCGCGGTTGTGCCAGACTTGATAAAGGAGCAACTCTCATAGAGAAAGTCAAAGATAATCGCTCCCAGCGCTACACCTGCTAAATAGCTAATACTTGACAAATGCCCTAAGAAAGCCACGCTGATTGCGCCTGATAGCGGTATGGTGACATTCGATACCACATTGACAGCAGCAACTTTTAGAAAGCGATATAAAAATTCGGGTTGCAGCAATGTCTAAGCCTCTTAAGTTGCATACTTGAGTTCAGTTTAAGTTCAGCTTATCAGTTTTATCAGTATTTTTTACCCAAGGCTAATTTGCTATAAAAATCAATAAACAAACAACAAGAAATATGGTATAGTCGCATCTAAATTTTTCACAGTTTACGGTGCTGCCGTCTATGCAAGCGAATCCAGTCTTTAAACCCACAACTTCTCAATCTGGTTATCAGGCTTCAGTACCTGTGACTGTGTACCGCGAACTAGCTGCGGAGTTACAATCGGCTCAAGCAAAACTGTCCTTTTTTCAGTTGCAAAATGAGCAGTTAACTAAGCAAAATCAGATGTTGCTGCAAGAGTTTGAAGCGATCGCCCAGTCTACAGATCGAGTTCAGGCGATTGTTGCCCAATCAAATCTACCCGATTCTAAACTATCGGAGATTTTGGCAGGTATCCGCGCCTCCTCTCAAGTAAGTCCTACACCATCCAGAAATCCTGCGCCATCGAAAAATCCTGCGCCGTCAAAAAATCCTGCTCCTCAAGGTCGTCCACCTGCTACTAGCCCTCGCCCCGTTGACAAACCCGCAGCACAGGTCGCTCCTCGTAAAGCGCCAGTGCAGCAGACCAATAACGCCATCCAAGAAGCCATCTCTAGAGCAAGACAACTGGCGACTGAATCAGCCCCTCAAGCCACCCAATCGGCAAGTGAGCCAATGGTAGGTGAGACTCTGTATTACGATAGTTCTTTTGCGGCGTTTGATGCTCCTGCAACAGTCCCAGCTACAGCACCAAAGCCAAAAGCTATTCCCAAACTAGAAATTCGCGAAGAAATTTCTTCGCGACCTCTTCGCACTGAATCAATCGAAGAATCTAACGAATCAGGAGGATTAAGCGGTTGGGTCTTGACATTGACGATTGTGGCGATTATCCTCACTTCCTTTGGGGCTGGCTATCTGCTCATGCGTCCATTCGTGAAGTAATAATTTAAAGTAATAAATGGATAGACGTAAGTTTTTGATTTTTGGTGGAGCAGCGATCGCTACTCTTGGGGGATGTCAATGGGCAAATCCCTTTGATCACGGCGATCGCTTACGAATTACAGGATTATTGGGAGCGCTCCCCAGCAAAGTCATTAGCCAATTTGAGTCAGCATCTCAAAAAAAGACCGAATATAAAGCCGAAAATTTACCCTCTAAACTTTGGCAAGAACTGCAAAATTATCCTACGCTTGCCAAAGACAAAGCGCCAAATATATTTAGCATCGGCGATGGTTGGCTCGATCTGGCGATCGCGCAATCCCTAATTCAACCGATCGCGCCCAACTTGTTAGAGAAAATGCCTCAATGGCAAAAACTCAGTCCCTTGTGGAAAGAAAGTGTCACCCGCAATAATCAAGTTTGGGGAATTCCCTATCGCTGGGGCGCAACGGCGATCGCCTATCGTGAAGATAAACTCAAATTTGAAATTAAGCAATGGTCTGATCTATGGCGATCGGAACTCAAAAATAAACTGACACTGCCTGATGATGCGCGGGAAGTGATTGGCTTAGTATTAAAAAAAATGGGGCAGTCCTATCAGCAAGAAAATTTAGCCGCAAATCAGGATCTTTTTACCAAGCTCACCCAAGAACTTAAAAGTTTAAATTCCCAAGTTTTAACCTACAGTTCCGATAATTATTTGCAGTCACTTCTAGCAGATGATGCCCTAGCGGCGGTGGGCTGGACAAGTGATATGTACAAAGCCCAAAAACAAAACCCCACCCTCAAAGTTGTGGTTCCTCAAGATGGCACATCACTTTGGATCGATATTTGGGTGATCCCCAAGGGCGAGATGGCGATCGCCGCCACTGAATGGATGGATTTTTCTCTCACCCCTGCGATCGCTGCTCAAATTACCGCTTTGACCGATGGAGTTAGTACATCTAATGCCTTAGAGCAAGTTCCTGCTAGCGTTAAAGCTGATCCGATTAAGTTTTTCTCTCCAGATATATTTGCCAAGAGTGAATTACTCGCACCCTTACCAACCGCCGCAATTTCCCAATATCAAGATCTTTGGACAAAAATGCGATCGGGACAACTATAGCGCTTTGCGTTTAACCTAGGTTGCTGTCAAGGGGAAAAATAAAAGTTTTTGGCTGAAACAATTTGGGCTTTAGTAAATCGCATTCTCGAAACGTAACAACTCTAAAGATCGATCGCCATAGATCGATTCGATTTGTTCTTCACAACAGGCGATCGCAAACTCATCCAGTTCCTCTGGCTCGATCCCGAACATATCAAAAAAAGTATCGGGTTGTACTCGACAAAATCGTGGACGGTCGGCATAAATCCCGCACTGACGATTGAGGCGATCAAAATTAATACACCAACCATCAGCCCCGACCATACTCAAATATTTTTGTAGTTCTGTGGGGGTAAGGTAGTCCTCTAAGTCAGGGCGATCGCTCGGTTCAAGATAACAACAAGCGCCACAGCCACTAATACATTGCCAAGTTGCCATTTTTTCTTTTTATATTGATCTTACAGCGCTTTGCGCTCCAACAAGAAAGGCGGTGCATTGCACCGCCTTTCTTGTTAAAAAATTGACTTACACCAATCTCGCATTAATCCATTAACAACTTCAGGACTCTCATCATGGGGGCAATGTCCAGCTTTTATGTAATGTTCCGTTAGTGATGGATAAAACTCACGAAACTTTGCGCCTCTAGAACTAGAATTCATCCAAGGATCGCCTTCACCCCAAATCATTAATAAAGGACAACTCATCGCTCCTAATAATTCATCTACTTTTTTACCCTGTGGCGTACTAAATACTGAGCCGAAGACCTGCGCCGCGCCATCATCACAGGAAGGTTGATAAATCTCTTCCACCAACTGCTCGGTGACTGCGGATTGATCCAGATATACTTTTTTCAGGGTGCTACGAATCCGCGATTTTCGACGCACAAAGTTAAATAACAGTTGATTTGCCCAAGGTTGCCGCAAAATCCCCTGTAAATTTCTGGTGATCGCTTTCTGTACAGGATTAACTTTTTTCGAGCCAAGGGGATTGGTATCGGTAAAAGGTCCCGCACTGTTTAGCAAAATAATTCCTGCTACTGATTGGGGATATCCCGCCGCGACACATAATGAAGAGTAACCACCAAGGGAGTTACCCGCGATCACAGTGGGACGTTGAATATTTTCGGTAATAAAATCATGGAGTTGATCGCGCCACAAATCACCGCTATATTCCCATGCAGGTTTTTGCGATCGCCCAAATCCCAACAAATCGATCGCATATACTTCAAAGTCTTGACTAAGCTCAGAAATATTTTTGCGCCAATGATCTGTCGATGCCCCAAACCCATGTACTAGAAGCAATGGCGGCAATTGGGGATTATGCCCTGCTTTAACGAAATATATTTTTTGTTCACGCCACAGCCAATATTGACCTGCGATCGGTTGAGTTGTTGTTGAAACCATTGCGACAATTCACTAATGTTCTTAGATATGCTTTATCCCTACAATTGTTACATATCTTCATATTGTCATTGACTTAATTTTGGGCGGTAATCATCTGGTATCACGAGTCCCAAAATAAAAACCGATCGCTGCGGCAACCAAAGTCGATTGTGTGGTTAAAACGAGCGTGATGAGATCTTTAGTACCAGGCTGCTCTTTAAACTTGTCTTTGTCTGAAGCAAGGTAGTAAAAAGTTTTATCAATTATGATGATCACAAAAACAGCCGCTACAGTACCTATAAAACTGTAGATCAAAAATTCGGCAAGCTTAGATCTTGTTTTTTCTCGTAAAACGTATAGGGACTCACCCTCCTCTACAGGATTAGCTGAGGTCAAAAAGTCCTTTGGCTGCACCTTGTCAGATGCACTATCAAGCGATATTGGCTCATTTTCTGAGGGATCGTTGTCATTTTCTTGCGTCATCAACTTACCGTAGCATCTAGCGCCTTTACAACTTCTTTAGGATCTGTCCAAGAAATTTCGTGAGTTGAGTTATTGTGCTTCTTGACCAAAAATTTTGATTTGTTCTTGATTTCGTTTTGGATATAGCTGTCTGTGGCGATCGCATGACGCAAAGCGATCGAGGGCGACACACCCATAGTCTCAGCAAGCCACTTAAGCTCACGAAGTACATCTTCGGGAATACTAACTGCTATTTCTTTCGTTATTTCTTTAGTTGACATACTTTTGTTTCCTTGCCTGTAAAACAGTTCTTAAATATAATAGCATTTTTGCAGAGAAATCTAACTTAGTTCTCTCTCTCTCAAACAATTGTGCCAGAAGCAACAAAAGTCACCACTGGCACAAAGGATTTAAGATTCTTAACTAGATAGACCATTAGGAAGCGTCTCCTCCCTCTATGATAAAATTTGTAGTAGGCTCTCTTGGCTCTAAATAGTGAAGGCATTGCTCTAGGGAGAGTGAAAAAGGCTTTTCTTCCATTACACAAGCCGAGGGTTCTTTAGACACTAGATCTTGAACAGTAAAATCTAGTGAATTCAAAAAACTTTCATGATTTACAAATTCGTCCATTGTGATTTACCTTCAAGTAACTTGTCATACATTAGCATAAAATAATAACGCTTAAAAAAGCTCAAAAACGTTGGTTTCATGGGATTTCAACAATACCAAAAACTACCATTAAATTCTAAATTTTCCTGCTTTTATATTGCCGATAGTTACCTTTTTTTGCCAATAATATTTATTTATTAAAAAGCACTTTAAGGGTTACTCAATGTTTCTTTTTGACACGGAATTTTTTGGTAAATAGAGCCATTTTGAGTAATTACCGTTTAGTGCCTACAAGTACTCAATAATTCTATTTACAAATAATGATTCTTGCTTGATGATAATTACATCGATAATGATTCAACCTTGAATGGAGAAAGTTATGCAAAATAATGGCTCTGATCAATCTAACTTTGGACTCAATCGAGATGCCTTGATAGGAGTTTATGGAACTCAAAAAGAGGAATGCATTCGGGTCGTACTCACCGAAAAGTTTTCTGGTAAAACTCATGAGTTTTATAAGCCCATTTTTGGAAGTTTGATTTTGGAACACGATCCAATCAGAACTGTTATTCTCCGACTAGGTGCATTGGGTAATAAGGTTGGCGGCTTTACTACTTATGAACCTGTTTCTTTGGACGTTGATTATGCTTAAAGTGGAAAAGTTTTAGGGGAATTGATAATGGTTATGTATCAAAATCATTATCAACTTCCCTGAATCGCTTCTTTTTATATGATTGTGATGTCTATCTCACTTCAACAGCACCTGACACAATGGGAAAAATCTATGTCATCAACAGTTGCTCTTTTTGTCGATTATGAGAATGTCCCTGATGTACAACTAGCAGAGAGTTGGATTAATTTTGCTCAGTCCAAGGGAAATCTTGTTGTTCAGAACGCTTACACGAGGCAATGGAAAAACTCACCTAGTGATGGAAGTCTACTGAAAAGATTGGGATTTCGCCTAATTAGCGCTATTTTCAATATTAAGAATAGTGTTGACTGTAAGTGTATGTACGATTGTCTTGGAATCGTAGAAAGCACCCCTTCTCCTGATGTTTTTATTATTGTGACTGGAGATGGAGACTATGCTCATCTTCTCAATATCTTAAAAAGTCATCGCAAACAAACTATCGTTTTTTCTCGCCGTGGTTCAGGAAGTAAAAAGCTGAAGAGAATTGCACATGAATTCTATTTTGTTGATGAAGTTGATGAATATTCCTTAGCAGCCTAGACAAAATCGACTTCTAAATTGTTGAGATAGAAGTCGAATACCGATTTTTACCATATACTTCCCACAACTACCAAGAACACAACTATTGCGTTTCTACACCGTAGTAAAGTAAAATGATTGGCTTAAAATAAACCTTACTTCGTTTTAGGATGATGTAAAATTTTCAATATTAAGAATAGTGTTGACTGTAAGTGTATGTACGATTGTCTTGGAATCGTAGAAAGCACCCCTTCTCCTGATGTTTTTATTATTGTGACTGGAGATGGAGACTATGCTCATCTTCTCAATATCTTAAAAAGTCATCGCAAACAAACTATCGTTTTTTCTCGCCGTGGTTCAGGAAGTAAAAAGCTGAAGAGAATTGCACATGAATTCTATTTTGTTGATGAAGTTGATGAATATTCCTTAGCAGCCTAGACAAAATCGACTTCTAAATTGTTGAGATAGAAGTCGAATACCGATTTTTACCATATACTTCCCACAACTACCAAGAACACAACTATTGCGTTTCTACACCGTAGTAAAGTAAAATGATTGGCTTAAAATAAACCTTACTTCGTTTTAGGATGATGTAAAATCTTGGTCTTCATTGAAAGTGTTATAAGCTAATACTTTCAGCAAAGGGCTAGTTTTTTCTCCCTCTCGGAGCGATGTATCGTAAATTAAAAGTTTTCGGATAATCTTAGAGAATAGTAATTAAGGGTAATAAAATATGTCTGACAGTGTAGAAGTTAATGATGCAAAATCCCAAAATAGGCGTAATACAGAACCAGTTGATTCGGGAATTTTTAATCGTCTCAAACTATCCTATGCTGAAAATTTTCACAGCTCTCCCAGTAAACTTCGTGCCAAGCTAGATGAAACTTTCCCTGATGAGATCAAAAAAGCTAAAGATGGTTCAGGTAGTCTTATTTCAGACAAGACCATTCGCAATTTTTTTAGCGCTATTGAACCACCTACGGCATCAATGAAAACGCTTAACTGGCTCTGTAAGGTGTTGTTGGACTTTGATAGCTATGGGAAAGCGCTGAGAAGTCATAATGAGATGGAAATACCTCCACATTTAGACAAAATTGATGCGAAAGAACCTTTTAATGAAAATAAAGGTAAGCTGGAAGATCGCTTGAAACCATATTATGAAAAAACTCGGGGTAAACTTAACAAGCTCAAAGTGTTAGATATGAGAGAAAGTCTACCTCTGGACAGAATCTATACAAAGACATTTTTTATTGCAAAATCTAAAGTTTCAAACTTCAGAAATCATGAAGAAATCAGTAGGACGCTAAGAGATTCGGATGCCATTACCACTTTCTCTGAAGAGAAACGAATGCCAGCGCGGGAAAAAATCAAAACATCTCAATATCTAATGATATTTGGCGGTCCTGGAGCAGGCAAAACTTCGTTTATTAAAAATATTGGGCTGCGATATCTCGATCAGTCTACTTGCTTTGAAGATTTTGAAAAGTTATACATACCAGTCTATGTGTCAGTTAAAGTTTCTGGAGATAATATAAATAATTTTGGGTTAGAGAACATCATTGCCCAAAGATTTGATGGAATCCTTTCCCGAATCGAAATCAAGAATATGTTGCAAAATGGAGATTTTCTAATCCTACTCGATGCCCTAGATGAGTATAGTAATATAGTCGGTACTTGCGATCAGATCGTTGAATTTCTCGACGTTTACGACAAAAACAGATTTATTGTTACTACCCGTTTGGGCATTCCCGAATGTAGAATTGAACAATTTGATGAGGTAAGAATTGCAAGCTTTGATATCGATCAGATTTCTGAATTCGTTAACAGTTGGTTTGAAGTAAGCAAAGAAAAAGATGAACAAGTAGATCCCGATGATAATTGGCAGCCACAAGAGTATTCAGTAAGGTTTTTAAGTGAGCTTAAGCTTAATAAATCCATATCCCAAGCAGCTACAAACCCTCTAACTCTGACTTATCTCTGCCTTAGATTCAAGGAGGAATTTGGATTTCCTAAAAATGTCAGTGAACTTCTTAAAGATGTTGTGAATATATTGCTACGAAGATGGGATGCCACTCGCCGCATTAATCGTATTCCAATTAAATCAAATAAGATATCTGATGCTCGAAAAGTAGAATTATTTGCACAGATTGCCTATCGTGGATTTACCAGAAAACCATCTATGCAGTTCCTCTGGTCAGAAGATGAACTAAAAAAAGAAGTGCGTGAATGTTTAAGTAAAGTCTCTACCATCCATCCCGATGAGATTGATGATGGTGCTGCATTATTACTACAGGTACTAATCAGAGATCATGGTTTGCTTATTCCTCAAACAGATCTCCTTCATTCTTTTCCCCATTTAACTTTTCAAAAGTACTTTGTTGCTGAGTATATAAATAGTCAATTGGGGAACGATCATATCCTGCATCGCAGTATTCTGCAAAGATACTGGCTTGATCGTCAATGGGAACAAGTTTTTCTAATGTTGTCCGAAAAACTAAACAATGCTGACAATTTTTTTAGACAAATGTTTTGGAATGTTAATCTTGCAATTAATGGAAGAGATGAATTGACTAAAATGTTAACGTGGATGTACAAAATTACCCAATCCTTCTATGTTGACTCATCCTCTTGGCGGGCGTTTATTTTAGCGACTGGGCTAGAAGCTGATTTATACTTACTACGTTACGATGTCAACGCTAACTATAGCTATGCTCAGGAACTTTCAGATCAGGCAGTCGTTTTTAACCAAAGTCGAAAAAGTTTCACTCCTAATCAACCAAAACTCGTAGTGGCTCTATATTTAGTGATTATTTATGATTTAGCTATTGATCAGATTGAGGAATCAACAAAACTCAAGCAAGCCTCGCCATTCACAAAACGAGAGCTAGAGGTTGATGTAGATACAACTATCAGTAAAGAATTTGAACTGGCGATCGCTAAGGCTAAACTCATTGAGGATATGCCTAATCTAGTGGAAGATTTACAGAGTCTGTACGATATAATCCCATCAGATACCGACTCAATATTAATTTGGCAGGACTGGGCGAATAATCTCCGAGACTTAATGCTCAAACGTTTTGATATCGGTCATCGAGTGATTCTTGAAGATGAAGATAAAACGGCTTTAGAGGATTATATTTATGGCAATAATTTACTATTGAAATGTATGCTTGGAGAGAATGTATCGACCCCAAGTTTAAGAGATGCGATTTTCGACCACTTACTGCTACCAGAGTCTAAAACTCCTCAAAATTTATATGCCTAATCAAATTTGAGACTTAATTGAGGGCAGCGAAAGATAATTTGTATTTTTGAATAGTCGAGCGAAGCACATCAAACCCAATTTGTGTTTATCTCAACTATTTTTGTGCTTTTATATACATTCTCAATATTTATTGAAGATATGGTGGAATGTTATGCGTATTTGGATCTAATGCAACAAAAAATCCAAAAACAAATCTGTTCGTCTATACATCAAAAAGTTTATTTTTTTGTTAAGAATTAATACGCTCTACCGACAATTGCCATTAATTACCGCTTATGTTCTACAATTACCGAATGTAAGTTTTTGGGTAATGAAACATCATGGTTGCATTAAGAGCATTTCTGGTATCGCTTTCCTTGCCTACTTTAGTGATATTTTCTGCTAGTTTCCCTTCAAACAACATTTCGATAATGGGAAATACGGTTGCTAACAGTGATTCAGTGAATACAACTGTTTTAGCGATAGTTCCTCAAAAAAACATAGTATTTGACACTCAGACGACTGAAGAACCTGGTGGTAAAGGTCGAATTGATCCAGGTGGACTAGGCAGAATAAGCTAATTTACCTACTCAATGACAGGTTCTAAGCATCTTTAGCGATAAATTAAGAAAATGAGTGTGTCCTTCGGCTGGGTTAACATCAGTTCATTTCTTTTTGAGTAGATGGTCAATAAATTCACAAAGGCGATCATGCATTTAACAATTCATTGATCGTATCAACTAGTTCTTGCGGTGGAAAAGGCTTACTGATATAAGCATTAGCCCCATTTCGCATCCCCCAATAGCGATCAACTTTTGTTGATTTTGCGGAACAGATGATAATGTTAGTGTTCCAAGTTTCAGGATTTCCTCTTAATTCGTGGCAAAGCTCATAGCCATTCATCTTCGGCATCACAATGTCCAAAACGACTATATCGGGATGTAGCGATCGCCATAACCTCCATAGAAAGCGCCGATGGATACTTCAATGAGTTTTGGGAGAAGATCATTGCCACAAATCATCAACAATTGCTGATTAAATTAATCAAGAACGGAAATATATTTTTTGTCCACGCCACAGCCAATATTGACCTGCGATCGGTTGAGTTGTTGTTGAAACCATTGCAACGATTTAGTTATATTTATAGATATGCTTTATCCCTACAATTGTTACATATCTTCACATTGTCATTGACTTAATTTTGGACAGTAATCATTTGGTATCACGAGTCCCGAATATGGCAAGGAAGAAGAAGGGAGTATCGAAATTACCCATAGATATTCACTCGACCATCGACCAGACTTGAAGCAATTCATGATGAATCTGAGCTATTCCCACCCACTAATTCCCCGACTTTACGCTGGGTGTTTCAATGTTTTATGGCGGTTCATTTGGTTTGTTTTCAGGGTGTTACTCAAATTGCTAATTTGTCGGCTCTTCGTCTTCGTATTTTAAATTTCTTTTCTCTTGCCTGCCAACGCTACTATCTCCTCCCTGCACCTGATTCTTAATTGTTTTTTGCCTTCCATTATGAGCGGAATGTGGGTTGTAATGCTGAATCTGGTAATTGTCCCCAAAGCCGATGCATTCTTAACCAATCGCAACAATCTACATCTGGATATTCTCCAATTGGTTCGGCGGGAATATGGGGTTTAGGAATCATAGCTTCTCAGAGTATGGATGAGGAGGTTGTAAATGGTGGACAGTGTCAGGTAAACCTGAGGTTCGCTGAATAATCTTACCTACTTGACGACTATAAGGTTCTTCCATCAAATCTAGATGGTCGCATGGAACATTGGCTACATAAACTTTACCTTGGAGTAAATCCTCCCAACCATCATGAGGCAATAACCAAGACAGATTGAAGTATTTGACCTCTACTTGCCCATGAACAATCTGTTCGCTACCACCGATCAGCAACACCTTATCACTATAGGGCTTTGGCTTATAGGCTGTCCCGGCTTTGAAGAGTAAATCAGCAGAATCCTGTCCGAATTCAGTATTAACTTCAATCTCTTGAGTTTCTTTCGGCGGTTTAGAGTAAGAATTTTTGGCCTCAATTCTATTGCGAATGTACGTCCACTTCTGCCGAAGGGATAATTTGGAAATATTAAATAAATGGTATCTTAACGTTCCAAAATAACGATTTAGCAAATGTAACCATTTATAGAGATTGGAGGTTCCATCTACATCAATTAATGTGACTAGTTCTACATTCTTTCCCATTTTCTGTAATTGCTGAGCCATCTCTATCGCTACATAACCGTTATAACACCATCCCCCTAATGAATAGGAACCAGAAGGCTGGGCACTCAGCAACTCATCGACTAATAAAGAACTGATTACCGAAACATAGTCTTGATGTGAATTCATTGATGGAGACAAACTCGCCCCAGGCATCACATATATAGGCTGTTTGAGCTTGAGTCTTTGAGCAGTTTTAACTTCTCCAATCCAGACAAACGGTTGCGATGAGATTTGAGATTCGGGCAAAATATGAATAATTAAGCCACGCTTGCCCAATCGCAAACCAGTTTTACCAGCACTTTGGCACAATAACGCTCGATAGTCTTCCATTCCAAGCCCTAAAGCTAGATTGTCAATATCGCTGCTATCAGATACCCTTTGACGAATCGATTCCGCCATTTCAGCAATCGTACTTATTTGGAAAAATAATTTTAGAGGAAACCGATAATCAAAGACTTGCTCTATTTGCGATATCAAGCGCATCGACAAAAGTGAATGTCCCCCTAAATCAAAAAAGTTGTCATGAATCCCAACCAATTTCCGTCCTAACAGCTTTGCCCAAATATTTGCTAATTGCTGCTCTACTCGATCTCGAGGGGAGACAAATTCTGAATTTATCGATTGTGAAGCATCAAACGGAGGTAAGGCTTTGCGATCGATCTTCTGATTTATGTTTAGAGGTAAAGCTTCTAATTGCATGAACATATTAGGAACCATATAGTCTGGTAACTTTGTCATTAAAAAGCGACGAATCTCAGGAATAAAATTTCCTCCTTGCTCTAATACAATATATGCAACTAAGCCCTTTTCTCCCGATTCAAGTTCACAAGAGCCTACTACTCCATCTTTAACACCAGGAGCCTGACGCAAGAATGTTTCTATTTCATTCAACTCAATCCGAATTCCGCGCAACTTGATTTGGAAATCAGAACGACCCAAAACTTCGAGGTTGCCATCTTCGTCAAACCGCCCTATGTCACCTGTTCGATAAAAACGCACTCCATCTATCGTAACAAACTTAGTTTGAGTTAATTCCTCACGATAGAGATACGCTTTGGCTATGCCCGCACCACCAATGTAAATCTCGCCAGTGGTTCCGATCGACACCATGCTTTGATCTTCATCGTACAGTCGTATGAATACATTATTGAATGGTTGTCCAACTAAACTTTTGGTAATATTTCCTTGTCTAGGAACCGCGTAAGTACAACCCATGCAACTCGATTCACTACAGCCATAAATTACAAAGATTTCAGCGTCTTGAAAGGCTCTTTTCATTCTATCGAGAATATCTACAGGAACTATATCTCCGCCAGTCGAGACATGTCTGAGATTTTGAAATTGTTGAGGCGCTATCTGTTCTTGTTCAATATGGGTCAATAGCGCTTTTAGCAAACTTGGACTAGCATGAATTGCTGTAATCTGCTCCAAGATTTCAGTCATTCGTTTAAAGTCTAAAATTTGATCGCGTTCAAGAATAAGTAGAGTTCCACCCGCGACTAGTGGAGAAAGTAGCTCAAAGAATGAAATACTAAATGTGAAACGGGCGATCGCAGGCATCACATCCTGAGCATGAAAGCCATATTTCTCCTGTGCAACTAGGATGTAATGCAACAGGTTGCTATGGCTTACCATTACTCCCTTCGGTTTTCCAGTTGTACCAGACGTATAAACAATATAAGCCGTTTGCTGCGGGGAAATCTTGCATTCAAGATCTTGGGCTGGCAAATCTTGAATTTTTTGCCAGTCTTCATCAATGCAGAAAATATGCTCTGAAGTGATTGGTAGGTTTGCTAAAAGGTGAGTCTGTGTAATCAAAACCTTGGGTTGAATCTCTGCCAAGATATCAGCCAGCCGCTCTAATGGATAGCTTGGATCAAGGGGTATATAAACACCACCGACTTTGAAGATTGCTAATAAACTAACGGCAACCTCTAGTGATGGCTCTAGACAAACTGCGACCCGATCCTCGTTACTGACACCAAGACTGTTCAGATAATAAGCGAGTTGATTAGTATACTCATGAAGTTGTCCATAAGTAGATTGGCTTTGTTTGCATCTCAGCGCGATCGCATCTGGTCGGTTGATAGAATGGGCTTCTATATACTGGTGGATCAACATAAGCAATAGGGTGTAATCACTAATCTGCCTATGCTATACAGTACCTTAAAGTTTCATATACTAGAAGAGATTTTTCTATAAGTTTCCACGTCGGGCTTGTTCTTTTTCAAGGGCAACAAATAAAGACTTGAAATTGCCTGATCCAAAGCCTTTTGAGCCGTGTCTCTCAATGATCTCAAAAAATAGCGTTGGGCGATCGCCGACTGGCTTGGTAAAAATCTGCAATAGGTAACCATCGAGATCGCGATCAACGAGAATTCCTAGCTCTGCTAGTTGTTCCACAGGAAGGGATGTTTCTCTGACCCAATTTTCTAGATTCTCATAGTAGGCTTTGGGAATAGGGATAAATTCAACCCCAGATTTTTTTAGCTGAGTAACTGTTTGAACAATATCATCGGTACAGAAACCAATATGCTGAATTCCAGCACCATAATGGAAATCTAGATATTCTTGAATCTGAGATTTGCGCTTGCCAATGGCTGGTTCGTTTATATTGAAGAAGGTTTTATCATTACACCGCAGCACTTTGGACATCAAAGCAGAATATTCTGTTGAAATTGCACGATCATCGAAATGCATATGCATATCAAATCCAAGTGCTTCGACAAAGAAATCACACCATCGATCCATTTCACCTTGTTCGACATTGCCAACGACATGATCGATATGCTTCAAACCAACTGGGGTAGATGCAGTTGAGGATCGCGTAACAAAACCTGGTGCAAAAAATCCAGAATATTTACTGCGATCTACGAATTTGATTAATACATCACCATAAACATGGACAGATGCATACTTCAATACACCATATTCATCGTCTTGTTCAGTTGGTGGACTATGGCTAATAGCACCATGTGAAATTGCTTGATTGTACGATTCAACTACATCAGAAACTTCAAGAGCAACGATAGCAATTGTATCTCCATGTCTTATGACGCTCTGAGAGATCGAGTGCTCTGGACTGAATGATGAACTCAAAACGAAACGGATATCTCCTTGTTCCATTAGATAAGAGCTTACTTTCCGTTCACCAGTCTCTAGTCCACAATAAGCTGTATTTTTAAAGCCAAAACAACTGGAGTAGTAATGCGCTGCTTGTTTGGCATTGCCTACATAAAACTCAAGGTGATCGAACCGTCTTTTATTATAGGGATCATTCATAATAGAACCTCTACTACACAATCTACTATGCAAACTAGATATGCCTTGCAACTGAACCTTGAATCCATTATTAATAAAAAAAGATCTAAACACAATACTCATAAGTTATGAGTAAGCTATATATGGGTTATATGATATGGATATCATAGCATTAAGTAAGTATCGAAATTACCAAGAACTTCCTTTATTTCTCTAAGCACCAGAAATAATCTTGACTCCCTTTGGTTGTAAATAACTATACTCGCAACGCCTATTCACTAAAAATCAAAACAATGCGATCGCCCCATTAGCAAAGTCCCCAAACAGCGATCGCCTATTCATAAAAAATCAAAGTAAGGCGATCGCCCCATCATTGAAATGACCAAACAGCGATCGCCTATTCATAAAAAATCAAAGTAAGGCGATCGCGCTATAGAAAATTTTAGCGATAAGGATGATGCAAGGTGAGTCCTGAATCGATCGCAAAACCATAGAGCTTATGGAGATCCACTCGCCAGAAAGAGCGATCGCCGATTTGCCAATGATGTTCTAAACCGACATCCGCCGAAACTCGCGCTCTTAATTCCCAATCTTGCACTGGATTTTGCAACTTTAACAACACAATCGTTTCTGAACCAAGGGCTTCTACTAGTTCCACAACACCTTCAAGATGAGCAGTATCAGCCGTGGCGGGTTGTAAATCTTCAGGACGGAAGCCTAACATAAAGGAACGATCGCTATTTGCGCGATCAAATGCAGAATCGCCAGTAATCATATTCACAATATCTTTAATTGAGAACTCATTAATCGTGATCGCTTTGAGCAAACTTTCTGCCTGCAAATAGCTATTACCATCAGCATCTAGAGAGAAATTAACAGGCAAAAAATTCATCGGTGGTGAACCCATAAATCCAGCCACGAATTGATTAGCGGGTTTGCGATAGATATTCAAAGGTGTGTCCACTTGCTGAATATCACCCTTATTTAAAACCACAATCCGATCGCCCATTGTCATCGCTTCAACTTGATCGTGAGTGACATAAATCGTGGTCACTTGCAATTGCTTTTGTAACTGCACAATTTGCGATCGCGTATCACTGCGTAACTGAGCATCAAGATTGGATAGCGGCTCATCCATCAAAAAGACTTGGGGATTGCGAGCGATCGCCCGACCTAGAGCAACCCGTTGTTTTTGTCCGCCCGATAATTCTTTGGGTTTGCGATCAAGTAAATGCGAAATTTGCAAGGAATCGGCAACTTGTCGCACCCTATGATCAATATCAGCGCGTTGTTTTTTGGCTGCTGCGGAAAACCAAGCTAGGGGCGATGAAACGCGAGATGTTTGAGTTGGCGTTTGAGTCGATGTTTTAAGTGATCGCTGTCTGCGTAGTCCAAAGGCAATATTGTTGTAAACGGTCATGTGGGGATAGAGCGCGTAACTTTGAAATACCATCGCAATATCGCGAACCTTGGGCGGTAAATGATTTATTTGGCGATCGCCTAGATAAATGGAGCCATCGCTGACTTCTTCCAATCCTGCAATTAACCGCAGCAAAGTACTTTTCCCGCAGCCAGAGGGACCAACCAAGACGAGAAACTCGCGATCGGCGGCTTCTAAATTGATCTCACGCAGCACAACATTTTGCCCAAATTTCTTGGTAACACTACACAATCGCACGGGAGCCATCGCCAAATATCCTCAAAGGGTTGATTTTGAAATTACAGCGCTAATTGCAGCCTGTTGTACCAAGTTCAAGATTTTATCAAGTTTACAGCGCTTTTCGCTATTTACAATCTTGGCGCGATCGCTAATGAATTGGGTAAAATCCAAGGGCAGCAATAATCCCCAATGTAGATGTTAGGATAGCCAACGCGAAGCGCCGCCTATTCTCAATCGAAAATTCAAAATATACAAGATAAAATTAATTATGCGAAAAACATGGATCAAGCTTTTGGCGGGCTGCTTAGCCTTGCTAATCAATCTCACAACCACTAGTGCAGTTTGGGCGGTCACTTCGCAAAAGGCGATCGAGCCAAAATTTCAAGGTGTCCCCCTTCAGTGCTACATGACCCTTGCGGACAGAGGTGCAACCCCCGAAGCTAGAGTCGCTGCTTATACCGAAATTGCTGGTAAATATGCCGAGGCTCAGCGACTCGATCAAGCGCAGAAAGTTTTAGGAAAAAGCTTAATTACGGCTGGGGCGATCGCTGATCCATCACTCAAAGCCTTTGCCTTCTTGGATACCGCAGGTAGCTTCACAAAATTATCACAGCCAAAATTAGCGGTAGATGCGCTAGATAAATCTTTAGCAATTTCCAAAACCCTACCCGATCCTGTAGACAGAGTTTTTGCCAGCATCAAAATTGCAGAAGCTTACGGTGAAGCGGGTAAAAAGGAGACGGCTGAGAACTTGCTGACTGGGGCAACTAAATCGATGCCAGAAATTTTTAATCCCTACGTGCGATCGCGAGCTTTTGCAGCCGTGGCAAATGCTTATACTGCGTTAGGCGATGATTTCCAATCAGAAACAGCTATTTCCGCCGCCACTGAATTGTTACCAATGATCGAAGACGGTAATGCAAGGGCAAGAGCGCAAGTTGAGATTACAGGTAGCTACGCTCAAGCAGGAAATCACGCTGAAGCTGTAGCTTCTTTAGGGCAAACTTTCCGATCTTTTGACGATATTCGCGATCAAACGATCGCCTTTGCCATAGAAGCTGACAAAAAGACTAAGGAAAACGCCAAGAATCCTGAATCTAAGCCTAATTCTAAAACTGATTCTCAAGAAGCAGCTAAATCTAGCCCCGATGTTGAAGCGGTAAAAACATCGGCGATCGCCACTGCCGAAAAGCTCAAAATGCGATCGCTGTTTTTGGTTACGGGTCAATACCTATCTTCCAAACAGTACGACAAAGCATTGGAAGTAATCGGCAATCTTGATGATAATTTCGTTGAGAAAAGTATCGGACTTGCCAATGTGGCGATCGCCTATGTCAAGGACAAGAAAATCGAGGCGGCGACTCCTATGTTTGAGCAAAGCTTACAATCTCTCAGCAAGGTAGCGCCATCAATTGATGTAGTAACTTTATTGATTGAAGTAGCCCGTCAATATCAAACCATCAAGTTACCTGACCTCGCAATTAAGGCTTGGGATCAAGCCTTAGCGATCGGCAAGAATCTGCCCCAACCCGCCGAGCGTCTGTTTGCGCTGAATGCGATCGCTAGTAACTATGCTGAGTTTGGCTTAAACGAGAAGGCTCCATCAATTTTGGAAGAAAGCCTTGCCCTCGCCAAAACTGCCCCCGATACAAATATTCGCTCTAGAGCTTTTTCGGATATCAGCAGTATCTATTGGGCGATCGGTCAACGCGAGATTGCCAAGGAAGTTGCTCAAACCATCGAGAATCCCTTAGAAAAAGAGCAGTTAACTAAGTTATTTGCTTGCGCGGGTTAAGAAACCATCTAAGAGCTCACCTTACGCAAATGGAAGACTTGCCCTCACCCCCCAGCCCCCTCTCCCGCAAGGCGAGGGGGAGTAAGATTTAATTCTCTTCCTGTTCCCCTCTCCTGCGGGAGAGGGGCTAGGGGTGAGGGCTTCATTAATCTTCTGCGTAACATGAGTGATAACTTCAATGGTCGAGAAGATGGAGCTATTTGATTTAAAAAGTATTACTAGCGATCGCTCTGCTAATGATCGCTTTGTCAGCGTCATTGTTGATTGTATTGGCATTGATGATTTGCTGACCTATCGCATCCCTGAAGATATAGAGATTCAAATCGGTGATATTCTTAGCGTTCCCTTGGGTAATCGTCAGGTGGGTGCGATCGCTTTAGATATTTCCAATACTTCCACTATTTCTGAAGACATAGAAATTAAGCCAATTAATTCTGTAGTTGGTTCAGGGATATTTCCAAAGACTTATTGGCAACTATTGACCCGTATCGCCGATTATTATCGCACCCCTGTGATGCAAGTTTTTAAAACTGCTCTACCGCCAAAGTTACTGGATCAATCGCATTATCGAATTAAAGTCAAGAATGAAAGTCTAACTTCACCTTTGGAAGAACTAAGTTTCCATAAAAAATTATCCAAATCCGCGAAGATGGTATGGGAATTTTTGCAAGACTATAAAAATAATTCTAAGGGCGTTAGTCGCCGTTATATTTATCAAAAGTTACCTCGATATGCAAATTCAGGATTAAAAGAACTACAAAAATTAGAATGGATTGAATCTACTTTAGAATTGCCAAATAGACCACAACCTCAATATGAAGATACCGTAGTTTTGTTAAAAACTCCTGATAGTAGATTAGGCTCTAAACAAATGGAAGTTATCAAAATCTTGCAACAGCATGGAGAAAAATGCTTAAGATTAGAATTATGTAAACTTGCTCAAGCACCTAGTTCAGTTATTCATAGCCTTGAGAATAAGGGATATATTGCGATATCAAAGAGAGAAATACTACGTTTAGGTGGTAAAAGCCATACCGTAAATCGCGATCGCCCTAAAGCTTTAACTCCCGATCAAGATGTGGCGTTACAATCAATTCTCAAAGCGATCACCAATCAAAACACAACCCAATTCCTATTGCATGGAGTCACAGGCTCTGGCAAAACGGAAGTATATTTGCAAGCGATCGCACCTATCCTAGAATCGGGTAAATCTGCCCTCGTACTCGTTCCTGAAATCGGATTAACTCCTCAACTTACCGATCGCTTTCGAGCCAGATTTGGTGATGCGAAGGTGAATGTCTATCATAGTCAATTGTCGGAAGGGGAACGCTTTGATACATGGCGATTGATGCTCACGGGTGAATCTCAGGTCGTGATTGGCACGCGATCGGCGGTATTTGCGCCGCTTTCTAATTTGGGTTTAATCGTGATGGATGAGGAGCATGATAATAGTTTTAAACAGGATCAACCGCAGCCCTGCTACCATGCGAGAACGATCGCTCAATGGCGATCGCAGCTAGAGCAGATTCCCCTTGTCATGGGATCGGCAACTCCTTCCGCAGAAATGATTTTCGCTCAAAAGGAAGCTAATTCTATCTATTTGGAAATGCCTAATCGCATTGGCAATAAACCGATGCCACCGATCGAAGTTGTGGATATGCGCGATGAGTTTAAAGCTGGTAACTATTCGATTTTGAGTCGCAAATTACAAGAGGCGATCGCGGAAATGCTAGAGAATAAGCAGCAGGGAATTCTCTTTATCCATCGGCGCGGCTACAGCACTTTTGTTTCCTGTCGTTCCTGTGGTTATGTTGCCGAATGTCCGAACTGCGATGTGTCTCTCTCCTATCACGACCCGATCGCACCGACTGCCCATCAACCGAAATCACCCCATTTACGCTGCCACTATTGCAACTTTACCCAAATCCAGCCCAAATCTTGCCCCCAATGCGGTTCGCCCTATTTCAAACACTTTGGTAGTGGTACTCAAAAAGTGGAACAGGAACTGGCGAAATTATTCCCAAATATCCGCCTGATTCGCTTTGATAGTGATACCACTCGCAACAAAGACCAACATCGTCTACTCATCGATCAATTCCGTGCTGGAGAAGCGGATTTATTAGTGGGAACGCAAATGTTAACCAAGGGTTTAGACATTCCTCAAGTTACGTTAGTCGGTGTGGTTTCTGCGGATGGATTATTAAACTTTTCCGATTATCGGGCGGGGGAGAGAGCCGCGCAAACGTTGCTACAAGTGGCGGGTCGGGCAGGACGTGGGGAAGAAGAAGGTAAGGTAATCATGCAAACCTATACACCCGAACATCCTGCGATGGAAGCGGTTCAGAACTATCGCCTTGATGAGTTTATGCAAACAGAACTAGAGATGCGTGAGGCTTTGCGTTATCCTCCCACGGGACAAATGGTGTTGATTCATCTCAGTAGTGAGCATGAACTGGCGGTCGAAAAATCAGCAAATGAGTTAGCGGAATATTTGCGTCAATTGGAAAATGATTGGGATATTTTAGGGGCAACTCCTGCGGCGATCGCTAAAGTCGCTAATCGTTATCGTTGGCAGATTCTATTAAAGTTCATGCCTGAAGTTTTGCCTAATGTGCCGAGTTTGGAAGAGTTACGAATGTTAGTTAATTCTAAAGCCGTCAGAGTAGCGATCGATGTCGATCCGCTTACAATTTTGTAAATCTTTGAAATTCTTTAACAGAGCATTTGTAAAATTTCGCTAATTTTTTTATCTAGTCATCAGAAGAGCCGCCATTCCACAGATACATAGCTAATCGCCAAAAGAATACTAGGCGATCACGATCTTGATAATTTTTTTGCACAAAGTCCCATCCTTCTTCCCCTTCTCCGAGCATATATTTATTAGCCAGATATGCCGCCAAAAGAGCTTGCAATTCTCTATTATAACCAGAACGCTTTCGATTAAAATATGCCAAAATGTTTTCATTATTTTTCCGAATTATTGCTGGGAATTGCCTTGTTGCATCAATAAACTTGCCTCTAAAAAAGCGTTGAATTAGAACTGGTCTCAAGAAGTTGATATAAACTCCATTAAAAACACTACCACCCTTAATAATTTCCCAAACTCCATCTCCATCTATATCCTCAAAATAGAAATCACTGTAACTAGCATTTGTAAAACTATATTTGGCGTATTTCTGTTTGTCATAATCAAAGTAATAAATCTGTCTATGGTTACAGCACATCGTACTACCTGTATGAAAATAGATCGTAATTTCAGGATCTCCATCATTGTCTAAATCGACAACCTTGAAATTTACGTCTCCTCCTCCATTTGAAGAGATACCTTTTTTCTCAAATATCTCATCTAATATAATTTCTCCCCACTGACTTAGTTGCAATCTCGAAGCATGAATTGCATAGTTCATGTTATCTCTTTGCTTATAGATTAGTTTTGCAGTCAGATTTCCAAAAAACCTAGTCTGAACTACATCAAAATTCGAGCCTTGAGTTATTGAATTGTAATCATCAGATCTTTGCGGGATATAGCTTTGACATTCTTTATCATATTTGAAGATGTGATAAGGTTTCCAGTTTTTTTCTTCTTGATATGGTTCCCTAGTAACTATTTCTACTTCCCCATTTCCATTAGGATCGCCTAAGTAAAAGCTACTGTCGAATTCCCAACTAGAAAATGATTTCCTTTCGTATATAAGTTTTTCGTTGCGATAAATGCGGAAGTATACTTCAAAGCGATGGTCTTTTGCTTGGTATTTACTGTCATAATCATGAATAAAAGATTGTTCTACCCTTACCTTACCAAGAGTTTTTGAACGGTTGAATTTTACTTCATGGCTAGATCTAATTTCAGGGAGTGAAGTCTCCAGAGGGATTGGCAAGCATACTTTTGGGTGGTTAGCAAGTGCTATACTATAGACAATAATAGGATTTTTCTCCAATGCTTTAATGGCTAATGGATAAAAGTTAATCCCACTATTTGCTAGCAACTGTAGAAGTACAAATAACATTTTGTAAGTAATTTTTAAGACTGCAATTCAAGTATAAAGAAATGGTGATGGTTTTTTCCCTCTTTTAATTAAACCTTTAGCTTTAAGGTTAGGCTTGATTTATTATTAAGAAAATTTTTTGAACTAAGAATTTAGCTATCGTGATTTTTAGCCTTAATGTTACTCCTAAAGATTTGACTTATGTATCAAGCTTAGAAAAGTTGCTAATGTTGGTAAATTCTAAAGCTGTGAGAGTAGCGATTGATGTCGATCCACTGACAATCTTGTATGCAATTTTGTAGCCAATTGTGCAACTCAGTAAATTACGTCTTCTTTCGCTTCATAAAATGAGCAACTTTCCCATAACCGTATCCATACTCACCTTCTAAATCTTCAAGGTTGTGTTGGATGTCTTCTAAGTTCCCACATTTGCTTGTCCATAAACCCGTATTTAGCTGTCTAGCCATGTGGCTAACTTCGCTATTTTCGTCTATATAAATAGCAACTTTTTCATACCCTTCTTCCAGATTACCATTGTCGCAAGAAATATATCCCAGAGTGCCGAAACCAGATATAAAGTCTTCCAATAATTCGTCTTTATCAGACTCTGTCCAATAGTAGGGCGCTTCGTAGGGAATTGGCCACCACCATCTATCATTTTCTCCAGCAGCCCAAGCAATACAGTTATATATGGGAGTTCTCTGACTGGTCACACAATAGCCTGAGTTCCTTAAATTTTTATATCTCAATTCAAGGCTGATAGATTCGTTCATCAATAATTGTTGGAATTAGTCGATTAGTCCTTGATTTTGTCCCCATTTCAACCAACTATCTACGGCTTGGTCGAAATTAGCTCCACTGTTGACAGGATCTGCATTTGTAATTGCTTTAAGCGCAAGAAACCAATGATCGGGACTACGTTTTAGTTCTTTTAAGATCAGTGGCACGGCGATTTCACCCATTGCAATAATCCTTAAATACGCAAGATTAAGTAGTTTTTTAGAAATAGAGGAATTACCCGCAGTTTCCTCTTTCCACTGTTTTACAAGTTTTGCAAACTCTTTTTGTTTTTGCAATTCAGAATCAGGAATTACTGAAAGTAAAGTATTCATACTATCACTTTATAGCAAGGTTATTTTCTACATAAAGTGTAACATAATATATAAATTTTAAAAGAAACAAAAAAATCATGACTACATTATTGAATCCAAAAGTCTACGGTTCGCTATTAGAAAAATATCAACCTAAAGCGATCGCTTCTGAATCTGAGTATCAGAAATCTCTTGATGTGATCGACAACTTGATGGCTAAGGGTGAAGATTTATCACCAGAAGAAAGTACTCTTTTGGAAACATTGGCAATTCTAGTCGAATCCTATGAAGAAACTGAATTCCCAATGCCCATTTCTTCACCTCGTAATGTTTTGCTACACCTGATGGAAGTGCGATCGCTTAAACAAGTTGATTTAGTGAAAGTGATTGGCTCCAAGGGAGTTGTATCAGAAATTTTGAGTGGTAAGCGAGCTATCAGTAAGTCACAAGCAAAGGAATTAGCTGCATTTTTTCATATTTCTCCCGCTTTATTTATTTGACAATAGGTTATGCAAATGGATAGTAAGTTCTTTAAAGTGCAGTTTCTTCGGCATGGTAGTCGCGAATCGCTAGCGTCTTTATTTGTTCGCGCTCCAGATTTAGTCTTTTGAAACCTTTACGCAGTGTCATTTCTGTGAAATTACTAAGGTTGATGTACCTTGTTGTTGCTTGTAACAAAGAAATTCGGTGAAGTCTTTAACTTGCACAATCGATTCTTCTGGAAGTAGTTCTAGTAATGCTAAAAGTTGTTGCTTTACTTTCTGTTTGTCGCTGTGTTGATCAACATTTACGAGATTTATTTGATGGGGATAGATGGTTTCTACATCTAGGGTGTCACGAAATGCTTCGGGATCGTCTTGAGATGTTTCGATCGCATCGCCTTCAGTGGTGAATTTTAACCATCCACCAAATAGTTCGACTAGGTAGGCTTCGCCATCTTTAAAGATTTCTACGATCGCGCCATCAGTTCCTTGTGGGGCAATTCCACCAGCATGAAGCTGAATGTCTTGATTTAAGGTGACGGAATCAAACATTTGAAACTTACTCATTTTTGCCTCCTGCTGCGTTGTGGTACTGCTGTTACAAATCTAGCAATGTTTTCGTCTTTTCGCACAATCCAAGCGGTGAGGATTTCTCTTGATTGTTGACGCTGATCGATTAACGAAACAATTGCTGTATATCTATCTCCATAAGCATCTTGACGCTGAAATACCAAATCTTGTGGTGTAACTTTTTGCAAAATTGCGTCACGGATTGCTTCGGCGCTGTTATATCCCATCACATTCTGCCAAAATCGACTCTTATCGCCGCCTTTGCCTTGTTCGCCGCTATAGCTAAGCAGATATTGTGCTTTGGCAAGTGGGAATTCGAGGCGATCGATCATGATGAAGGGAAGAAATATGTGTTGGTGTTAAAAGCTATTTTAGCAACAAATAACTAAAACTTATGTCTCGAAAACCACGCGAACTAAAAACTGGCTATTGTTATCACATTACGGTGCGGTGTAATAATCGTGAATTTCGATTGATTCGGGATGAATGTCGTGAAGTGCTGCTCTTTGCTATTCAAAAATGTAAAGACAAGTTTGGGTTTAAACTCTATGCTCTGTGCATTATGAGCAATCATATCCATTATTTATTGGAACCTGCCGAGCCAGAGGATTTACCAAAAATCATGCATTGGTTGAATTGGTACACTGCCATGTGTTTTAACGCGATGATGAACCGTACTGGGCATTTCTGGGAGAAGCGCTATCACAGTACGGGTTTTGCGAATACAGATATGCGGCGGGCGTTGAACACGTTGCGATATATCCATGCGAATCCGAAGGCGGCGGGGATGCAGTTGGGATTTTTTTATGACTATAGCAATTATGGAACCTATGACCGCCTTAGTGATGACGGTTTGACGCAATGGCATCCAGCTTTTTTGATGTTGGGTGCGATGTTGGAGATCTGTGCGGCGAAGTATCGTAAGTTTTGTCAGAAGTACAAGCCGAAACCGAAACCTGAGAAGCGAAATTATTGGGGTGCAAAGTTGTTGGCAAATTTAAAAATTAAGGGCAAGACGGGAAAGGGTTGTCGAGGGCAGAAGTCGTTATGGGATGAGTGGGATAAGCCCGACGAGGAAATCCGTAAAGTTGCTGAAAAATTTGTAATGGCAAATTGTTATGATCCCAAGGTGGCTTGCCAGAAATTTTCGGAAAATGGCGGTGATGATGGTGATGAGGCTGGTGACAGGTAACGGATCGCTAGGATACTGATTATGTCGTAACTAAAAGGCGGTTTACAAAAGTTAATAGAAGTGTGAAACGCTTATGCTTTACACTTCACAAGTCTCGATGCGAGAAAAGAAGACCACTGCACCGCCCCCGCCCCGATCGGTCCCTCCGAGGTCCTAAGAAGACCAATCCCAGGTCCTTGTTCCAAAATATCGGGAGGTGTCCCTTCATACACATATAACACAATTCCTTGTAAAATGGCTGGGGATAGTCCACCCATTTACCCTCGCTTTTCCATGCAGTGCGATCGCAGAATTTTTCCCAAGTCTCAGAACTTGGAAGACTAAAATCTAGCTTACCACCACATTCGACATAAATTTGCTTCTGAGCGCTAAAACCAAACTCATAGCCATACTGCTTGCTGTAGTCAACCCAGAGGCGATCGATCGCCAATAGCTCATCACAGGGAAATTCTCTTAAATCCTTTTCACTAAACCATTGTCCATCCTCTTTCCCAACGGCTGTAATCATCAAGCGATAGGTTTCTTGATCTGCCTCATACCATTGCTGATTTTGGAGATAGGTTTCTAATTTCTGATAGCGTGAATCGGTGACAGATTGCTTAACTCCTTCCAGTGCTTTCCGTTCGACTACAGATAAATTTAAACGCTTCTCAGTTTGTTTAAAAATGAGATAGGCAAGGTCATTTTGCTGCTGTCTGAGAGCTTCTTGAATTAGTTTCGTAGGATTAACCAACGCCGCATAAAACAAGATCAAATCCTTCCATGCACTCACATCCAAGCATTTAAAAATTAAACTCTCTCCTTTTTCTTTTAAGCGCACAATTTCCGCCGCCGCTAGAAATTCCTGAAAACTCAGATGCGAAAATTGATAGATATTTCCATCTCTCTTTACTAATAATTCGCTCACCTGTTCGATTTGGTCTAAAAACTCTTGTGCGTTCGCATCAGGATCGATTTTGGCTAAAGATACTTTGAAAGCTTTCAATAAATTATCCTTCTGAATTAGCTTAAAGTCCTCAGTATCGTTAATATTTTTAGCTGCACCTACCATCATTCTCAAAGCCAAATCTTGCAACACCTGTTGGCGATCGCTAATGGAATTAAGCAGCAAATAGTCAATCCCTTTCGCCTTTGCCCGCCTGCCTAACTGCAACTCACAAATATCTTGATATAACTCCACCTTCCTTTGTGGCAACTCTGACCCATGCTTGTCTCGATGAAACCTTGCCATCATATTCAACAGCAACGCATTTCCCGCAAGATCCTTAAGTTCTGGACGTGCATCGATCTGGGCTAATAACTTCTGTGCTTTTTCCTTTGCCTTAGCTTCCACATCAGGCGTATTGCGTCCACCCCTCGCATAGCGCTCTTGACAGAGATACCATTGCTCCACAAACTGTTTGCGCTGTTCTGGATTAAAATCTTGAATCCAAAAACTCGTTGTCGGTCTTCTTGCCGTATAGTCCTCAGTGTATGCCGTAGGGCGCGAAGTCAAAATAAATATTGATTCTGGATATTGACGCATTTCATCGCTCAGCCAATTACTCACCTTTGTCCGTTCCGCAGGTGGCACTTCATCAAAACCATCAAACATCACCAAAGCATCACCACGACTCAGAATATTGAGCGCCCAATTGTTCGGCACAGTTTCAAGAGACTTAATTTTGGTCAATCTACCAATGTGATAGTTAGTCAAAAGTTCGGGCAAATTTGGCGGATTTTCTTTGGTGAGTTCTTTCCAACAACCTCCCAAAATTAGTAAGAAGGGAATTAAAGTCGGAACTTGATATTTGCGATAATTACCTTTGCAATATTCCTGTCTGCTGTAGATATAGGCAAGATGTTTTAACAGAGTCGATTTTCCATAGCCACCCCATGCCCTAATCGCGATTTGTCTTAAGCGATTATCGTCTCTCACCCGCTCTAGTAATTGCCAGATTTGCAGTTGTTCGCAGTCTTCGAGATGATTTTTAGCGCGATCGCGAAATTCATACCCCCTAGCCAGAGAGTCAGCGCTCAACTCTAAAGGCACAAACACTTCACGCAACAAAGGACTATTCACTGGCAGATCGTCTTCTTCGCGCATTCCCACCACATTGTCCTCATGGCAGTCCCACTCTTGACACTTGAGATATTTCTCTGTAAAACCAAGCGATCGCCAGTCTAACTTTTCGGTCAAGAATTGATTCGCATGATCCATGTTCGCAACCAGACCTTCAGCATCCTTTTTTCCACGCTCACCATAAATCTCACTTAAGCGCTCTATAAAGTTTTTGCTATAGGCTGCCCATACTCCTGAAACTGCTGTAACAGGAAATAGTGCGATCGCCGTTACCCATTCCTGCTTGAGTAAAAAGGAAGCAAATGCAAAACTCGTCCCACCCAAAGGCGACCATCGCGCCACAGCTTGAAGCGATCGCTGCACAAATCTTTTCTCTGGACTAGAATTAGGTTGTTTTTCTGGTTCTTGAGTCATGGTGCTTAGGGCGATCGCATTATCAGCATTATAAACCGATAAATTACTCTATTTCCCAGTCTTCCAATTGTAGTTGGGGAATGCGTGAAAATTCTTTAGTATTATGCGTAACTAAGATCAAATTATTCGCTAAAGCGATAGCAGCAATTTGTAAATCGTAAGCCCCAATAGGTGTTCCGTTAGCAGCAAGTTGGGCGCGAATTTCTCCGAAAATTAGAGCGGACTGGTCATCAAATGGCAAAGACACAAATTGACTCAAGAATCCTCGCTGTAACGTCAGATTACGCTCTGGGTTAGCACTACGAATTGATCCATAAAATAATTCACCCTTCACAACTGAACAAACAGCAATTTCTGAAAGTGGGATATTATCCAGCTTTTGTTTTAAAAAAAGATTTCTGCCCTTGAGGTAAATAATACAGGCATTAGTATCTAGCAGATAAATCATCAAAATAACTCTCTTTCTGGTTGTTCTGGCTGTAGATGTCTGACAAATGTTTCATCTTGAATAGAACCATAAAAATCACTCAATTTTGTTATTGTTTTTCTTGGTGATGCCGATTCATAAACAAGAATTATATCTAATTCCGTTCCTTCTGTTGTTTTGGGTAATTGAACTTGTAAAAGTCCATTTTTACCAATTAGCGATCGCAATCTCATGCTTTGCATAACGATTTACCTCTGATGAATTGTTTCTATACTAAAGCTAAATCACCCAACTTCATCGCATATTCAATTTATCTTATTACCAAATTTCCGCAAGGCTCAAAACAAACTCAGGTAAAACGTCTTCCCCAGACAGAGAAATTGGATTTTGCAACACTTCCTTAGACTTCCCAATGCGATAAACTTCCACTTCCCGATCTTTGCGATTAATCAGCCAGCCTAGCCTTGCTCCATTATCCTGATATTCCTGCATCTTCGCTTGCGTCAGCTTCAAGTTATCGCTAGGCGACATCAACTCAATTACAAAATCTGGACAAATTGGCGCAAACTTTGCCTGTTGTTCAGTCGTTAACGCTTCCCAACGCTCTTTCAGAATCCATGAAGTATCAGGAGAGCGATCGCTCCCATTGAGAAGTTTAAAACCCGTTGACGATCCAAAAACAAAGCCTAACTTAGTTTTGCGATTCCAAATTCCCAGATCGGTGGTAATGCTAGCACTACGCATTCCTGTACCGCCACCTTCTGGAGCCATAATTGTGATATCTCCTTGAGCATTGCGCTCAATTCTTAGATCGCTATTTTTACGACAAAGTTGAAAAAACTGTTCGTCAGTAAGATCGATAACTGACTCTAGGTTGATAGTTAAAGTATCCATAGTTCTCAGTAAAATTTTGAGCCTACACTCCGATGTTATCACAAGCGCTGAGTCATGGTGTTTAGGGCGATCGCACTAGTTTTGCGACTCTCTGAAAGATCGACATAATAGCGCTTTAGTTGCTCATCTTGAAGTGGAACCACATCGCAAACGCGATAGGCATCCTTGAGATTGTCGGCTAATGGATAAGACGGTGTAGTCATAAATTTAAGAGAATTCAATTAAAAATCAGCACTCTGAGGGAAGCGTGGGAATGGAATCACATCGCGAATATTACCCATGCCTGTAATAAATTGAACCAAACGCTCAAAACCTAAGCCAAAACCCGCGTGAGGCACAGTGCCATAACGCCGCAAATCGAGATACCACCAATAATCTTCAGGATTTAGCCCGACATCACGAATTCTTGCTTCTAATACATCAAGACGTTCTTCTCTTTGCGAACCGCCGATGATTTCACCAACCCCAGGAGCGAGAATATCCATAGCTCTCACGGTTTGGCGATTGCTAGCCGTGTTCTCATTCACACGCATATAAAAAGCTTTGATTCCGAGAGGATAATCCATCACAATTACAGGTTTTTGGAAATGCTCCTCCGCGAGAAATCTTTCATGTTCCGATTGTAAATCTAATCCCCACTCAACGGGAAACTCAAAGGTTTTACTAGATTTTTCGAGAATGGCGATCGCCTCAGTATAGGTAATCCGCTCAAATTGCTCATCAACGATTTTGCGAGCATTTGTCATCACCTTATCGTTTACCCGCTCTTGGAAAAACTCCATATCTTCAGGACAGGTTTCGAGAACATAATTGAAAATATATTTAAGAAAGTCTTCTGCAAGATCGGCATCGCCTTCGAGATCGCAAAAAGCAACCTCTGGCTCGATCATCCAAAATTCGGCAAGATGACGCGAAGTATTGGAATTTTCCGCCCGAAAAGTGGGACCAAAGGTATAGACATTAGAAAAAGCCATTGCCATAATTTCGGCTTCTAACTGACCACTCACAGTCAAAAAAGCGGGCTTGCCAAAAAAATCTTGCGAGTAATCCACAGGTTTACCCGCCGCCGCTACTTTATTAAGATCGAACGTCGTCACCCCAAACATTTCGCCAGCGCCCTCACAATCACTGGCGGTGACAATTGGTGTATGTACCCATATAAAGCCGCGTTCTTGAAAAAATTTATGAACTGCAAACGCGCAAGCATTTCGCACCCGAAATACTGCCCCAAACATATTCGTGCGTGGTCGCAAATGGGCGATCGTGCGTAAAAACTCGATCGAGTGGCGTTTTTTTTGCAACGGATAAGTCTCAGGATCGGCTATACCAAAAATAGCGATCGCTGTTGCTTGCATTTCTACTGTTTGTCCTTTCCCCGCAGACTCAACGAGATTTCCCGTAACCTCAAGCGAAGTACCAGTGGTGATTTGCTTGAGTAATGAGTCGTAGCCATTTAGTGTTTGCGGCACAACAATTTGTAGCCCCTGTAGCGATGAACCATCATTAAGTTCCAAGAAGGCTATGCCCTTACCTTCTCGTTTTGTGCGTACCCACCCTCTTACGGTATGAAACCCATCGGTCTGACTATAGGCTTGACGATCGCGCAACAGATCTACAATTCTTGCAAAGGTCATCTTGTAAAAGCCATGAGTGATACTAGTTTTGGTAAGCCATCTCGCGAATCAAGGGAAGGCGATCGCTGATGTAGTGGCTGAGATCATTTTGTTGATGACAGTCGAGGGCTGAACGCTGTTTAACTTGGTCAACAAGCAAACTCATTAAGCCGTCATCATCAAGATTTAACAGCAAATTTGGGTGAGCTTGGTTAACTGAATCCCAGAAAAGTCGGATGATAGCAGGTGTCATGGATGTTTACCTTAACCTTAATGTTTTCCTAACAATTTATAGATTAGTACATCTCTACGCTAGTACTGTCAAAAATCACACAAAATGAAATAAATCACTCTTTATGGTTATAAAACTAAATAAAGTTGCGGCGCAAAGCGCTGCAACTTTATATTTAGCCATTCTATGTATCAGGGCTTCTCAAGCCTGTTTACGATTAACCATTTCAATCATTAACCGAATATTTTCAGCTTGAACCCTAGCTGTATCAGCTTGAGCTTTAGCCACTTCAGCCTGAGACTTAGCCGCTTCGGCGTGAATTTTAGCCGCTTCAGCTTGACCTTTCGCAGATTCGGCGGCAGATTTTGCCGCTTCCGCTTGAATTTTAGCTGCTTCGGCTTGATCTTGCGCGGCGATCGTCATCCTTTCGGCGTTTAAAGCCTGTTGCTTTGCGACATCCTTAAGCTCTACCAGTTCGGCGTGAAGCACATCTCTAGTTTCATTAGCCTCTAAAGCAACGCTGTGTATTTCAGCCTTGATGTTAGGTAGTTCAAGGTATAGCGACTCTATAAGCCTGTCAATTTGGTTAACTAAGTTGTCAACTTTGTCAGCAAATCGGTCTAGTCTCTCATCCGTCCACTGCGATGTCATTTATTTAGCTCCTTACTCAATAATTCCTTCCCAGTCTAGAATTAGTGGGGCGGTGTAAAACGCTGACCTACTAATTCTATACTGGGTATTTATTTTTATGGCTAGACAGGTCGAAATTTGGAACGATCGCGCTGAGATCGCTAATCGAGCATTGGGACTATGTAATCTTGCTTATCAAGAAGTGATCGCCAAAAGCGGAAGATTTACGATCGTAGCGGCGGGTGGTAGTACTCCTAAAGTTTTATATGAACTTTTAACGACCAAGGATTGGGACTGGTCAAAGGTGCATGTGTTTTGGGGTGATGAACGTTATGTGCCTGTCAGCGATCCCCAAAGCAATGAGGGCATGACTCGGACAGCATGGCTCGATCGCGTGGATATTCCTGCCAGTAATATTCATGGAATTCCTACAAACGCCGATAATCCTGCGATCGCCGCAACTCAGTACGAAAAACATATTCAAGAATTTTTTGGGGTTACAGATGGTGAAATTCCCCAGTTTGATCTGCTTCTCTTGGGCATGGGTGATGACGGACATACCGCGTCCTTATTTCCGCACACACCAGCCCTCAAAGTTAGCGATCGCCTCGTGACCGTTGGCGAAAAAGATGGACAACCGCGAATTACTTTTACGGTTCCTTTGATAAATCAGGCGAAGGAAATCATTTTTATGATCGAGGGTGTGGCTAAGGCAAAAGCGCTGAAGGCTGTATTAGCACCAAATGGTGATAGCAATCAATATCCATCAAGGTTGATTACGGGCAATGATCAAGGCAGTACGATTTGGCTATGCGATCGTACCGCGATGAATCAAAAAAACTGTTAGTGTCATAAATTATTCGCGCTCTAGACAATCACCATGTAGGGGCAGAGCATTCCCACAGAAATCCACAAATTTTGAGATTGTTTTAGGATGGGAATGCTCTGCCCTAAACTCGCAACGCAGGGACAGTTTATCGGTGAAAGCGGAGAGGGTAGAGCATTTGCGTTTCGAGATGCGTGGGAAGTACGAAAATAATGGCGCAAATGCTCTACCCCTACAAGTTTGTTGTTCAAGGGCGCGAATAAATCATGACAACAAAAAAATCCTAAATCAGAAAAGGTTGCTTTACAGCTTTTTCTGATTTATTAGAACGAGAAAGTTGTTCTTAATGTGCCAACAAACAAATTACCGTTATCCGCAACTTGGTTTGGATTGGCGATCCAAACGATCCCAGGGGTAATCGAAATATTGTTGGTCAATTGATATTTATAGAAAGCCTCAACGTGCCAAACCTCATTGTTAGCAAGCGGTAGAGAAGTCCCTGAATATGTCCGCAAACCGCGCAAAGTTGGCTCAACTCCAACCACAACACCTAACAAATTTCCTTCTTTACCAAAATTAGGGAAAGCAAAGGAAATCGCATAGTTCCAAATATCAGCATCGCCTAAGCTTAATAACCTTGCTGAGGTATAGCCAGCCCAGCCACCGACAACAAAATTAGGGCTGAATCGATAGGAAACCTGTGCGCCATAGGAGTTACTGGAAACGGGAGTACTAGGGATTGTACTAGTTGCATCGGTGGGGATCAGTCGCGCCCCTGCGATCAAATTCCCTAAGAAACTGCCTGTAGCTTGCCCCGCACCACCATAGCGAAAACCAGCTTGTCCCGCACTAGAACCGTTGTAGGCTAGCACGTATGTGAGTCCCGCCTTAAAGCGATCGCTTGGTTGAAATACTAACTGCCCCAAAGCAGAATAATTTCCACCCGTCAAACCTGTTCCATTTGCCCCTGTTGGTGAATTCGCTGTATTGGCGAGATAACCAAGATCGAGTTTGAATGCATCACTGATCTTATAGTTCAGTCCGATCCCTGCACCATTGCCATTAATGCCATAGATGGGATTGCGCTCACCAAAGCGAGATATTGCCCCATTGCCACCGCCTTGAGCATCAAGCTCTGGATTAATCGTATCGGCATAATAAAAGTGATTGCCTCCATTGGCAAAAACAGTCACCCGCGCCCGATCGCCTAAAGAAAAGCTATAGTCCAACGCTTCTAGAAAAATAGAATTGTTATTGGTTGCCAGAGTCGAATCATCAAATCCCAAACGTCCATCATTAGAGGCAAGGAGGCTAGCGGGAGGTACGCTATTGGATGTGGTGAGTAAAGGCTGGGCGTTACCTGCTTGCAAGCGAGTTCGTAAGCGATCGCTACCTGTAAAACTCGTTAAAAAGTTTAATCGCACCCGATTTTGAAAAGTGACATTTTGCTTAGTGGGAGCAGTGCCACCAAAGGGGCTAGCGATCGTATCGCGCCCAGTTGAAACGCCACTCACAGCAAAAATTGCTTCGCCTGAAAGTTTAGTGGTGGTGGAAAACTGTTGAGCCTCTAGTTTCGCAGTTTTGGCTTCTAGAGAGTCAACACGACCGCGCAATGTGGCTAGTTCGGCGGCGAATTCTTCCTGTAATTTTTGTAAGGTTGCCAAATCTTCCTTGCCAACTTTGTCGGCTAAGCCTGCGGAAATAATTTCGTTGATTTTGTCTAAACAAGCATTTAAACCTGCGGCAAACTCGTAGCGGCTCAAAGCTTGTTGTCCGCGAAATTTGCGATCGGGATAGCCAGCAATACAGCCATAGCGTTCGACTAGAGATTGCAAAGATGTAAAAGCCCAGTCCGTGGGACGAACATCACTTAATTGCGATACTGAATTCACCTGCGATACCGCGCCACTATTTTGCTCGGTTAGCGGAGTTTTGAGTGCGGAATTTATCATCGTATCTAGCGATCGCCTAGCATCTGTATCATTTGCCATTGAAGGCGCGGCGATCGCTAAACTAAGGATAGATAAACTTAAAAACTTGGAAAAATAGTGAATATGTAACATTCTTTAAATCCTCGAAAACCAGCAAGATCATACTGTTAAATAAAAGCACATAAAATTAGAACTTACGCAAAGGGACACATTGTAAGGGCAATTCATGAATTGCCCTTACGATGAAATGCAGGTTTTAAGTCGTTTTTGAGTAAGTCCCAAAAATATTAAAAATTCATTATGTCTAAATTAAATTCTGAACAATACGATCGCCTTAGGCGTGAAGCGAAATCCCCTTACCGTGGGCTACGCATATTTATTTACATGGCTTTTGCAGGATCAGGATTTATTGGTGCGATTATTTTTTTTGCTAGATTAATTGCTGGTAATGGCGAACTAGAAGCTAATTTAGGTAGTTTTGGCTTGCAGATTGGTGTGCTAGCCCTAATGTTTTATCTATATCGAATTGATCGAGCTAAGTAGAAAAGAAGCTGATTTGCCCGCAAAGCTGGCGAATCAGCTTCTATCGGTTTTATATTTTAGAAAATAATCGAGTATTATTTTGTTATTAGGTTTGAGGTCGGCTTGATATGCAAAGTTGTAAAAATGCAATAGAGGAATTGGTAATAGGAGAAATTGATGCACAAATTTCCCATTTACCCGCGTATCGCCGCGCTCAAATTAACTTGAGTGAAATCGCCGCCTATGCTCTGAATCGTCTTCCGCCAATGTATGCAACCTCAAAATCGGGATGGTTGAAACAGCGCCAAAAAGCCGCCTCCGAAATGAAATCACAAATAGAGTCCGCAGTTCGCCGCGCCTTAGTAACGGTCAAGCCTGATGCTCTGCGAGATCCTACACCCCTACCATCGCAAGAGGTAGAGAGTCATGCGCGATCGCTAGCTGCTTTACAACAACTATTAGGGGCTGAGAATTGCTCTTGGAAAGATATTCCCACAGCTTTAGAAAACGCCTTAATGACGATCAGGCTCAAAAATGCTGTTAGCAGTACTTATAATACTGTTAAACGTGAGTCGCCTATAGGTCGAGGTGATTTTGATTGGGGGCGAAAAACACCTGATATTACTTGGAAAGGTACACAAAAGAGGGTGATAACTAGTATTGACAATGACAAACAGAAGGCTAAAGATTTCCATTCCTATATGGTTGATGCCAATTATGAATTTAGTAATGTATTAGAAAAATTGGTCTTGTCCCTTGCTTATCATCAAATTCAAAAGTTACATCCTGCAATAACTAATATTGTTGACTTGGGAGAAGTGACAGCCTATGTGCTGAATCGTTTACCGCCTATGTATGCCACCTCAGAAAAGGGCTTTAAACAACTAAGGCTTCGCGCTCGTGAAGTTCATGGCAAGGAGGTTGTGGCGGCGATCAAAGAGGCGATCGATACTTGTGTGAATTCACCCAAATCCACAAAAACACCTTTACCTCTAGCGCGGTTTGAAGCGGAGTTAGAAGATTCCTTAGAGCAAGTTTGCTGGATCTTGAAACGTGATGATATTAATTGGCGCAATGTGCCATTTATTGTTGAGGAATGTTTACAGAAAGTCGTAAATAACGAAATTGAATGGCGCAAACGCAGCGACTATAACTATCCATTTAACTTATAGCGGTTTGCTCTGACTTAGAGAGTTGCGCCGCTTCGCGATACTTTTAAACTTTTCTCTCGTTTTATCCCACATTCCGCTCTTATTTTACTGAAAAAATATTTAGAAAGGAAATGCTTATACAGTCAGTGTTTTGAGGCTTAATCACACAAAAATCACTATTTTAATATTGTCAATAAGGACGCACTAATAGGATTTATTATCATTAATTTCTTTTGAAATCGCTGAAACCCTGATTGTCTCGTTGTAAATATTTTTAGGCTTCCATTACGAGCGGAATGTGGGTTTTATGTAAATGCAAAGCGCTGTACCATCATGATCTGATAGTGGCGGTGAATCATTGTGTATAGTTGGCACAACAAGATTTTTGTTGTCTGTTTTTACAGGCAAGAGAAAGCTCGTTAGTTGGAGGTGAAATGCCAACAATATAGCGGGTTTTTTAGTGTGTTTTTTTGATAATTGTTTTTGATAATTGTTCTTTGCTCAAAGCTTTGTGGGGAATGGCATAACTGCAATTCTATGAGTCGCAGTTATGCCTAATAATTTAAAAGCTTAGTTAGCGATCGCAAAGGTTGTCATTTGTTGGGCTACCGATTCATCGAGCCATTTGGTAAACGCTTCGTCAATTAGTCTTTGTTGCATTGCCTCATCAAGGGAGACGGGTAAAACTTTTTCCAATCTGACTAACACAATCCAATCGCCAATTACGGTGGGTGTTTGCACCTGTCCGATATCACTGGCAATCAAAATTTTCGCCAAATTAGGATGGACTGAACCAACTTCGATCGGACCAATTAATCCCCCTGTTTGCGCTTCAGGTCCCTGTGAATATTCTCTCGCCAATTCGTCAAAGGACTGCTCCCCTTCCTTAACCCGAAAATATAGCTCTTGCGCCACACAAAAATCCTTAGTACAGATGAGTGAATAAATTACCCGATCAAGCTGTTGCTTACGTTCCAAAAAAGCAGAATTAACCTTTGCGCCCCATGTCGTCTGCTTGAATTTGGCAAGCTTAAGCGATCGCTCCGCCCGTTTTTCTAAATCCGCTAAAGTCATCCCCTGCTGTTTGAGCCATGCTTTCAGCTTGTCATCTGAGTCAATGTTTAGCTGTTGAAAAGCCTGTTGATAGGCAAGTTTTTGTTCTTCGGGAGTCAGTGAGATCTCCGCAGTACTGCGATCGAGAGTCATCTCCTTAACTAGTTGCGGCATCATTCCACTGGATACAACTTTTGCAACTATTGTTTCTGGTCGGAACTTCCCGCCATTAATTTCTAAGCCTTGCATAGGTTGCTAATTGGTTATTAAGATTTTGATGTTTTGGCTTCTTAATCATATAAGTAGCTGGTTGCAATTAAATATAAAATGTGTGTGGAATGGGCATCTTGCCCGTCAACAGGCTAGAAGCCTGTTCCACTATCAATTAGACTTTACCAAAACGGCGATCGCGTTCTTGATAATCAATCAAAGCTCGATGAAATTCACTACGATTAAAGTCTGGCCATAAGGTATGTGTGAAATACATCTCGGTATAAGCCATTTGCCAAAGCAGAAAATTACTCAAGCGCATTTCGCCACTAGTGCGAATTAATAAATCAGGATTATGCGTACCAGCGGTATACAGATGCTGCTCAAATAGATTCTCATCTATATCTTCAGCCTTAATATCGCCAGATTTCGTCTCTTCCGCAATTTGCCGACAAACGCGCACAATTTCGCGGCGACTGCCATAATTTATTGCCACCGTAAAGTGAATCGCCTGATTATTTGCCGTCGCAAGTTGCGATCGCTCAATCTCAGCGCGTAAAGACGGCGATAAAGAATCAAGATCGCCCACAAAGGAAATGCGTACACCTTCCCGACACATTTCTTCCAGTTCGCGGCGTAACATCCGCTCAAATAACACCATCAAAAAATCGACTTCCTGCGCGGGGCGGCTCCAATTTTCTGTGGAAAAAGCATAGACGGTCAGGGCGGCAATGCCCCAATCTTTACAACAGCGCAATAGATCTTTGAGTGCATCTACCCCCTGTCGATGTCCCGCAATTCTGGGCATTCCTTTTTGCTTTGCCCAGCGTCCGTTACCGTCCATAATTACGGCGACATGTTTGGGCAAGCGTTGATGATCGAGATCTGGTGGCAAAGTTTGCAATAGCTTAGCAGTCATTTCTTTTCTGACGATTTTCGATTTACCATGTTTTTGAGATTTAAGTTTGACCAAAGCCAATTAAATTTCGGTAATTTAATATTGAGCGAATTAAGGCTTGACAATTTAAATCTTGGAACAGTGCGGCTTAAAGTTGTTGGACGGTAGTTACCCAGTTTAGTTTCTAATATTTCGCGTAGGCGAGTGCTAGAGACAGGACGATCTAAAAGACCATTTTCAGCGATCGCGATTGATCCAGTTTCCTCAGAAACAACTATACAAAAACAATTTCTAACGCGATCAGTAATACCCATAGCCGCCCGATGGCGCGTACCGATTTCTCTTGAAGCCGCTCGTTCTGAAATTGGTAAAATCACTCCAGCCGCTAAGATCCGATCCTCGCGAATTAAGACAGCACCATCATGCAAAAGCGTGGAAGTTTGAAAAATTGTATGTAGCAGTTCTTTGGATAATACTGCATTTAGCTTTACCCCAGGCACAGAGAAATCGCGTTCATCAATTGGTTCGCCAGTCTCAACAATCATTAACGCGCCTGTACGATTTTGGGATAGTTCAATTACGGCTTCAATAATTTCTTCAATCACTGAATCTGTTTCAACTGGCGATCGCCGATTGGTAGTGGGCTGCACTAACGAGAGCAAATCTCCGCGCCCTAGACGTTCGAGAAATTTACGCAGTTCTGGCTGTAAAATCACCGCCATCGCCACAGCCGTCCCAATCAATAATTTGTCGAGGACAAAATTGAGTAATTTCAAACCAAGGCGATCGCTTAAAACACTAGCAATCAACAAAAAGATCATCCCACGCACCATCAACAAAGTGCGGCGATCGTTACTCAGAGAGAGCATGAGATAGATCAAGCCTAATACTAAAAGGACATCGATCGCCCTCATGATGAATGCAATTAAGTCAATATTGATAAACCACTGCATCCATAGCCCTCTCATTCACAACTGAAAAATATACACCACTTTGCTTAACTGGCTGGTACAAAGAAGTTTTTGAAAGGGCTGCTTCGCGGTCTTTTCAAAAACTTCTCTGGCTTTTATGTTAGCCCAGAGCGCTGTAGCTACTGGCGTAGTCTTTCTGGCAAACAATCTTGACGCAATAGATCCTCACGAGTTTCACGCTTGATGATCAAACTGGAATCACCGTCAGCAACAACAACCGCCGCAGGTTTCGGTAAACGATTGTAATTGGAGGCCATGCTGTAATTGTAAGCGCCCGTACCAAACACGACCAAAATATCGCCCGCCTTCGTTTCTGGCAATCGAATATCCTTAATTAAGATATCGCCCGATTCACAATGCTTACCCGCGATCGTTACGGTTTCCGATAGGGTTGCACTCATGTGATTAGCAACTACAGCGCGATATTTTGACTGATAAGTGATCGGACGAGGATTGTCCGACATGCCACCATCAAT
The DNA here is from genome assembly GCA_037129985.1 of Pseudanabaena sp. ELA645. Lineage (GTDB taxonomy): Bacteria > Cyanobacteriota > Cyanobacteriia > Pseudanabaenales > Pseudanabaenaceae > Pseudanabaena. Next base: position 5,959 of record JBAXTW010000005.1, on the reverse strand, counting down.
CGTAATATAAGTACGAATTTCAGGAACAGTCTTGCGACCGCCAATCGTATAGGCTGTCACACAGGTAGCGCCAATCAGCGATCGCCCAGGCTCACAAAGTAACTTTGGCAAAGGCAAGTCCGCCGCCACAAATGCATCGGTCACACCCGCACTGACAGTTTGAACCCAAGCTTCAATGCTAGGTGGATCATCAGACTCGACATAACGAATCCCCAAACCACCACCAATATTTAGTTCTTCAAATTGCAAGCCATACTTCTCACCCGCAAGCTTAAACCATAGCACCATCACCCCACCAATATCTTGATGTGGCTGCAATTCAAAAATCTGCGAACCAATATGAGCATGAATCCCAATACAGTTAAGACTGGATTCAGCTAAGAACGCAAATACGGCTTCGATTTCATTGGGATCAAAGCCAAACTTGCTGTCAATATGCCCTGTTTGGATATATTCATGGGTATGACATTCGATCCCAGGAGTCAAGCGCAGCATGATTCTTGGTGCAGTAAAGCTAATGGAATTAACTTGCGCTTTAGCTAGGCTATCCAAAGTTTTTAGTTCATGCCAGTTATCGACGACAACCGTGCAACCCGTCTCTAGGGCGTAACTAAGCTCATCAATAGATTTGTTATTGCCATGAAAATAAATCAAACTTGCAGAAACCCCAGCCCGCATCGCCGTCAAGATTTCCCCTGCGGATACTACATCAATACCCAATCCCTCGGAGCCAGCGATCGCACAAACCGCTAGACAACTCCAAGCTTTAGAAGCGTATAAAACCTGTGATGTCCCTTGATAATGCTTAGCAAAAGCGTCACGATATTGTTGGCAAGACGTTCTCAGACTAACTTCATCCAAAATATACAGTGGCGATCCATATTGCTGTACTAATTCCACGACATCGCAACCACCGATCTCAAGGCGATCGCTAGAGTTAACTAATGCAGTCAAAGGTAAAAGTTGTTGATTAGGGGAAAGGCTTTGTAAACTGGAAACCTTACTTGCGGCTGAATTTTCCAATAAATTTGCCGAAATAGTCTCTTTACTGAGACTTTGTAAAACAGTAGTCATTAAGTACCCATCATTATTTTGTAAAATTCTCTTAAGCCATTATAAAAAAATAGCATCATAAAATGCTGCAAAACCTAATCTTTGTTTTTGGAGCGCTTGCACTCCAAAAGCAAAGATTGGGTTTTAGATTTCTATTTTTTCTAGATTTAATGATCCCTGTAATTCCGCAATTTCATCTTTGTGAGCGCGTACCTTGAGTCTCGCCTCAGGCAAAAGTTGCAAACTCACTTGCTGCTCACGCGGAGTACCACGCCAATAAAAAACACCAGCGATCGGCGAAATAACGATTAGCCAAAACCAGAGATTTTCTAAATCTGGAATTAAAATCCCTAACACCACACCTAAACAACCTAAACCAATCGCTGCCAATACAGTCATAAAGATCGCCAAAAACAGACTTGGCTTCACTTGCCCCGTCAAGATCGCAACATCCCGTTTGGGATCGATCTCCACCACTTTGTAAGCCCTTTGGCGAAAATGATCGCGCACTTGCATCAATAGGCGATCGTCCGTAAGTTTGTCTGTCGCAAAGATCGCATCTGTCGTGCGATCGCGGATCGACCCACGCAAAAAAGAAACTAGCCCAAAAAACAATAGGATTGTTAAAAATAAACTAGAATATATCGTAATAATTGTTGCAGGCATTCAGTCTGAAATTTGTAAATTCTAAGATACAATCTATTGAATACCTATTATAAATTGCAAATCTAAAAAAGTTCATTGCTGTTCAAATCTTTAACTGACTTGATATAAAGTATCGCCCCTAAATATCTAGGCGAGTATCTGGGCAAAGTTAAATGTAAAATCTGAAATTGTAGTGTAAGCTACCATATTTATAGCTTTTGAACTACTAAATACAAGATTTGATTAGGTTGATTTTGGAAACATTGGAACTACTTGGGTGAAAATACAAAGATGACTGACAATCCTAAGGCTAACTACACAGGCAAGTATTTAGATGACTCGTTTAAATTTGCTAGATTCATTCGCGTACTTCGCAAACGTTGGATTGTCATTGCAGCAGTATCAGCATCTGTATTTGCCGCAAACGCTTTCTATACATTCACCAGACAACCATTATATAGATCAACTACTTCTCTGCTGATCAGTAGCTCCACAATCCCCGTATCAGATATCAAAATTCCGGGGTTAAACCCAGATGGTCCCAAAGTTAATCTGGGTACGGAAATTGGTATTCTCAAAAGCAGACCTCTGGTTGAAGTCTCCCTTGCAAAGCTGCGGGAATCAGCGTCTGGCAATAGTTATAAAGATTTGGATGCTTTTACTGTGATAAGTGGATTAGACATCCGCCCCGAAAAAGACACTTTGATTTTACGTCTAACCTACACAGATACTGACCCCAAGCGGACTCGAGACGTTCTCAACGCCCTATCACAGACTTATGTTGAATATAGTTTGAATGATCGCCGTACCAAGTCCAGTACCGCGATTAAATTCATTCAAGACAAACTTCCTCAAGTCAAACAACAACTCGATAAATCAGCCTTAGAAGTCACACAATTCCGCAAGAGGAACAATATAACTGATCCTGACACCTATGCGTCAGCTATTTTTACCATGCGTACGGCTTTGGAAAACCAAGCTCAAGATTTGCAAATTAAAATTTCTCAAGTTCAACAGCAATATGAAGTTCTCAGTCGTCAAGTTGGCAAGTCGCCAGAGGCGGCGATCGGCGGTGCGATTTTACAGCAAGATGCTCCGTATCAGTCTTTGGTCAAGCAGTTCCAAGATGTTGAGACTAATTATTTTCTAGAACGCACTAGATTTCGGGCTGATCATCCTAATGTTATTGCTCTCAAGGATCGTCGTGATGAACTGTATCGGTTGTTAGAGACTCGCGCTCAGTCAGTAGTTGGAGTTAGAGGTGGTAACGCCAATATTACCAATGAGCCAACTAGTGTCATCCAGCAGAATTTGGCTACTCAGTTATTTGAGTCCCAAACAAATCTTGCTGTCAGTCAAGTGCAGCTACAGAGTATTAGAAATGCCCAGTCTGAAGTTGCTGCGGCTTTTTCCCGAATTCCCCAACTTCAACAAAAGTATGTGGAACTGCAACGACAACTGGCGCTAGACACTTCAACTTACACCAAACTGACCGACAAACTCGAAGAATTAAAAATTTCTGAGGCCCAAGAAACTTCGTCTTGGAAAGTTCTAGAGCCACCACTGGTTCCTTTGTTACCCTTCTCCCCAGAAATTCTGAAGAGTTTGATTACGGGTGCTTTTGCAGGTGTAACAATGGGTGTTTTGTTTGCTTTGTTATTAAATCGAATGGATCAACGCATTCGTGAGGTAGACGAAGTTAGAGAAATCATTGATTTGCCCCTGCTCGGCTCCATTCCTATGACTGAGTTAGGGTATTTGGGAGAAAGCGGAAGTCAAGGTACACTGCCACCGAGCAGTTACTATGCCTTCAAGGAGTCATTGAGTTCCCTAGCCTTGAACCTACGCTATTTAGGGGCTGACAACATGATGAAAGTGATTGCATTCACTTCATCTGTACCGTCTGAGGGCAAAAGCACATTGATCTATAATCTTGCTTTAATTTTGTCGACTTTAGAATACAAGGTGCTGTTAGTTGATGCGGATATGCGAAAGCCAAATATTCACAAGCTGGCGAAGCTAACCAATAAGTTCGGGTTGTCAACGGTTCTCGCTACCCCTAGCTCTTGGCAAGATCTGCTTCATACTGTCGGTAATGCAGACAAGCTACATATTATTACATCAGGTTCAATTCCACCGAATCCGATGTTTTTGCTGGATTCCGATAAGATGACAAGCCTTTGCCAAGAATGGCGACGCGAGTATGATTATGTGTTGGTTGATACTCCTCCTGTCGTAGGTATAACGGATGCACAATGCTTAACAAATAAGGTTGATACATTTATTTTGGTGGCGGCGATTAATCGTTCGACAAGTAGTGGCATCGCTAAAGCGTTGGATATCTTGGAAAGAGCTAAGGCTAATGTATCTGGGATATTGATTAATATGATTTCTTCTACTGATAATGAGTACTACTACCAATACTACGATGATTATTATCTCAAGGCTGGGAAAAATAGTGGCGATGATCTAGCTAATGAAACCTTCTCACTGAATGCAATTGAAAGCGCTAAGGAGGAAGTGAATAAATAAAGTAATAAAAAAGAGGTATTGCGTAGCAATACCTCTTTTTTATTAAAAATCTACCCCGCGTTTAAGATCTATGCCTTTTTCGGCGTAATGTTTGTGGCATACCATTTCTGAGTGAACTGAGGCAAGATCAAAATAAGCGGGTTGATTAAAACAACGTCCTGTAATGATTACCTCGGTGTCACGGGATTTTTTGAGAAGGGCTTCGCAGATTGGCTCAACTGGGAGTAAATCGAGATCTACTGTGGGATTTAGTTCATCGAGAATAATAGTCTTATATAGTCCAGAGGCGATCGCTGCTTGAGCAATTTCCCAACCGCGTTGAGCTTCGATGCAGTCCATTTCTTGCTGTTGTCCTCGCCAGACGATCGCATCACGTCCACATCGTTGATGATCGATCACATGGGGATAGCCACGCTTAAGAGCGGCGATCGCGGCATCTTCGGTATAACCAGCCCCGCCTTTGAGCCATTGCATAATTAAAACTCGATGGGATAAGTCTCGACTGATACCTGTACCGATCGCCTTGAGTGACCGTCCTAAAGCCGAAGTACTTTTGCCTTTTCCAGCCCCTGTATAAATCTCAATTCCTGTGATGCCATACTTTTCGGCATGAGCTTCATCGTGTGATCGCATTTCTGAATGGAGGTCAGCGATATCAATTAATGATTGTGGTGCGCCGCGTCCTGTACAGATCACTTCTAGATGGGCGGGTTTATTCTTTAAATCTTTAACAATGCGATCGACGGGGATTAAGCCTAGATCAAGTACTGGATTGATTTCATCTAACACTACTACGGAATATAGTCCTGAAGCCATTGCTCCTTTGGCGATCGCCCAACCTCTTTCAGCTTCTTGGCGATCAAATGGTGTGACATGCTCAGCATCAAAAAATTCAGCACGTCCAGTTCGCACATGATCGATCAAATGGGGAAATCCCTGTTGCAAAGCCGAAATCGCGGCATCTTCAGCATATTCGCGTTCGGAGCCTTTGAGAAATCGCAATAATAAAATTCTTGTGCCGAAGGGTGATGTATCGGACATTCCTAAGCCAAGCGATCGCAGGACTACGCCGAGAGCCGCCTGTGATTTGCCTTTTCCTGTTCCGTCATAAACATGGATTTGTCCGACTTCGCGTTCGGGACGTACCTGTGCGGTCATGATGCCAATTGCTGCCATGTTTTTACTTAGTCTCTTTCCACAACGCAATACAATAGTATAGCAACCCAAGCTAGAAAGCCTCTTACGGGAAACCTTTATCCCCATAGGTGTATTTAGAGATGTCTGAGATTGCATTGATGAAGTTTGAGTTCATAGTAGATGGACCGCCCGTATCACAGCAAACTCGTAGGCGAGAGAGGCTTAGAGAGTGGAAAGTGACTGTGCGACGAGAGGCTGAAAAGTACTGGACAGATGAGCAGAAAATGTTTGCTGGGCTAGTCATGCTACAGGTGACATATTTTTTTGATAATGTGGAAATGGATGTAGACAATATTGTTAAGCCGATTCAAGATGAATTAGCCTACGCTGATGATAAGCAAATCTCTGATATTTTGGTTAGGAAAAGAAGTCTGTTTGGTAAATTCCAAGGAAAAGGTTTGACACCAATTTTGGAAGATGGCTTTGCCCGTGGAAATGACTTTATATATATTGTGGTAACTGAGGCTCCCGATCAAGAGGTAAGCTAATCGGCATTTAAGTTGCAAGGAATAGTAATATAGAATAACAGACT
>JBAXTW010000049.1:0-30312 GCA_037129985.1 Pseudanabaena sp. ELA645 | reverse complement strand
TTCCACCGTTTGAATATGGTCGAGTTTATGCCATTTCATTTTGGCTGATAGCTTACCAACTTCAATGGCAGCAGCAAGAGCCGCACCAGACGAAATTCCCGATAGCAAACCTTCTTCACGGGCAAGGCGACGACCATAGGCGATCGCCTGTTCATCAGAAATACCAATCACTTCATCAATCAGATCAGTGCGTAAAACCTCTGGTACAAACCCCGCACCAATGCCTTGAATCTTGTGAGCGCCAGGGACACCACCAGCTAATACTGGACTATTAAATGGCTCGACAGCGATCGCCTTAAAACTCGGTTTGCGCTGTTTGATAATCTCTGCAACACCCGTAATCGTGCCGCCAGTGCCAACCCCTGCAATCAAAAAATCTACCTGTCCATCAGTATCATTCCAAATTTCTTCAGCCGTAGTTTTACGATGCACTTCAGGGTTAGCGGGATTATTAAACTGTTGCAGCATATAGGCGTTACTTGTAGAAGCAGCTATTTCGCCAGATCGCTGACTTGGACTGAGGATGGACAGGTCTTTTGTTCGGGTTTGTGGGCAGATGGCGATGTTGTCGGTAAAGATCTGTCTAATCTCCAGCCCTACGAAATGGAGTGTTCTCTCTCGCAAAGGACGTAAATTACTATTTCTTGCTGAAGCTAATGAGCATTGGAATTATGAAATCTAACAAAAAGTACCCGTAAGGGAAACAAAATTTGCTGTTATATAACAAATGCGAATAAGCTCTATGGGGTATAGCTCTATGGGGTACAATCGCATTAATTGAATTGAGAAATAATATGGATTTATTCAGGCAATCACGTTCATCACACTTACCGTTCGCTGATTTTCTTAATGCAAATGACATTCATTAATTTGCACTTTTTGGCATTACTATTGATAATTAATACTAATAAAGGTCATTATTGCTTTAATTTATTTGTAATGCATACAAGAAGGTGAAAATCAATAACTTCGTAAAAAAAGTTCATAAAGCCTGAGATCCTTATTGTCCCGTCAAATGTTTTGACCTATTTCAAAAATCAGCGAACCGTAAGATCACAGTTAAGTTGGTTGTGATATCAACATGACTTTCACTAATATTGTATCGAAATCTATAAGCGGCGATCGCTATACTGAGTCTGAACTGAACACATCTAATCGATGGCGCATAATGCTACGAAACAATGAGATGCGATGGACGAGTAGATTTATCAAAAATTATCGGCAGTTTCAAATTCAAAAAGTAGCAAATAATACAGATGTAAGTAACTAAATAAAGGTAAAGCTTAAAACATAGCGAAAATGATAACCTTCAGAGAAATAAGATTGCGAAACAGCCGCCGCAAAAGGTTGGATTAGTAAGTATCGTCATCTATTTCAAGAAGATATATATGTGAATATAAAAGATCTATGTACATTTGACTATAAATATAGTTTAATTAAATATCTTCTATTTCTAACGCTCCTGCAAAGCTAAATGATGAATACGTTAAAACTTCAAGGGAGATGGTTAGTCTTAATCAATTTTAACGATTACGATTTAGAGTGCTTCAAAACATTGTTAAAGTGCTTACCTAAACTGAAAGCGGTCATTCTACATAAAACTCCTGAACTAATCTGTGAGTTAATTAAGAATGAACCTCACATAATTGATGGAGGAGACTTTAATAGGTTAACCGATTTGGATGAGCAATCTTGGGCAGGGGTAATTTTAGGAACAAAACTCGATTTATCTGATTTAGAGACGTTAAGTTTGACAAAAATACGATTAAAACCTACCCCAGTTTATCATATGTGCGATATGTGGGAATCCCTATGGTCGAAGCTACCGCCTTCCTTACTTGATGGTCATTGGTTTGTTGCCAGTAGTAGGCTGCAAAATGCTAATAGTTTAAGAATCAAACGGTTGACGGATGTATTGATTTCTACACTTTTATTAATACTTTTATGCCCATTGTTGTTACTAGTGGCCGCAGCAATTAAGTTGGATAGTCCTGGTAAAATTTTTTACAGCCAATTGAGGACTGGACAATATGGCAAACCTTTCAAGGTTTATAAATTTCGTTCTATGTATGAAAATGCCGAAAATAACTGCGTAAAATGGGCGGCTGTAGGAGATAGTCGAATCACTAGGATCGGTTATTGGTTAAGAATTCTCCGCATTGATGAACTACCACAACTTTGGAATGTATTAAAGGGGGAAATGAGCTTGATTGGTCCAAGACCAGAGAGACCCGAATTTGACGCAAAGCTTAAGGAGGCTATTCCATACTATGATTTGCGTTACTTGATCAAGCCTGGCATATCTGGTTGGGCGCAGGTGCTTTATCGCTACGGTGCTTCCGTTGAAGATTCCTATGAAAAGCTAGCCTATGACCTGTATTATATTAAAAACTATTCTCTATGGCTAGATCTAGTGATATTTTTCAAAACGATCGCAGTAGTGTTGGGTGGTAACGGTCGATGAGTCGGAAAATTTTAGTAACGGGTGGTGCTGGTTATATTGGTTCGCATATTGTGCGCCAGTTGGGAGAATTTGGTTATGATGTTGTTGTCTATGATAACTGTTCTACGGGTACACCCCAAGCGGTGCTTTGCGGTGAGCTAGTTGTTGGTGATTTATCTGATATAAATCGTCTCTACCAAGTTTTTGGTAAATATCGGTTTGATGCGGTTATTCATCTTGCAGGGCGTTTGATTGTTCCCGAATCCGTTAAATATCCCCTTGACTATTATTCCAACAATACTTGCAACACTCTTAATCTATTGCATTGTTGTAATGTGATAGGGGTTGATAAATTTATCTTTTCGAGTACCGCCGCAGTTTATGGTGAGTGCGATCGCAATCCTGTTACTGAGGATACTCCGACATTACCGATTAATCCCTATGGGCGCTCTAAGCTCATGAGTGAGTTGATTATTCAGGACTATGCTAAGGCTTCGACATTACGCTATGTGATCTTGCGTTATTTTAATGTGGGGGGTGCAGATCCTGTTGGTAGAATTGGGCAAAATTCTCGCGCCACTCATCTAATTGCCAATGCTTGTAATGCTGCTCTCAAGAGGCAGTCAGAATTAAAAATTTTTGGAACTGATTTCCCTACAACCGATGGTACAGGTATTCGTGACTATATCCATGTTGAGGATCTTGCGGCGGCGCATATTGATAGTTTACGTTACTTAGAGGATGGCGGAAACAGTGAAATTCTCAATTGTGGTTATGGAGAGGGGTATAGTGTGCGACAGGTAGTCGAAAGGGTGAAGGCTATTTCTGGGGTAGATTTTCCTGTGGTTAATGGTGAACGTCGTGCTGGCGATCCTGCTTGTGTGACTGCATCTATTGAAAAGCTCAAAAAGGTTTTGAGTTGGCAGCCTAAATATAATAATTTGGATGCTATTATTTCAAGTGCTTTGTCTTGGGAAAAGCGTAAACTAAAATGATGCGACTAATCTCTTAGAAATTTTTGAATTTTTACACAAGGTAACTTTATAATTATGATTACTGGTGAAGGCATTAAGAGAATAAATCTATGGCAGTAATTACCGCACGTGAGCTAGAGATGCAAATGCCTGATGCTAGTCAACTCTTGAGTGATGAGCCTGAAATGGAAAGTTCTTTGCATTATATGCAGTTGCTATTGCTTGTAACCTGCTTAGAGTGGGCTTGGCAAGAGCGAGACGATTTTTTTATTGGAGCAAATCTCACAATTTACTTCAGCCGCCAGCAACTAAAGAATCATGATTTTCGTGGGCCTGATCTTTTCCTAGTCAAAAATACTACGAGATTACCCCGTAACTCATGGGTGGTGTGGGAAGAGGATGGTCGGTATCCTGATCTGATTATTGAGCTTTTATCTGACTCTACGGCTAATGTTGATCGTACATTAAAGCGAGATTTATACGCTGAAAGGTTTCATACGCCCGAATATTTCTATTTTTCGCCTGGCACATTAGAATTTGCGGGATTTCGGTTAGATATTAATAAATATCAACCGATTATTCCTAATGTTCAAGGCTGGCTGTGGAGTGAAACAATCGGCTTTTTCTTAGGAATACATGATCGGCAATTACGCTATTTTTCGTTAGAGGGTGTTTTGTTGCCGACTCCTCAAGAATCAGCCAAAAGCGAAACAATGAAGGCTAATCAGGCAATCCAAGTGGCTAATCAAGCTAGGGCTGAGTTGCAAGAATTACAGGAAAAGATAAAATTGCTTGGTATTTCTATTGAGTAGATAGTTTATGACAAACCGAATTTTTCGTATGGGATTGTTAGCAGTTATTAGAATTGGGCAAAATTCTCGCGCCAAGCATCTAATTGCCAATGCTTGTAATGCGGCCCTCAAGAGGCAGTCAGAATTAAAGATTTTTGGGACTGATTTTCCTACGCCCGATGGTACGGGTATTCGTGACTATATCCATGTCGAGGATCTTGCGGCGGCGCATATTGATAGTTTACGTTATTTAGAGGATGGCGGAAACAGTGAGGTTTTTAATTGTGGTTATGGAGAGGGGTATAGTGTGCAACAGGTAGTCGAAAGGGTGAAGGCTATTTCTGGTGTGGATTTTCCTGTGATTAGTGGTGAGCGTCGTGCTGGTGATCCTGCTTCTGTAACAGCGTCTATTCAAAAGATAAAAAAAGTATTGAGTTGGCAGCCTAAATATAATAATTTGGATGCTATTATTTCAAGTGCTTTGGCTTGGGAAAAACGTAAATTAAAATGATGTAATTTCTTCTCGGATCACAAAAAAACAAAAACAAAGTAGGCTCGTGCTAAGTAAATTAAATCTCAAAAATAAGTTGTCGTTGCTTCAATCTAGTAGTAGATTGCGGGGAATTATAGCGAATACAGGTTGGCTCTTTGCCGATCGCATCCTTCGTATGGGTGTGGGGTTATTTGTGGGCGTTTGGGTGGCTCGTTACTTGGGCGTAGAACAGTTTGGGATTTTTAACTATGCTAGTGCTTTTGTTGGCTTATTCATTACTCTTTCTACACTCGGTTTAGATGGCATAGTAGTCCGATCTATTGTCCGTGAACCTGAGAAGCGATCGCTGATTTTGGGTACAGCTTTCTGGCTAAAATTGTTTGGCGGAGTTGTTGCTTTAGTATTAGCAGTTAGCTGTATTATTTTGGTGCGCCGTGATGACCAATTGACTATTTTCCTAGTGGCGATTTTGTCATCTGTAGGGATTTTTCAGGCTTTTGATACTATTGACCTTTGGTTTCAATCTCAGGTACAGTCAAAGTATACTGTCATTGCTAAAAATACAGCTTTTGCCATCATTGCCCTAGTTAAAGTCTTTTTAATTAGCACTCATGCTCCATTAATTGCTTTTGCTTGGTCGGGCTTAGCAGAGGTAGGTTTAGGTGCGATCGGTTTGATGATAACCTATAAAATTAGTGGTTATTCGCCTCGGTTTTGGTCTTGGAATTTGCCACTAGCTAAGACACTTATCAAGGAGAGTTGGCCTTTGATCTTATCTGGTTTAAGTGTCATGATTTATATGAGAATTGACCAGATCATGCTAGGAGAAATGGTTGGTGATAAAGCTGTTGGTCTTTATTCGGCAGCAACTCGGATTTCTGAGGTTTGGTATTTTGTGCCTATGGCGATCGCATCTTCAGTATCTCCTACAATTTATGCAGCTAAACAGGTAAGTGAAGATCTGTATTATCAACGGATAGAACAGTTCTTACGGTTGTTGTCTTGGCTGGCTATTGTTTTGGCTGTGCCAATGTCTTTTTTATCTGGCACGATAATTATGGTGCTTTTTGGTAAAAGCTATGAAGCATCAGCATCTATATTGGCAATTCATATTTGGGCTTCTATATTTGTGTTTATGGGGGTGGGAACATCACCTTGGTTTATTGCAGAAGGTTTAACTCGATTTGCCCTCCGCAGGACAATTATAGGGGCATTTACTAATGTGTTTTTAAACATATTTTTAATACCAGCCTATGGTGCAGTTGGTGCAGCTATAGCTACTGTAATTTCTCAAGCATTTGCTTCCTTTTTAAGTAATGCCACTCATCCTAAAACCAGAAAAATATTTAATCTTCAGGTTAAGTGCCTTTTACCCTTTAGCTAACAAAATTGTTATGGTTTATTCGTTAAAATGATTATGAAAACTCCAGTTGCATTTATCATATTCAATCGTCCAGATACAACTAAAAGAGTCTTTGAAGCCATTCGTCAGGCTAAACCTCCTAAGCTTTTCGTCATTGCCGATGGACCTCGTAGCGACCGCCCTGAAGATGTAAAAAAGTGTGCGGCAGCACGAGCTATTATTGATGGTGTGGATTGGGAATGTGAGGTATTAACTAACTATTCAGATATAAATCTTGGGTGTGGGAAACGACTACCTACAGGAATTACATGGGTATTTGAACAGGTAGAAGAAGCCATTATCCTTGAAGACGATTGTCTTCCTGATCCTAGCTTCTTTCCTTTTTGCGAGGAACTTTTAGAGCGTTATCGAGATGATACAAGAATTGCTATTATTTCTGGAAACAATTTGCTTGGACGCAGAACCAGCCTATATAGTTATTACTTTTCAAAGTATCCATACACTTGGGGTTGGGCAACTTGGAAAAGAGCATGGAAGTATTATGATCAAGACATGAACTTGTGGACAGAAATTAAAAGTCGTAATTGGCTAGAAAATATTCTGACAAATAAAAAGGCCGTTAAATATTGGAAGAAAATATTCCAAAACACCTATGATGGGAAAGCCACAACCGTATGGGACTATCAGTGGACATTTGCTTGTTTAACAAACAATTTTCTTAGCATCGTACCTAATGTAAACCTTATATCCAATATCGGATTTGGTCAATCTTCTACACATACTAAAGATAGTGATAATAAACTCTCTAATTTGCCTACTCAGGAAATTAATTTTCCATTAGTACATATGCCCTGTATAATCAATGACATAAAGTCCGATGTTCTGGCAGATGAAACTATATTTGATACGCCCTTAATTAACAGAATGAAGAAACTGATACGGCTACTACTCAAATTTTCGAGAAAATCACTCCGCATATTCAACAAAATCTAGGATCGCAAAGTTTTAATTAAGGCAGATGAATCAAATGATAGAAATTACTTGTCCTCTGAGCAGCAGCACGAATCTGAATTTAATCGAAGAAGTTGCAACTAAAGACTTAAATAAAAAATATCAAGAAATGTTAGGATCTGATATATCTAGGGAGTTTGATCAAACGGAAAAAATCGGTTTTTACCATTGTTTAGACTCGGATTTAAGATTTTTCTATCCGACCATTACGGCTTCGGAATCTTTTTACGAGAAATTACAGAAATTTGATTGGTATTATCTAGATGAAAAAGAAGAGTATAAATCCTCTCATTCAGTCTTAGAGATTGGATCTGGAAAGGGGGCTTTTGCCCAAAAAATTGCTAGTCAAAACTATGTAGGTTTGGAATTTAGCCAAACAGCAATGGAGTTGGCAAGGCAAAATAAAATAACTATACTTAATCAGTCAATACAGCAGCACTCTATTGATTTTCCTGAAACCTATGATATTGTGTGTGCTTTTCAAGTTCTTGAACACGTAGGCGATCCAGCTTCTTTTATAGAAGCAAGTCTTAAATCTTTAAAATCTGGAGGATTGCTCATTTATTCAGTTCCTAGTGCTGATTCATTTATTTCTTTGGCTAAAAACAATATTCTGAATATGCCTCCGCATCATGTAACTTGGTGGTCAGATAAATCTTTAGAATATATCGCTCAAAAGTATAATTTAAAAATCATTGAAATTCACCATGAGAAGCTTTCTGATATCCATAAAAGATGGTATTCCTCGACTCTAGCATCTATATCTCTATATGAATTACTGAATATTTCCAAAGGTAGTATGCTAATAGACAAAAGATTAATTCATAAAATCTTGTCCAAATTAGCAAGTTTAACAGGAAAAATATTGGTTTTAGGTCTTAAAGACGATAGAATTTTACCTTGTGGACACTCTGTTACATCTGTATATCAAAAGATATGATATGATATTATTTTATTCTTAATGATTAAACACACTCAGTTGTGGGAATTTACGAAAATCCAGATGAGTAACAAAAAATTTGTCAATATTGCTTGCGGTGCTTCTTATATTTTAGATGAACAATGGACAAATCTTGATTATCAACCTGTTCATCCCTCAATCAAAAAAGCTAATCTATTAGAAAAACTGCCTTTTGCTGATAATTCTTGTGATGTAGTTTATTGTTCACATTTTCTTGAGCACATTCCTAAGTCAAAAGTATCTTTATTTCTCAAAGAGTGTCATCGTATTCTTAAATCAGGTGGCAAGATCAGGCTTGTTTTACCTGATTTGGAAAACATTTGTAAAGAATATTTAAGTTCCCGCGATTTGAACCAACATGAACAGTCCGATTTTTGCATTATTGAACTAATAGATCAATCCATAAGAACACAATCTGGAGGTACCTTGGCTTCTTATTATCAAGAGCTAAAAGATAACTTAGAAACAAAATCGGAAATGGTAAGTTATGTAAAGTACCGCACTGGAGAAGATATAACAATAGGAATTGAAGCGAAAAATCAAAGTTCTAAAGTAGCTTACTTATTGGCTAATCCAAAACAACTGATTACTTTTCTACAAAGCAAGTTAACTAGATTATATATTCTGATCATTACTTCTCTTCTACCCTCAGCGTTTAGAGAACAAAATGTCAGCTATGCCAGTGTGGGGGAAAAACACCTATGGATGTGGGATTTTTATACTCTAGGTCGTGAGCTTGAAAATACAGGTTTTAGTAATATCAAACGACTAAGTTTTAATTCAAGTCAGATATCTGACTTCTCTGTTAGTCCGCTTGATATGACTGCTGAGGGTCTTCCCCGAATGGGGTATTGCTCAATGTACATTGAGGCTGATAAATGCCCCCCTCTATTAATTAATTATTACAAGTGATATTGATGGAGGTGCTGCCCGTGCCGCTTATCGTTTACATCAAGGATTGCAAAATATTGATGTAGATTCCCAAATGCTTTTACAAAAAAAGAATTTACTTTTACCTTAAAGCATCCACCTTTGTAATTAACGACACAAAAGCGGGTATCTTATACTATAAAACTATATATAAGTATTCCTACTTTAATTGATAGATTATGAAAAACCAAAGATGTTTACATTATAGCATTTAGTTCATTTAGGATTTAATGAAAACTCCAGTAGCATTTATTATATTTAATCGCCCAGATACAACCAAAATGGTATTTGAGACCATTCGTCAGGCTAAACCTCCTAAGCTTTTCATCATTGCCGATGGACCTCGTAGCGATCGCCCTGATGACGCAGAAAAGTGTGCTGCGGCAAGGGCGATTATTGACGGTGTTGATTGGGAATGTGAAGTATTGACTAATTATTCAGATATTAATTTAAGCTGTAAAATAAGAGTCTCCACTGGATTAGATTGGGTGTTTTCTCAAGTTGAAGAGGCTATTATTTTAGAGGATGATTGTCTTCCTGACCCTAGCTTTTTTCCCTTTTGCGAGGAACTTTTAGAATATTATCGAGATGATGATAAAATTTCTGTTATTTGTGGACTGAATTTACAGTTTGGTCGCAAACGAATGGATTATAGCTATTACTTCTCTATCTATAATCACTGTTGGGGTTGGGCAAGTTGGCGCAGAGCTTGGGAAAATTTTGATTATGATATGAAATTGTGGACTCTAGTAAGGGACAATGGCTGGTTAAAAGATATTTTGCAAGACGATAGTTTGGTGAAGTGTTTCACTGAATTATTTCAAGATGTTTATGATGGTAAAATAAATAGCTGGGCGTACCGTTGGACATTATCATGTTGGCTACAAGGACAAATAAGCGTTTTGCCTAACGTTAACTTCTTACGGTTCGCTGATTTTTGAAATAGGTCAAAACATTTGACGGGACAATAAGGATCTCAGGCTTTATGAACTTTTTTTACGAAGTTATTGATTTTCACCTTCTTGTATGCATTACAAATAAATTAAAGCAATAATGACCTTTATTAGTATTAATTATCAATAGTAATGCCAAAAAGTGCAAATTAATGAATGTCATTTGCATTAAGAAAATCAGCGAACGGTAAGTAACTTAGTATCTAATATCGGCTTTGGTAATGGTGCGACTCATACAAAAGATGTCTTGTCCATATTTTCTAATATTCCTACTCAAACCCTAGGATTCCCTCTAGATCATCCACCATTTATGATTAAAGATACAAATGCCGATCTGTTTACTGGGAGATCCTTATACTCAACGTATTTAAGTATTCGCGTAAAAAGAAAGATTAAAACGATTTGTACGATCCTCTTTACAAGATAATGGTAGTTATATAGTTGAAAATAAAAATGACTAAACCACTGCTAATTAGTACTAGTGATATTAATGGAGGTGCTGCCCGTGCAGCTTATCGTTTGCACAAAGGTTTACAGAGTATAAATGTAGATTCGCAAATGCTTGTGCAAAATAAACAAAGTGATGATTACACAGTAATTGCCCCAGAAAGTAAAGTGAGTATAGGCATTGGTAAATTAAAACATACTCTCGATATTTTACCATTACAAATTTATCCGCAGCGCGATCGCTCTACCTCCTATTCCGTTCAATGGCTACCTGATAAATTAGATGTAAAAGTAGCTCAAATTAATCCTGACGTGATTAACTTACACTGGATTAATAATGGCTATCTAAAAATAGAGACTATTGCTAAATTCAAAAAACCTATAGTTTGGACGCTCCATGATATGTGGGCATTTACTGGCGGGTGTCACTATAATGGAGATTGTATGAATTACATAAACTCCTGTGGCGCTTGTCCTCAACTACATAGCTATAAAGAAAAAGACTTATCACGCTGGATTTGGCAACGTAAAGCTAAGGCATGGCAAAACTTAAATCTGACTATAGTTACTCCTAGTCATTGGTTAGCTAAATGTGCAGCTTCTAGCTCTTTACTAAAAGATACGAGAATTGAGGTTATTCCTAATGGGCTGGATACAAAACAGTATAAACCAATTGAAAAATCTGTGGCGCGATCCATTTTAGGTTTACCTGAAGATAAGCACCTGATTCTATTTGGAGCCATGAGTGCAACGAGCGCTCCTAGAAAGGGTTTTAATTTCCTACAATCAGCCTTACAAAATCTCAGTCAATCTGGGTGGGGAGAGAATGTAGAATTAGTCGTATTCGGATCATCTAAACCAATTAACCCTATTGAACTTGGGTTTAATTCGCATTATTTAGGTATATTAAATGATGATATTTCTCTTTCATTGGTTTATGCAGCAGCAGATGTATTTCTTGCTCCTTCTGTCCAAGATAATTTACCAAACACAGTTATGGAGTCTTTGGCGTGCGGTACTCCCTGTGTAGCTTTTGATATCGGCGGTATGCCTGATATGATCGACCATCAACAAAATGGCTACTTAGCTCAACCTTTTGACATAGATGACTTAGCTAAAGGAATTACTTGGGTATTGGAGGATGACGAAAGATTACGAAAGCTAGGAACGAATAGTCGTGAAAAAGTTGAGCAGAACTTTACTTTAGAAATACAAGCTAATAATTATTTATCACTATATAAAGATATATATAAGACTCCTATTATGTGAGTTTTGAAAGGAATTTTTTTGCTCTTCTGGTTTTAAGGGGATAAGTAAATCCCAATCTACAAACGGTAGTTTTTCCGTAAAATATTTTTGACAATATTGACAATAAAATTGACGGCGTGGTGTATTTAAATAAACTACTTTCCCAAATACGGACAAATCTCGAATCAATATTGGTCGATTTTGTTTTAATTGTCCACTGTGCGTATTATAATACGGACAAGCAATTCATAGTGCAAAAATCACAGCTTTAGGATAATTTTATTTTGTTTTTGCATAAAACTTTTAACCGTTGTGTTCGGTAAACTTAGTGAAAGACTTTATTTTTATTTACTTTTACTCAGTACTTTATCCACCTATTGCCAGTTAAACTGCCATTCTTTTTGTTCAAAACAAGAAAGTAAATTACTGATCGATTTTTCTAAGAAGAGAAGCAAAGAATTTTTAGTAGTATATTTTTAGTAAGAAAATTTATGCAATTATTGTACTTTCGCATAACGTAAGAACGGTAGATAATATGGATACTTGAAACTGAAAGAAAAATAATATATGTACAGAAACTTGATAATAGAAATCAATAAATCTCTTATTGATAATTCCACATCTCAATATATTTACATAGATTGGTAGTATAATGCTTTTTTTGATTCATATATTGATATCGATATCGTATCTATTTGTTACATACCATTTCTCTAAATTTATATTTAGAACATGGTTAAACCTTTGGTTTATCTATTCTATATGGTGGCTATTTAATCTAACTTTTGTTATATACAATCCCTTTAATTTTTATCCAATAAGTACCGAAAGTTTGGCTTTATTTTACAGCCCATTAGTATTAATAATAATTGGATTCTCATGTACAGTTTTTATAGCAGAAAAGAAAATTAGATTCAAGCGTATAAACATAGATATTACAGCATTAGCAAGAAGTTCAAATATTATTAGGGTAATAATTTATTCTAATTTATCGTTCTCATGTTTAATTATTACATTATCTTTATTAGATGCTTATAGATTAGGAATCGATATTCAAGAGTTAAGGAATACCATTTATTTTGCGCCTAACCTAGTTAATCCAATTTTCGAAAGAATATCGGCAATTATATGGTTTGGTGAAGGGATAAATTTGTATACCGTTTTTTATTGCTATTATTACTTTTTATTTTCAAAAAATATTGAGCATGAACTAAATTTGGCTCTGTCTAGCATAACACTTATCCTATATACATTAAGCCTTGGGGGGAGAGGTGCTTTCGTCACCTTAATATTTATCTTCTTATCGTCTTTTATCATTACTAAACCAATTTATGATTACAATGATACTTTTAAGGAGACAATTCAGAATAGAAAAATTTTTAAAAAGGTATCATTTAGCTTAATTATATTTGCTTTATTACTGGTGGTAGTTACTGTTCTTAGATCTCTAGGAAATGAAGGATTTCCCAATCCATTTACGCTCGTAATAGATTATTATATTAAATATTTTACTGGTCCCTTCTTTGCATACGATCAATTTATAAGTACTAATTCGGTAGAATTATTCCAACTAGACAGATTTGGAGTTTCCTTATTAGGATTTGATACAATTATTACTTCTGGCTTGTTAAGATTTCTTGGTTTGAGTCAATTTTTGGGTTTAAATGAAATACAGTCTCTTTTATCTCAATCATCATATCTTATGCATGGTGGGATTCAAATCAGTAATGATTATAGAACAAACGCCTTCTATACCATTTTTTTTACGCCTTATCTTGATGGCGGGTACTT
Organism: Pseudanabaena sp. ELA645; assembly: GCA_037129985.1. GTDB lineage: Bacteria > Cyanobacteriota > Cyanobacteriia > Pseudanabaenales > Pseudanabaenaceae > Pseudanabaena. Next base: position 16,907 of record JBAXTW010000049.1, on the reverse strand, counting down.
GTATATTATTATCTTTTTATTATTTTTAGGGATCATCTATGGTAATATTTACCGTAAAGCTATAAGCAACTTAAGTATGCATAATTTCTCATTCTTGATGATGTCACATATTTTTGCTATAGATTCTGTAAGAACTAATTCTTTTCAATCACCATCTTTTGCTATCTGCATAACTATTTTACTTGCCACTAAACTTTCCACTAAATTTAGAATCAAATCAAAGTCAAGATGAAAATCATATCAGTAATTACTATCAATCTAAATATGGAAAAAGGATTAGAAAAGTCTATACAGTCATTAATTAGTCAAAATTCAAAAGATAAAATCGAATATATTGTAGTAGATGGTATGTCGAATGATGGTTCTCAATATATTATAGAAAAATATAAGGACTTTATAGATAATCTTATTGTAGAAAAAGACAATGGAATTTTTGATGCAATGAATAAGGGACTAGATTTAGCAAGTGGTAAGTACACATATTTTTTAAATTCAGGTGATATATTTGCAACTGATGATGTTATTATAACAGTTATTGATTTAATCAATGAAATAAAAAACGAACATAATATCATTTGTGGAAAAGTTGATTTATATAGAGATAATCAATATATGCAAACAGCAAATTTAAGACCTTGGATTCCACATCAAGGTGCTTTTGTTAAAACAGGTATTTTAAAGAAGTACCGTTTTGATAATGCCTTCAAAATATATGGTGATTTAGATTTATGGACAAGAATGAAAAAACATAAAGATTTTTCTGTTTTCAATTTTGAAAAAAAAATTGCGAATTTTGAGTTAGATGGAATTGGCAACGACCCAAATAACTTATACAAGCAATGGAAAGATAAAAATTCTTACTATATTAAACACAATTTTTATCATAAATTATTGATTTCAAGTTTGATATTTATTGTTGATATTGCAATTTATAGAATTGTTAAAAGACATGCTTTTTTAGAATATAAATCTAAATTAAATAAATTGTTAAAAACCTTACAAAAATTTTGAGGAAATCAACGTAAATTAGTCTTCTCAGACATTAAGGTCTACTTTATAAATAGCTTTTTGCCAATTCAATTTTAAAACAAGTCAATTTCAAAATATTTTGCAAAAAAAAATCTAAGATAACCATGAAAAAAACAGCGATGAACCGTTCTTTAAAAATTATTTATCATTTATTATCTGAAATTGGGTTTAGACCACTTAATACTATTAACTCTATAAAAGGTATTCCTATTTACTTGTGTCAATTACTTCAGTTTATTTCTGCTAGTACTAAGATAGATAAATTGCCAATAGTATCTACATTATTTCCGTGTTTAGTAGATAGATACGAAAATGCTGGTAAACTTGACCATCATTATTTTCATCAAGATCTATGGGCATCTCGTAAAGTGTTTGAAAAAGAACCAGCACACCATGTGGATGTTGGTTCCAGAATTGATGGATTTGTCTCTCATGTTCTAACTTTCCGAGATATTGAAGTTTTGGATATTAGAAAGCTTACCTCATGCATTAAAGGTATGACCTTTCGTCAAGTGGATTTGATGCTAACAAATACTGTCCCTGAAAATATATGTGATTCTTTATCTTGTCTGCATGCATTAGAGCATTTTGGATTAGGACGATATGGAGATCCTATTGATCCAGAAGGACATATTAAAGGTTTACGTTCCTTAACTAAGTTATTAAAGCCAAATGGGACATTATTACTATCTGTTCCAATTGGTTTAGAAAGGGTAGAATTTAATGCACATCGTATATTCTCTGTTGAAACTATCCTTTCACTAACTGAATCAGATTATGATCTGATTTCTTTTTCTTATATTGATGATAATGGTGATTTTCACAATAGTACTAAAACAGTGGAAGTTCCAGAAATGACATATGGCTGCGGAATGTTTGAATTTAAAAGAAAATAAAATCAGTAACACAGTTGAAATAAAGTTTAAAATGGTATACAACGCCAATTCAAGCATGAAATGCAACGCCTAGAGATCTTTGCGTAAAGGGCCTCATAAGGATATTCTGATATTAATCACAATAAGTAGGATATCCCCATAAGCTTTAAACATCTTACCACCCCAGAAAGAATATCTGAATCACAGACCGAGAAAATCACTTGACTATCGTACCCATACGAAGTACTCTTTGCTTCATCAGAACTCGTTGCATTTCATGCTTGAATTGGCGAAATCTATAATTATAAATTTTATTTTAAATGACTATACCTATTCTAGTGGTTTCATGTGACAAGTACCAAGATGTTTGGCATCCTTTCTTTCACTGCTTTTTTAAAAATTGGTCAGACTGTCCCTACCCAGTTTATTTAGTTTCTAATACTCTCAAGTATCCAGACGATCGCGTATCACCTATACTAATTAATCCTGACATGGACTATAGCTCTAATCTTATTAAGGCTTTGTCCTTAATTCCTGAAGATTGGGTAATCTTTTGGGTGGAAGATCGTCCTCCTGCCAGTCCTGTAGATACTGATAGATTAGTAAAGCTGATTCAATTAGCTCAAGCTAAAGATGCAGGATATCTAAAATTGATTCCATGTAATCCACCAGCGTTAGTTAATGAGGTGGAAGAGATGGGAGAAATTCCTAAAGGATCTCGTTATCGCATATCTATGACAGTAGCCTTATGGAAAAAAGAAACCCTACTCAAAATTTTGAAGGCTGGGGAAACAGCATGGGACATTGAGAAAAAGGGCGGGATAGAGAGGGCTAATGCAATCAGCGATCGCTTCTTTGCGCTCTCCATTGATACTTTTGCTAAGCCTCCGCTTTTAGATATACATTTAATTTCTAAAGGGAAAATAATGTGGCGGGGATTAAAAATGCTAAAAGAAGAGAGGCTATTAAATTACTTGGAAAATCGTCCTAAAGCATCCTTCTGGAAGAATGTCTATTTTGAGTCCTATGATTTAATTTGGAAATTTTACTTTCGTATAATTTGGTTTTATAAAAAGCTAAGATTATCAAAATAATTTTATATATTAAAAGAGTGACAGATGATGTCTATAAATACAGACTATCCTACATTAACGGTAGGAATACCCGCCTATAATGAATCAGCCAATATAGAGAAGGTGGTGAGAGGATTTTTGGAAACAGCATATCCAAACCTAATAGAAGTATTTGTTGCCGACGGTGGTAGTACCGATAATACTGAAGATATAGTAAAAAAATTATCATTAGAAGATCCAAGAGTCAAACTTATTCACAATCCTTTAAAAATTCAATCTGCTGGACTCAATGCAATTATAAAAGAATCTAAGGGAGACATTTTCCTCCGAGCCGATGCTCACTCAGATTATGCATCTGACTATATAGAAAGATGTGTGGAAGCATTAATAGAATCAAAAGCTCTTAACGCTGGTGGGGCGCAGCGTTTTGTCGCCAAACAGACTTTTCAAGCCGCGATCGCCCTAGCTTCTAAGAGTATTCTAGGTAATGGTGGGGCGCACTATCGAAATCCAAATTATATAGGATTTGTTGATACAATTTACTTAGGATGTTTTTGGCGAAAAATATTACTAGGGGTATCACAAGAATATAAGGCTTATGAAGAAATACCAGTTAATGAAGATTTTGAGTTAAATACACGTCTCTATAAATTTACATTTGATAATGCACAAATTACCAATCAAGATGCGGAACTAAATCAAAGATTACTTGATATAAAGCCAAAAGCAATCTATCAAAGCAACAAAATCAAGGTTTGGTACTATCCTAGAAAAACTTGGAAATCTCTATTATTGCAGTATTTTAAATATGGTCGAGGTCGTTGCTTAACGGCTAGCAAGCATCCATTGATGTTACAGATTAGGGGAATTATTCCTTTTACAGTAATTGCTCTAGCAATATTTATGTTAATTATTGATTTGCTATTTCCTAGCCTTGGTTTACCGATCAAAACTTTATTTTTATTAGGTGTTTGCCTACCTTTTCTGGATAGCTTGCGTCTTAATTTCCAATACGGTAAAACTTTCATGACAGAAATTTGGCGCGGTGATGTAAATGCAAGACCATCATTCCTTAGCCTCTGTTTTTTCTGTGGAGTGGTCTTGTTAACAATGCCCATCGCCCATTTTTCTGGTTACGCTTATCAACTAATCAGAAATAGAATTTATAGAATTGACGGCTGGTAGACAGGATAACCAGTAGCGATCGCGATTTTTGCAGGAATGATACTAAATAAACCAAAGGCGATCGCTAAAACTAGCCATACTAATCTATGCTTGCTTTTTCTAAAAATACTAATCATGACTACTCATGGCGATCGGTTAATATCCACGATTTGGTTTACAGTCTGCAAAACTTATTGCCTCTGTATCCAAAAAACTAGCGATCGCCATCTCAAGTGTTGCTTCAATTGGATAATCAATTTCTTTGGATCGAGCAATAATTGCTGCTCGAATTCTCTCAGGCAGAAATTTTAAAATAACTTCCGCATCTTTAGATGAGATTCGCTCTAAAACTTCTACTTGCATAAATTTACTACTCCATTGGGATTTGGACATTGTATGGAGGCTCAGTAGCTCGAAGAATTATTGCCTCTAGCTCCAATAGTAACGCAGGATTCTTAGAATATGGAATTATTTGTAAAGCAATACGCACATCTTCATCTTTGTATTTATCAAGCCATGCCCAAAGAAAGGCTTTATGACCACCTTTAAAACGACTCCTTAAACTTTTAGTTTTGCCAATGTAAAGCAAGCCTTCATACTTGTGTCTAATTGCATAAATGCCAGGGAGATCGGGAATATTAATAAAATCGCGATTTAAAGATTGGCATTCTTCAAAGGGAGTGAAAGCGATCGCATCTAAAATATTTCTTGCTTGTTGTTTTATTTCAGATGCGCTTAGTGTCATAGAAATCGGATTTTTAATGCTTTTTGGATTATTCTAACCTGCGCTTGCCACTAACCAAATATAAACAAATAGCCATACTAATCTATGCTTGCTTTTCCTGAAAATACTAATCATGACTACTCATGGCGATCGGTGATGATGGGTTACGCTACCGCTAACCCATCCTACATTTAATTCCAACAACCTACTTAGTAGCGATCGCGATTTTTGCAGAAATAATACTAACTACCTAAATCTATGAGTACAACTCAAGAGCAAATTCAGCATAAATCCCATAGATCCCACATTCCGCTCTTATTTTACTGAAAAAAATATTTAGAAAGGAAATGCTTATACAGTCAGTGTTTTGAGGCTTAATCACACAAAAATCACTATTTTAATATTGTCAATAAGGACGCACTAATAGGATTTATTATCATTAATTTCTTTTGAAATCGCTGAAACCCTGATTGTCTCGTTGTAAATATTTTTAGGCTTCCATTACGAGCGGAATGTGGGATAGATCTACCAACAAACAAATTGTTAAGAAATCTAAGGATCAACTAATTCTCTGTGAACATTGTCGTCGCACCGCCACTAACGGAATTAAGTGTCAAGGTATTTGCGTTGCCAACAGCAGCTATTAGGAATAATCCTTGCCAGAGCCATACTTCCAACTATTAAGCTGACAAGTCAAAGCGTACTGATGTTCAGGCAATAGATTGGCTAAAGAGGGTTTGAGATTATGACTAAAGCGATCGCCCAGATCATAGCCGCCTAATAAGATAAAGTGTTGCAGCCAAATTAGTAGACTAGGCAACCCAACTTGAACGGCAATCTTGGAAACTAGGATCGGATTTGCCAACACCATGCCCCATAGGGTCTGAGCTAGGGCAGGAAACTGCACGACATCCTGTAAAAATGGTTTAAGAACGCGATCGCCAAGGTTGTCCATTATGGCAAAGGTGACGGATAAGAGTTCATTTACAGCTTCAGGACTATAAGTACTACCAATCTTGATTCGCATTGACTCTTGGAACAGCCAAGTTACAGAAAGGTTGGGTTGGTATGGCTGCAACAATCTCAAATCTGAGCGACTTAATAAATTCCCCTGCAACGCCATAGCAATTCCCTCCACCAATCGGGGCAAATGTCGCACCAACGCCCCAAATCCGCCAAAACTCAGAGGTGACTGACTGCCACTGCTATCACCGACCTGTAAAATTCGATCCCAAGGGGTCTGTAAAGGCGATCGCTGATAGGAAGGGAAAAACCCATACAAAGCCCGTTGTAGTTGAATTTCTGCCAAATCTACATCTTGGTATTCAGGCAAGTAATGAAAGTATTCATCAAATAATTGCTTAAAACTGGGGCGATCGGGATGTGTATCCGCATAGGTAAACATATAGGTAGTTCTACCATCTTGGGCAGGGAAAGCTTCCCAAAAATATTGACAGGCATTTTGGATAGGCGTAAAAGAATAAAATAAATCTCCATATTCCTGCTGGGGCAGCCCTTGAGCGCAACTACCCACCACTAAACAAATTCCATCGGGGCGACTATTTTGCCTTGCTTGGGCAGCGATCGGCGAAAAATGTCCCATCATGTCCAGTAATAGTCGGGCTTGGATACTCTGGCAATTTAGTTTGCTTCTTACACAAATCTCAATTCCATTGGGATACACGATCGCTTGCTGAAGCTCTGTCTGCTCTAAAATATTACCGCCAGCATCCAGAAATTTCTGCTTGAATAAATCTAACAAAATGATAGGACTTACCCCTAAATTCAAAACATCTCGTACCCAAATATCTTTGCCGCCCTTAAACCCAATGCGACTCGGATTGTATTCTGTGGCGATCGCCGACTCTAATTCACTAGGAGTCAATAATTCTAATTCCTCTAAAATCTCTAATTCTTTACGGGAGATATTCCATTCCTGTACCCGCCCCTGTAAAGTCCCTTTTTCAATTACGACCACCCGCCATCCTAGTTTTTGTAAGGCATAGGCAAGCACAATCCCCAAAGTTCCCCCTGCGATCGCCACATCATAGTCAATATTTACCAATTGACCAGAATTTTGAGACACTAAGCTGTTTATCGATTCAGAGCTGAGGCGATAGTTTGTCCAGAATCGATCAAACTGTTCTAGCCTTAGTAAGCTCTGATTTGGAAGCGAGGCCAGTAGGTTATCCGTAATGGACATGGGATTGCGTGCTAGGATTTAACAAACTAATTGTTGCATATCCCAATGAATCTCATCGAAGTTGTCAAGTCGGACTATCAACAATTTCCCCAGTCCCAAACTTATGAAATATACGCTCCAGATGTTTTCTTCAAAGATCCTGTCTATGAGTTTCGGGGCATAGGTCAGTATCAAAAAATGATTGGCTTCATTACCTATTGGTTCGCAAATCTCAAATTAGAACTCCATGAAATTTATCAACAAGAGACAATAATCCACACCCAATGGACAATGAGTTGGAATTCTCCTTTACCTTGGAAGCCTCGCATTGCTGTTACGGGGCGCAGCGAACTTACTATAAATGAAGAAAGCCTGATCGTATCTCACATTGATTACTGGAATTGCTCACGCCTAGATGTGGTGAAGCAACATTTTAAGCGTTAGCCTTAATCAATCATGCGCCAATTCAAGGATGAAATGCAACGAAGTACCGTTAGAGTCAGAGACTCCCGATATTTCGGTTGAATTTCAGTTGGACAACCTTAGTTACTTTTTTGACGAAGTAGTTCGATTTCCTCTTTGGTTAAAGACCAACCTAATGCTCCAGCGTTTTGTTTAGCTTGATTCGCATTCTTTGCCCCAGGGATCGGAATGACATTTCCTTGAGATATTAACCAATTTAAAGAAATTTGGGCAGGGGTTTTGTCGTACTTTGCCGAAAGCTCTTTTAAAGTTGAGAATAGAGGCTCAAGCTTGTGTAAACCTTGAGGACTAAATCGAGGATCAATACGACGCGCACCTTGCAAGTTTTTCAAGTTCTCTGGCGTATATTTACCAGTAAGTAAACCTTGCGCAAGGGGACTATAGGCGAGAATCGTTATACCCAATTGTTGCGACTTTTGGAGAACTCCATTTTGTTCAATTTGTTTGTTTAACAGAGAATAGGGAACTTGATTTACTGCGAGAGGAATTCCCTTTTCAGAAAGATACTGATGGGCAAGAGTCATCTGTGCTGCGGAGTAGTTACTTACACCTACTGACTGAATGCGTCCTTTTTTGACTTCATCAGCTAAGACTTCCATAAAGTCTTTGGTCTTGAGTATAAATTCTAAAGGCCAGTGTATTTGGTAAAGACTAATTTGTGAAGTTTGTAAACGCTCTAGGCTAGAGGTTAGAGCATCAACTATTGAAGACCGACTCCAGCGCCAAGGCAGTGGGAAATATTTAGTCGCGATTTGGATAGGTTGTGAAGTTTGCTTACTAAACTTGCCAATCAAACGTTCCGATTCCCCCTAAGCCATAAACTTCAGCAGTATCAAAAAAAGTGACCCCTGCATCTATCGAAGCTTGAAAAGCTTCCTCTACATCCTTTGCGCCGAAATCTTTGCCATAAGCCCAAAAAAGGGTATCTCCCCATGCCCATGTTCCCACGCCCAGCGCTGTTACAGTTGGTCCATTGGAACCTAGTTTAGTGGTTTGCATTTTTTTGCTAAATCTTTTTTGTCCATTATAGCTATACCCGATCGCGATCGGGTACAACCTTGCCACTCAAGACTCCGCACTGATGAGTTTTGGAGTAAGATTTTGCTTCTATGGTATAAACCAGTTAGCCCTGTGAAATTTGATCCGACTAATGCAAAACCTTGAACAACTAATCGCCCAAGAACTTTCGCTACGCCCTGAACAGATCAAAAATGCGCTAGAGCTATTTGCCGAAGGTGCAACCATTCCCTTTGTCGCTCGCTATCGCAAAGAGCGCACAGGTGAAATGAACGAGATTCAATTAAGGGATTTGCAAGATCGTTATGCCTATCTCACAGAACTTCGCGATCGCCAAGGTGTAATTTTGCAAGCGATCGCTGATCAAGGCAAACTAACCGATGTCCTCAAAGCCAAAATTGAAGCCAGCACTCAAAAAACAGAATTAGAAGATCTATATCTACCCTATCGTCCTAAGCGGAGAACGAGAGCGGCGATCGCTAGGGAGAAAGGGCTAGAGCCACTTGCTGAAGCTATAAAATCTTTTAATCAACCGCATATTCATACCGCATCATTGGCAGAGGCAGCCAGCACATATTTATCAGAACAGGTAAAAACAGTTGAAGAAGCCATCAAAGGCGCGTCAGATATTCTGGCGGAAGAAGTTGGTGAAAATGCGGAATATCGTGCTTATATTCGCGATTATTTGATGCATTCGGGAGCCTTTGGCTCACAAATTAAAGCGACCCATCCTATTGGTACAACTAAGTTTGAGATGTATCGCGACTATCAAGCCAAAGTTAAGGCGATCGCCCCTCACAATCTGCTGGCTCTGTTGCGGGGTGAAACCGAAAATGTTCTCGTCTTAACCCTCCATTTTGATGAAACCCATGTGTTAAGTTACTTGGAATCGCAGCAAATTCGGGCAAAAAACTTAACTATTAAGCAGTTTTATCACAATATGCTCAAAGATGCTTTTAGCCGTTTGATCAAAGCCTCTGCGATCGCCTCGGTAATTGCAGATAAGAAAGCTTGGGCAGATGCCGAATCGATCAAAACCTTTGAAACTAACTTACGCGACCTATTGCTATCGGCTCCCGCAGGGATGAAGCCAACCTTGGCGATCGACCCTGGTTTTCGGACAGGTTGTAAAACGGCGGTAATTAGTGAGACGGGCAAGTTTCTGGAATATCAAACTATTTTTCCGCATCAGGCGATCGCCCAAAGAGAACAAGCGGCGGTTACGGTGAGACATTTGATTAAAAAGTATCAGATTCAATTAATTGCGATCGGCAATGGCACGGCAGGAAGGGAAACAGATGCTTTTGTGATGGAAGTAATCCAAGGGCTAGACAAACCACCGATCAAAGTCATGGTCAATGAGTCGGGCGCTTCCATTTATTCGGCGAGTGAAGTTGCCATCAGCGAGTTTCCCGATTTAGACTTGACTGTACGTGGGGCGATCAGCATTGGTAGGCGACTGCAAGATCCTCTAGCGGAACTGGTCAAAATCGATCCTAAGTCCATCGGTGTGGGACAGTATCAGCATGATGTCGATCAGAAATTGCTGAAAAAGAAATTAGAAGAAACCGTGGAGAGTTGCGTTAATTTTGTCGGTGTTGATTTGAACACGGCTTCAAAAGAACTGCTGACTTTTGTGTCAGGGCTAAGTGCCACTGTTGCCAATAATATTATTACCTATCGCAATCAAAATGGCGCTTTTCGCGATCGCCGCCATTTGCTGAAAGTACCCAAATTAGGGGCAAAAGCCTTTGAGCAAGCAGCAGGATTTTTACGGATTCGGAATGGCGATCATCCTTTAGACAATACTGCCGTGCATCCTGAAAGTTATAAAGTGGTCGAAGCGATCGCCCGTGATTTAGATGTGCCATTATCAGAAATCTCGCAAGCGGCGGATAAGCTGAAAACAGTTAATCTTAAGCAATATGTGACCAGTGCGATCGGTGAGCCAACCCTGCGTGATATCCTGCGCGAACTCGAAAAAGCAGGACGCGATCCTCGCGCAGAATTCAAATATGCTACCTTTAGCGATGCGATTCAGAAGATATCCGATCTAGAAGTTGGTATGGAGATAGAAGGAATTATTACCAATGTGGCTAATTTTGGGGCGTTTGTCGATATTGGTGTGCATCAAGATGGGTTAATCCATATTTCCCAATTAGCCGATCGCTTTGTCAGTGATCCGAAGCAAATCGTTAAAGTTGGGCAGGTGGTAAAGGTGCGTGTTTTGGAAGTAAATGCATCTTTAAAACGGATTGGTTTGTCGATGCGACGATGATCGCTCAAATGACCGCAGCCTTCCGCGCAAGTTGAGTATATTTCCTGACGGTTTCGTAGGGCATATTCATCGCCTCGGTTAGCCACACCTTGCCAATCCGTTTGAGCGTGACCATTCCCAAGACAAAGCCAGACAGAAATACAAACCCCTCAGCAATCGTCTAAAAAAACAAAGAGAGGTGCGGCGCTTCGCGCCGCACCTCTCTTTGCGATTGCCAGCACTTCGTTTTGCTCTATCTATTTCTATAGAAAATCAATTTTCAATAATGAAACATCATCATCAAACTTGGCAGTGGGAGTTTCGGCGCGGATTTTTTGAAGAACTAGATTAGCGTTGACTTCTTCATCTATGGCAAATTTCTCTTTCAAGAGATCGAAAAAATTAACCACGCCCCAAATTTTGCCATTTGCTTGACTGACTTCAAAAATGCCATCACTAAAAATATAGAGCCTGCTGTCTAAAGGAACCGAAATGTCCGAACTAGTGTATTCAACATCTGGGAAAAATCCCACAGGCATATCTAAACTTGGCAGTTCTTGTATTTGAGGATTTTCAGGATCTCTCGCAATCAATAGCCCTTGGGGATGTCCAGCATTAGCATAGGTCAGCTTACGCTGCGATCGCTTATATACTCCATACCACATTGTAAAATAGCGCCCATTGTGCTGGCTCATCTGAAAAGCACGATTGAGTTCCGTCAGAATCACACTCGGTTCATAAAACTTTTCTCTACCAAAAGATTGCGATCGCAAAAGATTTAAAATTGAAATTGATAATAATGCTGAACCAACTCCATGTCCAGAAGTGTCAATCAAATAAATAGCTAGATGATCAGGATCTAGCCAATAAAAATCATAACAATCACCGCCCAGTTGACTAGAAGGAATAAACTCAGATTTGATCTTGACTGTACCTTCTAAAGAAGTAGGTAAGAGCGATCGGACATAATCACTTGCCTCAGCAAGTTCTGCTTCTAACAACTGTTTTTGTACTTGTAAATCTTTATTAAGTTGATAAATTCGTAATCCAGCCCTGACACTAGCAATTAATTCGGTTTTATCGATTGGTTTAGATAGGAAATCATCGGCTCCATTATCTAAAGCGCGCACCTTATCTTCCACTGCGCCTTTGGATGTCAATAAAATAAAGATTGTTGAAGATAAGCTTTGATCTAGCTTGATTTGACGACAGACTTCCAAGCCATCAATATCTGGCATCATCCAATCACAAATAACCAAAGCTGGTTGATGTTGCTTAGCTAGTAATATTCCCTCCTTTCCATTCTTAGCTGCAACTACTTCATATTTTTGTGCTTGCAATGTACTTTTCAGAATCATCTGCATAACCAGATCGTCATCAATTACAAGAATTTGTGGCATTATGTTTACTTTAGGGAATATATTTTATATTAGTTTATAATTTTATAGCAAAACTCATCTTGGCAGATTTTTAGTGTCTCAAACAATTTTATTGCAAGTAAGTACTAATCTTAGCGAACTTATTAACGTATTGACTTGGTTTGAAAAACTTCCCCATAGCTCAGTTCCTAATGCTGATTGGCTGCGTTGTAAAACTGCCCTAGCAGAAATTTTTACCAATACTGTGCGTCATGCTCACAGAGATATGCCAACTGAAACCATCATCGATTTAGAAGCAACGATTTCTGAAAATATGATTGAAATCAAGGTTTTTGATTACGGATTGGGCTTTGATTTGTCAAAAAAACTATCCACATTAGATGCTGTTGATATTTATGCCTTAGGCGGTCGGGGTTTGGATTTAATTAACCAAATGGCTGACGTATTTACCTATAACAAAACCCCAGATGGACGTAACTGTATGATGATTAGTAAAAGCTACATTTCTGTTGCCTGAGTCAAGCTTTGGATTTGTTCTATTCCAGAGATGATTTGCTCTAGGATCATTTTAGCATTTTGAGGTAAGTTGCCATCTTGACTGGATTCTTCCAAAATACTAGCTAGTTTAGCAATCCCTACAATGCCGAGTGCCGCACTAGAGCCTTTGATAAAGTGGGCTTCATGTTCAACTATAAGACATTGCTCATTAGCGATCGCGATCGCTAATGATTCTATATGCTCAGGAAATGAGCTAACAAAAGCCTGCAATAGTTCTTCCTTAAAGGTAACGTTCCCACCAGATATTTCCTCAAGATATTCCCAATCTATCTCTACAAGAGATTCAGGATTATTATTGCCCTGATCTCCATCATTGTGAGATATATCAATATTCAATAATGAGTTTTCAATATCAGAATCAACCTTGGATGAACTTCGAGTTGCAAATATCTCAACCCAATGCGTTAACTTTTTCGCTAAATCCTCTTTACGAACTGGTTTACTCAGGTAGTCATCCATCCCTGATGCTAAACAGCGATCGCGATCTTCTTGCATGGCGTTTGCCGTGAGCGCAATGATAATAACTTTTGAGTTTGTGTAACCATCCTCTTCTTCTAATGACCGAATTTGACGGCTAGTACTATAACCATCCAAAATCGGCATTTGGCAATCCATCAAAATAATATCGTAATGAATTTGAGAAAACAGATCTAACACCTCCTGTCCATTCGCCGCGATATCGGTCTGATATCCTAAACTCTGAAGCTGATTAATTGCTACTTTCTGATTAACTAAACTATCCTCGGCAAGTAAAATTTTGAGATTAGCGGGCAAAACTGGAGGGAGAAGACATACAGGGTAAATGGGAGTTTCAACGGCTAATTCTTGTTTGATTCCAGAAATAACTTCTATTAAACAATTCAGTAGGCGTATTTTTCGGACTGGTTTACACAAGTATTCTGCAAAGCCAATCTCGATCATTCGGGTAGCATCTCCACCTTGATCGATGGAAGTCAACATAATCAAATGGATATCTTTCAGGCTTGGCGAGTTTTTAATTTGTTCCCCTAGCCGCGCTCCATCTAGATCGGGCATTTGCATATCCAGCACAGCTATCTGGTATGGATCATTGGCTTCAACAGCCATTTCTAAGCAAGACAAAACAAGATTTGGCTGTTGAATTGTATCAACTCGCATTCCAAAATCACTAAGTTGATAGTAGAGAATATTGCAATTAGTAATACTATCATCAACCACAAGCGCTCTCACCCCTTCTAGAATTTCAGCACCAGCATTAGTGCGAGGACAATAAAGCTGCTTTTGAAATAGAGTTATAAACCAAAAGGTAGATCCCTTATTCGGTTCACTTTCCAAATGGATTTCACCACCCATTAATTCTATAATTTGCTTGCAGATCGCCAAACCTAAGCCAGTCCCCCCATATTGACGAGTTGTAGAGGCATCGACTTGGGTAAAGGGCTGAAATAGTTTTGTTTGAGCAGCTAAAGGAATACCAATACCAGTATCAATAATCGCAAACTTTAAAACTGCATCATTCTCAGTTTCTGATTGAAGCGTAACTTCTATGGTGACTTCACCTTTGTCTGTAAACTTGATTGCATTGTTAGTCAAGTTCAGTAAAACTTGGCGTAAACGACTGACATCTCCACGCAAACATTTTGGCACATTCGGATGCGTAAATGACGCTAGTTCTATGCCTTTGAAATAAGCTGATGGTGCAAGAATTTCCGTAATTTCTTCGATACTGGTATCTAAGTCAAAGTCAAGATTCTCTAATTGCATTTCACCTGCTTCCAATTTAGAGAAATCAAGAATTTCATTGATGAGATTTAAGAGATGATCGCCGCTAGAACGGATTGTATTGGCAAAGTCCATCTGACGATCATCGAGTTTAGTATCTAGTAGTAGTCCTGTCATACCAATGACCGCATTCATCGGTGTACGAATCTCATGACTCATCATGGCTAAGAAAGAACTTTTCGCTACTGTAGCTTGTTCGGCTTCGGCACGGGCTGTCTCTAAAGCAACATTTTGCTCTTGTAAAAGTTTAAGTTGTTCTTTTTCTTGGGAAAGCAATCGTGATTGGGCGATCGCAATCCCAATTTGATCGGCAAGCTGGCTCAAAAGGTTGATTTCAAAGGATTCCCAATGCCTCGGAGCTGAACATTGATGGGCAATCAATAATCCCCATAATTGCTCATTTTCCATAATGGGGACAACTAGATTTGCTTGCACTTGAAAACTGACCAAAAGTTCTTTGTGACATTCACTGAGATCAGACTCTGCAACATTATCGATCGCAAGCTTTTTCCCTTCTTGATATACCTTCCAATATCCCGATTGAAAGCAAGTATCGTGAATATTAGTATTTAGAGACGATCTCCATTTAGGATTGATCGATTCTACTTCTACGGTTCCACTCCAATCAGCATGAAATCTGTATATAAGGACACGATCGGCTCTAATGAATTTGCGAATTTCGCTTACAGAAGTATTTAGGATCTCTTGAAGATTTAGGGACTGGCGAATACGCAGCGCAATATCCGAAAGCAATAGCGATCGCCAGTTTTGTTTGTGCAAATCTCTTTCGATTTTGCGCTTTTCCATGAATTGACCAATCTGTCTACTGATTGCTGTTACCACGTTAAGTATTTCTGGACTGAAATTCTGGTATTGGCGACTAAACATCGTAATTACAGCTAAAATCGCTTCATTCTCACCACATACAGGAAAACTTAAAGCATAGTTGACACCTACTTTTTTGACAACTTCTGATTTATAAAAATTAGGATATTGGTCAATCTCCACAAACTTAGCATTTCCCTCCGCCCAAACAGAACCAATCAAACCAGAACCATATTCAATTGACATCTGCTGATGAGTTTGAATTATTTCTGTTGCCTCAATTGTTGGTTTAGCATAACTTGTCATAAGTTTTAAATTGCGCGGATAGTTACTTGTAAGCCATAGTTCCGCAATATCCCAAGACAACTCTTCGCATAGCGTCCGTAAGATGCGAATTGCCGAGCTACTAAAGCTAGATGATTCTGCAAGAACTCGTGCGACTTGATTTTGGGTAGTTACCAATTTTTCGCTCTGCTGGCTGTGAAGGCGATCGCGTTCAGCTTCCATACTGTTGCGTCTTAGCTCTAATTGGCTAATTACCAGACGACTAAGTGCTTCGAGTTGTTGAATCTGTATAGGTGTCAATTCGCGTGGCTGGCGATCAATTACACATAAAGTTCCTAACGTAAAATTATCTGATGTCTTTAAAGGCACACCAGCATAAAAGCGAATATTTGGCTCGTTAACCACTAAAGGGTTATCAGCAAAGCGAGGATCTTGAATTGCATCGGTCACGTGCAACATTGCGTCATTGGCAACTACATGACCACAAAAGGAAATATCTCGCGGAGTCTCCGATGCGTCGAGACCAACGCGCGACTTAAACCACTGGCGATCGCGATCAACTAAAGATATCAAAGCGATCGATGTGCCGCAGATACTGGCGGCTAGTTGGGTCAAGTCATCATATTCCTGCTCTGGCAATGTATCAAGAATGTTGTATCGCTCAAGGGCTTCTTGGCGATCGCCTTCGTTCAATAGTATTTGAGGCTTCTGCATAAAATTAAACTGAATTAAGCAGGCGGGTAAACAAAAGATTTGTACTTCTAGACAATGCAAGTGACATCTTTTTCTCTCGTCTAACATTTCTGCTACTTTCAAGAAAGATTGTTTCGGAGCAATTTTATTCTTGCGATTAGTATAGCTTCTTAGCTCATCTAGGTAAATAGGTGAAATGGCAAAATAGGAGTAAGTCGTTTTGAATTTTCAGTGATTAAGATGATCAAATTTCCCCTAACCGAATTGCTAGATGAGCAAGCGTGCTATGCAGCAATTCCAAATTCAAAATGGTAACAAGGAATACATAATACCAGTTTAAAATTAACACGAATCTGGAAACACAGGAGCATCACCAAGCATAAATTCGAGTAAATGTTGCCAACCGTCAAAGAGAAAGTACTTGGTAAGAGAGAGAATATCTTGAAAGAATCCTCTACGAGTACCACGCTTATGACGAATCTCTTGATAACTAGAATCTATCAATTGTAAAACCGTGTGAAATAGAAAAGCTAACAAATTAAGAGAGAGAAGAGTCGATGACAAATGTTTTTGTCCATGCCCAAAGTTATGTTCCAAGTTGT
>JBAXTW010000048.1:0-30419 GCA_037129985.1 Pseudanabaena sp. ELA645 | reverse complement strand
GCCCTAAATCCATCCCTATTTAACCTACTCTAAAACTTTTCAAACACTCTCTAAAACACTTTATAACTATTTTTTGACTTGCCTAGAGCCAGTTTATGCCAAAGCCAGAAGACGAGCCATTCAAAAGACAGGTTTACAACCTGATATTTTTCCCAACGAATGTCCGTTTAGCATAGAAAATATTCTTGATGACGAATACTTACCCTAAAGGTTTTCATCAGATTCATCTTCGGGTAAATAGCTTTTGTCCAAAGCCTGATTAGAGGTAAAAGGCGATTCTAGGGGAAATAGTTTAATGTCTAAACCAGTTTCTATGGCAGCGAGTTCTCTTGCGGCTGTATAGCAATCATCAAACTCCTCTGCAAAATGACGCTTCAGGCTAGGACTAGTTTTGAAAGCCTTTTGTAATCTGCGGCGATGCTCAAATAATGTCGATCGCCAACTGTTTGATCGCTTTTCGGGTTGATATTTATATTTTAAAAGGTGCATCAGCACCACTTCCAAATTACTCTCTAGCCCATGCTTTTGGCTACTACCCATGTCACTGATTTCTTCGATGAGATTTTCTCTGTCTAACTCAGACAGTCTATTTTCCGATAGCAACTTCACCGCCTGTTCAATCCACAGACAAAAATCTTGGGCATAGAGAGCGTGATGGGATATTACTTGTCGAGTTTTGTTAGAGGCGATAGTCATATTGGCTCGCTCTATCGTGCTGTTATTAGTCTGATTATAGTCCTTAGGCTAAACCACAATTAAAGTTTCCTACATTTTTAATGATAATATTACTGTATATCAATATTAAACAATCGCTATAGCAAATATTCTTGATGATGAATATTTACCCTAAAGGTTGTCGTTAGATGTATCTTCGGGATTTGAGTTTTCCTTTAGCAAATCTGAATGCGATCGCTTATGCCGACGGGGACGACCAAGGGACTTTAACCCCGCCTTTAGTCCTGCAAATGCACTTTTAGTAGCGATCGAGGCACTCGAAGCCCCATCACGCACTCCCTTAAGCCCATCATTTACCTGTTTAACCGCCTCACCCGCATTTTTTGCCCCTTGATTGAGTTCATCACTTAACTCACTTAGTTCCAGCCCCGTCATCCGAATCGCCTCAAGGGTAGCAGGTAACTCGCGCGTTAAAGTATCGGCAAGACGAATCACACTATTAGCAGCCTTGGTTAACTCCTGAAAAGCAGGGATCGCCGTTAGCAAGAGAATCGTCAGGCAAACGACCACCAATAAGAATGATAAACCTAGTAGAAATATCGCTTCTGACATAATTTCTTAGATATTCTTAGATAATTGCTGATAAATACAGGTGCTTAATCTTCATCTTCATCGTCGTTTGAATCGCCTAGATCACCTATGTCAATTGTCGAAGTCGCACCATTTGCTGAACCGCCCATCGATGAAGCCAATTCTTCTTGTAGCCTCCGACTTGCCTCTTGTCCTGTAGCGATCGCCTCTTGTAAACGTACCAACGCTTCATCAATAGTACGTTGCGCTTGCTCAGTCAAGCGATCAGCCTGATACTGAACATTAGAACCTAATTCTTCGGCAATTTGTGGTAGCTCCTGAGCTGATCGCTTTAAAGCTTGGCGAGTTTCTCGACCTGAACGCGGTGCAAATAGAATCCCCACTGCTGCGCCGATCGCCGTACCCACAAACAATCCACCCCAAAACTTACTTGCGCCGTTTGACATTATGTTGGCTCCTTGGCGATCTACGACCTGACGAATTGTAACTTCGACTGTTACTTAATGATTTAGAAGAGCCTTTACGGGAATTATTCCAGCGACTCCCTACAAAGGATACACCACGCCCAAGCACAGACAATAGCTTACTAATTTTTTCTAACTGAATTTGCAATGATTGGTATTGTCTCCGCACTGATCCCACCCCATCACGAGCGATCGCCAGACTAGGCGAAGAAACCGTTAAACCATCCTCGCAAGCTTTAGTCCAATCATCAACGGTTTTTACGGTTTCGATGAGAACGTGACGCAGCACCAAAACTTGCCATGTAGCCCATAACAATCCTGCGCTAAGTAATAACTGTATGGCGATCGCAATCCAAATCATGGCTTTTTGACAAGTTTTTTATACGCAATACTAAGTGTATCAGGATATAAAACCGAAAAGAGAGTTGTGGTTTTGGTTTTGATTTTAAAAACTCCAAAATCAGTTTGCTAATTCACACAATATGTCAGTAAAAGCCGTGAGTTTGAGAATATCTAATCCACGGAACTCAAAATTTATTAAACACGTCTCACAATATACAAATAGGTTATATTGGCAATTGATTGAGATGCACACAACAAAGTTGTCTAACAGTTCAGTGACCCTTCTACACCCACACCCCTATCTGATTGTTCATGGAGATGAGGGGCAGCAAACTATTCCCCTTACAAATGCAGATTTTTGGACTATTGGTCGAGGCTACGATAACTCAATTGTCTTAAGTGACAAGTGGGTTTCCCGTTATCATGCCACCTTGCAAATAGTCGGCGCTTCCAAAAATGATGGATTTGATTCGCCTATGCGCGGCGATGGAAAATCTCGTAATTCCAATAATGATTCTGGTAGTTTTTACCTAGTTGATTTCGGTAGTCGCAACGGCTCGTTTATGCGCGGTCAAAGAATCACTTTCCCCATTTTATTGAAAAGTGGCGATCGCATGACAATTGGCAAAACCGACATCGACTTTTTCTCGCCCCACAAACGCGAACCGCACCGCACCCCTGCCGAACATATGCGACTGTTTCAGCAGCCAACAGCACCCGTTTCGCGGACTACACTCACGCCTTCTGAAGAGCGAGTTTTCTGGCAAGTTGTACAGGGCTTTACCAACAAAGAAATTGGTAAACGCCTCCAGATTAGCCCAAGGACAGTGCAGACGCATCTGAGTAGCATCATGACCAAGCTTAATCTTGAAAATCGCTCACAAATCGTGCGATATGCCTTTGAGCAAAGCTATCGCCCCACTGGTGAAAACAGTCCTGCTGACAACACTGATGCAACCAGCATTTAGAATATAAACATCATTAAATATCGTGCGAAGCCTTTAAAATTTATGCTTGATCTCAAAGTTATTCTTCCTATATTGACCATCGCATTTACCGTTAGCTGTTTATTTTTTGGTACTCGCAACGGTTTCTACGACACTGACAAGTATCACGGCAACGGCTCAGCCCACTAGAAAATTAGAGGAGCGCAAAGCGCTCCTCTAATTTAAAAAATCCACAAAAATATGTAGTCAGTATGTTAAGCTAGTCTGTCTAAAAGCTGCTGGCTTTAGAAATTTCTCCAAAATATCCAAAAGAGTGGCAATCGCCATTGCTTTACAACAATTTAAGTACACTCAAGACAAGTTTAAGTTTTTACTATGGCACTGTTGCAAGAACGTAAGCTGGTAATATTCTCAGAATATCAAAAGCACCCCACAGATACTGGCTCCTCAGACGTTCAGGTTGCGTTACTGACCGAGCGCGTCACTCAGTTGACAACCCACCTCAAACTACATCCCAAAGATTTTTCATCTCGCCGTAGTTTGCTAAAAATTATTGGACAACGTAAGCGTTTGCTTGCTTATGTTCGTAATGAAGATCGCTCACATTACAAACAACTGATCCAAAGTCTCGGTGTAAGAGGTTAATCCCAATTTTGGATTGCTTCAGCATCGCATGGGTGTAACTCAGTTAGCTAGAAATGAGTAGTAACAGTGAGTAAATCTAAGGAAAGTCGTATTCCGTTCGAGCCGAATAATCGCAATAAAAAAGCAAAAGACCCCAAAAAAGCATCTTCTGCCCCTGTTATTGCGACTAAGGCTAGTGCCAATGTGGGCAAAAATATTAGCCCAGCACCAAATACTAAGCCGCAAGCTAAGGTAAATTCTAAGCGCGACTCAGGCATACCCGATGAAGTAAATCGCCGAATTGCGCGGCGTGTTGCTGTATTTTGTGGCATTCCTACAGGACTTGGGCTTACTACGTTTGTTGTAAGCTACTTTCTTGTGAGTAAACATATAGTTGATTTGCCAACTTCAGCAGTCGTTTTATTGAGTATGCTGTTTTTGGGGATAGGCGTTGTGGGACTCAGTTACGGTGCTATCTCTGCTTCTTGGGATGAAGGACGTGTGGGTAGTTGGTGGGGAGCCGATGAGTTTAAGACTAACTTTGGACATTTAAGGGAAGCTTGGCGATCGCAGCAACAACTAGTCAAAGCTTCTCAAGTATCGAAAAAAGACTAAAGCAATGCAAAACAAAAATGAGCCGCGCAAAGCGCGGCTCATTTTTGTTTTGCAGATCAGCTTATTCGTCTCTGAGTTGAGCGATCGCTTCGAGAGAAAGTCCAGTAGTTCGACTGATAGCTAGATCATCGAGAAGGTTGAGAAGTTGTTGGGCGATCGCCAATTTAGCCCTTAGTTCGCCCTCCTTAAGACCTTCCTCAAGCCCTTCTTTTCTACCTTCCTTGAGACCTTCCTTGAGTCCTTCCTTGAGTCCTTCCTTGAGTCCTGCTTCTCGTCCCAGTCGCTCTCCTTTTTTGATGGCGTTGCGCTGGTCATGAATGAAAATAGCCTGATGTTCGAGATCGTCTAATTCGGTTCGGGTCATGTTCGCTTGATTAGCGATCGCAAAGGCTTTTTTGATCTCAGGTACATTATCCATGATCGTTGGGATTACCTCTAGTTTTCTTGCAGTTTTCAGAAAATACAGCCATTTATCGGTTAAGCTCTCCAATTCTTCTAATGTTTTTTGAAACTTGGGTAATTCGATAAACACTAATTCGATGTCATAAATTGGATAATCAGTCAGATAAGTCTTTTCTTTAAGAATAAACCGCGATGTGAGTTGATCGAATTCGGGAAACATCTCAAAGTCGGTGATTGTTAAGGCGATCACGGGTTCTAAATCTATGTAGTCCTCACCGATGTCAAGTTGGGTGGAATAGGCTTTGGTAGCGTTATAGAGGATACGTTTTTCAAAGCCTTCTACATTTAGCACCTGCATCTCAATGATGACAGTCGTACTTTCATTTTCGTCATTGTGAATGGTTGCTTTGACATCCACATAGGTGTCTTTAATGCCGCGTAGTTTTGGGGCAAGGTATGGATCGAGGATTTCTATAGTTTTAATTGTGTCTTTACCTTCATAAAGCATGGCATTGAGAAAGCTAATCAGGATGTCATGACTTTGCTCTGAGCCAAATATTTTTTTGAAGGCATAGTCTAATTTGGGATTGATGAACTGCACGGCGATCAAACAATGAATATTTACTATAAAAAAAGTCAGTGAATCTCCTTTTCTTTTATAGTAACCTTTTCAAAATTGTGTCGTGATCTAATCCTTCCGCGAGAAATGACTCAACGATTTGCAGCCTTTCGGGCAAACCGATGATATATGTGTTGCAACCAGCACCCAAAGATTCGCAAGTTGTCTGTATTGCTAATAAATCGCGGCCTGTAAGTCGGCTAAAAAATGAAGTGAGAATCCCTGCTTCCAGATAGCCTGTGGGTAATTTATTGCCAGCGATCGCCCTAACATAAGGCGAGTTATAAGTTTTTATAAAAATAAATCCTTGGGCTTGATATTGGGGATCAAACTCAAATTTGCCCCAGCCATGAGTCTGCCAACATTCTTTTAAACTTTGAATGAAGGTGATCATGTCCATCTCGGCGAGGGATTGAGCATAATATTCCTCAAGGGACTCAGTAAAACGGGTATAAAAATTTTTTCCCCACCATTTGCCACAGTTAAACAAAACTAGTCTTGATGCTTGTCCTGTCTCCTTGGCTAAACCCGCGTATAACGAAGAAATTAGGGTGTCAGGAACAGCAATTAGGCGATCGCCGCGCCTATTTTCTAGTAGCCCAATTTCTAGATCGCCCTTGATGTAAGAGTTATAGTCAAAAAAGTTGGCGGGAATGCGATTTTCTTTAACGAGATCGGCGACAGAAATCATAATATTTAGCCTCTAGTATTTAATTTCTAGGTCGTTGATTTAACCGCTTTGCGGTTAAATCAACGTTTAGTAGATGAGCGTGACTTGGGCGGATGTAATCAATGGCTGAATCAGAGTGAGTTGCGCTGGGCTGAACTGTTGGCGGAGTCCTTGGTTTAGCAATTTGTAGAGGGTTTCATTGAGGCGGCGCATATCGCGCATGGACATAATCCCTTCTAACCAATTGAGCAGCCTTTCTTTTAGGAAACTCTCATCATTTAGTAGCATCGACATAGAGCAGTAACGCAAAACGAGAATTAAATTTTTAATTCCAGATTCTAGTTCTGCATCAGTTACGTTGGGTAACTCTACAGATACTTGATCGGCAACTGCTTGTAATAGGTCAATTTCGCGATCGCGGAGTTGTTTGTATAGCTTGAGGCGATCGGGTAGTGAACTAACATAACTTTCCATGAGACCAAGCTCATCTACGGCTAGATAACGATCTTGCGCTTGGTTAATTAAGTCTTGAATCTTTGGGATCATAAGTGCTTATGGGTAAAAGTTTTAAGGATCTCAGAACCAAAAGCTATGGCGCACACGCTGCGTGCGTCACAGCTACTTAGAAAAATTTAGAAATATCATCAAGAAAGTCTTCAAGGGTTTCATTGCTTGCATCGATAGTGTTAAGTTTCACTTCGGGTGGTGAGGCTGCAATTTCGGGGATTCCTGTCCAAGAGATAGCTCGAAAATATTCGCGCACTGACATCAGTAAGCTCAATACAGGAGCGCTGCCATTATTATTGGCATTACTAATCGAGACGGGAGCGATCGCCCGATTTTCCCAATTTACATTTTGCCAAAAGCTGCGTAGTGGCTGTAACTGCCAATCTGGACTGCTCATTTTAAAAATTCTCCATTTTTTAAACGACCTTCAATGTCACGAGTTGTCGCGCCTTCGTTGAGCCAAAATGAAGCTGCATCGATCCGATTTTTACCGCCGAGCAAGAATTTGCAGTAGTTTTCTCCCATCGAATAACATTGAATTTCAATGCACTCTAATTCTTTGTTGACTAAATGCGTAAAGAAACCTGAAAATAAACCCGCATACAAATGACAAACAGGCTTGCCAACATCGCCCAGACTACGCGCCACGGCTGAGTCAAATACACTAATGAACATGAACCCCTGTTTGCGATCGCTCATATCGACTTGCCAACGCCCCCAACCTTGAGATGTAAACGGCCACCACCAAGTTTCTAGCAAGAAAGGCAAGTTAGTTTGGCGAATACTGCGTCCAAAATCACGTTCAAACCATTCCGTAAAAAACAACGCATCTTGCTGACCCCATTCACAGCCAATAGAATACATAACTGCGGCGGAAGCTTCGCCGACTTCTTCTTCTAGTCCCTCTTGCAAACCAATGATAAAATCTTCACTGGTAAAAATATTTCTCAGTCCATTCCAATCCTCAACAATACCCTTTTCAAGATTGGGTTGAAAAAAATCTTGCAGGCTATAGTGATTGTTTTTTCTTTTGGCTCTGGAAGCACTATTGGGGCGATCTACAGCAACAGTCATAGTAAATACTCCGATCCCGAAAATTATTAATTATTAAAAAGTTGTTAAATAAAGTAAAAGAAATTTTTTAAGTCGTTTGCACAGCAAGCCATTTAAAAATTTCTTGCGATGTAACCCTACTCAAAGATGTCAGCCCGTTTGGTATTAGCAAGTTGTTCGCCAACGCTAAACTTCGTATTTTCTAGCTGACGGACGACCGAACGAGTGATTAGTTGTCCAACCTCTACTAAGGTTTGACCAGTTAGCGGACTTAACAATGGTTTTTCGCAACGTCGTCCTATTAAGGCTTCGATGTCTTGAATGGACTGAACATACATCCCCACAGGTAGCTCAACAACGATGCCTTCACCCATGACTTTGGCTTGACAGGCGAGCCTAGAGTTGGGCTTACAAGTTGTAATCACCTCTAAGGTACGTTGCTCACGTTTGCCCATGGGGCTGAGAGCGGACATACCATCTTGGATATAAACGTGACAGGTGGCGCACATGCCCCGACCACCACATTCTTTTAAAATATTTAGCTCGTCCCCCATTAAGCCAGATAATAATGCACCATTTGTTGCAATATCTGCTGTTTGGGCAATTGGCTCAATCCTTACACGCTTAGCCATTATTTAGCTTGCCTCTTTTAGGTGTCTCTAAATTTGTTCCCCTGAATACCAATGTTAGTTTAACTCATTTAAGCTGTTGTATGCAGACAGTAGCTCCAGCCAAATCACCTAAGTAAGTAGAAAAGCTTAATTATTTGTAGGACGTGTTAGTGCAACATAACGCATCAATTGGTTAAAGGTGATGGGTTACGCTATCGCTAACCCATCCTACGTTTAATTTCACTAAAGTAACATTTGTCTCTGGTTGGTGTCGAGACAATCCTGTTCCAGCATTTGATCGAAATTACGAATAACTTGTTTGCATCGTTTGATATAGGCTGTCACCCATGACTGAATTTGTTGATGTTGCTCTGGGGTGCAAGCGATCGCCTTTTGTTTAGGGTGGGATATTTGACCGCTGCGATCAATCTCAAATTCAGCAAGCCATGATGAATCGGGGCGACTAGATTTCCAATAGTTGGTAACTACGACCTTGCCAAGATATTGAGTTGTAAAGCTACTAAGTTTATTTAAGGCGGCTAAAAGTTCTTCTAATTTATACTCCTGTGCTTTCGCTGATACTGACTTAGAAGGGCTAGTAGATTTCGCCGAGATGTTGGTATCAATGGCTTTTGCAATAGGTTCAGCTTTAGCAGTTGTCGTGGAAGTTATCGTAACTGTAGGAGGTGTTTGCGGCTTAGTTATACTCGACTGCATTTGGACATTTTTATTAGCTATGTTTGCTGTTGAAATCGTAGTCTCATTGTTTTTATTCGTTTGAGTAACTTTTTGTTGAGGAGTGTCAGAATTTGGTCTAGGTGCTGGGATTGTGGAATTAGAAACAGGATTTGTAAAACTATGTGTCGTTTGCCGATCTTGAACGCCCGTTTGAGCGGTTACTTTCCCTGCTGATTGTTGGTTATTTGGTGGGGTATTTGACTGCCAATTATTACTCGGCAAAGAATGCTGAGTCACCGAACCTAATAAGAGCTTAAAGTATGAGACTGTGTTGTATGTATCCGTTTCGATTAAATATTTGACTTTGGTAATACTCCGCCGATAGTCAACTAGTTTAAGGTTGCTATCAGTAAGTACAAGTAGAACCAGCCCGTGAGTTAGCTTGTAAATAAACACAACATGACCAGCAAAGTGAAATTCAAAGGATTCAAATCCATCTGGCACATTTTCGACAACTTGCAGTACACCTTGACCTAATGCTTGCTTTGTCCTATCCAATACGGCATCTAATCCGTAGAAATAGGGTCGCATACGGCGATTAGTTAGGGCTATGCCCACAACTCCTGTCAAGTTCAAAAAATCTTGAATAACCTCCCGACTCATCTTTTCTCACGCTGATTCTATGATCGATATACCGTTCACACTAGACCAATTACGCATTCTCAAGGCGATCGCTGCTGAGGGTAGCTTTAAACGCGCTGCTGATAGCCTGTATGTGTCTCAACCCGCCGTTAGTTTGCAAGTGCAGCACCTAGAGCGCCAGCTAGATGTACCTTTGTTCGATCGCGGAGGGCGAAGAGCGCAGTTGACGGAGGCTGGGCAGATGCTGCTTTCCTATGGCGATCGCATTTTAAGCCTATGCCAAGAAACTTGTCGCGCTATTGAAGATTTACAAAATCTTGATGGTGGGACATTAATTATAGGAGCTAGCCAAACGACGGGAACCTATTTAATGCCTCAGATGATTGGCTTATTTCGCAAGAAATATCCCGATGTCTCGGTACAACTCCATGTCCATTCTACAAGGCGAACGGCTTGGAGTGTAGCCAACGGACAGATAGATTTAGCGATTATTGGCGGTGAAATTCCTGCGGATTTACAGGATTCTTTAGAGATTACACCCTACGCTGAAGATGAACTAGCGCTAATTCTACCAACTTCGCATCCCCTTGCTCAGATAGGTGCTTTGCCCATTGAGGAATTGTTCAAGTTGCAATTTATCACCCTTGATTCACAGTCAACGATTCGCAAGGCGATCGATCGCGTGTTACTCGATAGTGGTGTTGATCCGCGTCAGCTAGCGATCGCGATGGAGTTAAATTCGATCGAGGCAATTAAAAACGCAGTACAGGCGGGATTGGGGGCAGCATTTATATCGGTGACAGCGATTGAAAAAGAGTTAAAGATGGGCGCATTGCAGCAAGTCCGTATTGACGGTGTAGTAATCAAGCGAATGTTATTACAAATCCGTAATCCTAACCGTTATCGGTCTAAGGCGACTGAGGCTTTTTGTAATGAAGTGTTACCAGTATTTCGCGATAAAGCGTAGTTGAAATCTGCGTAAAGCTAAAGTTACCAAGAAATAAATTTCTTGGCTCAAAGCTAAAGTCAGTTAAAACTGACTAAATCACTAAAAATTAACCCATTTCAACGGGTTTTAGCTTTCAGCCCGTAATTTATTACAGGGTTTTGGCTTAGCCCTATAAGCATTATGGCGATCGCGATACAATAAGAAATCAGACCCAAATTTTTACTTTTTACTTTTACCTTTTTACTTGACCCCATGAGCTACTTCCGCCCCGCCATTGATGCTATGACTGGTTACGTTCCTGGGGAACAGCCCAAGTCGGGAATCAAAATCATCAAGTTAAACACAAACGAAAATCCCTATCCTCCATCACCGAAGGCGATCGCGGCTTTACAAAATATTGATCCTGATGCATTGCGGCGCTATCCCGATCCTTTTGCCCATGAATTTTGTCAGGCTGTCAGCGATGTTTTGGGCGTACCTAAAGATTGGGTGATTGTTGGTAATGGCAGCGATGATGTTTTAAATATTTTGATCAGGGCAGTGGCGGAAGGGCGCGATCGCAAGGTTGTTTATCCGATGCCGACCTATGTGCTGTATCGGACTTTAGCAAATATGCAACCTGCGGAAATTGTCGAAGTCCCGTATGGTGAAAATTTCCAGTTACCGATCGCTGAGCTTGTGGCGGCAAATGGCGCTGTTACCTTTATCGCTTCGCCCAATAGTCCATCGGGTCACATCGTCCCCTTAGATGATTTACGCAAACTCGCACAGCAGGTATCGGGGATTGTGGCGATCGATGAAGCCTATGTTGATTTTGCCGAATATTCAGCTTTACCATTGGTGCAAGAGTTTGACAATGTGATTGTATTGCGAACTTTGTCTAAGGGCTATTCTCTCGCTGGTTTACGTTTAGGTTTTGGGGTGGCGAATCCGAGTTTGCTTTCTGGATTATTTAAGGTTAAAGATAGTTACAACATTGATGCTGTAGCGATCGCTGTTGGTACGGCTGCTATGCGCGATCGAGACTATAAAAATGCCAATGCTGAAAAAGTCAAAATCTCTCGCACAAAACTCACCCAAGATCTTAAAAATATAGGATTTGCGGTACCAGAGTCTCACGGTAATTTTGTGTTGGTAACTCCACCCCAAGGCAATGCTGAACAGATCTATTTAAAACTCAAAGAATCTGACATTTTAGTCCGCTATTTTAATCAAGCAGGACTAGCTGATAAGCTACGCATTACCGTTGGCACTGACGAGCAAAATCAAGCTTTAATCGATTTTCTATCGACTCTTTAGCATTTGCTGATTATCCTAATTAAATTGCGAGCTAATTCCTATGACACAGCTTAATATTAAAAATCTCGGTCAAATCAAGAGTGCAAATATAGATTTTGGCGATCTAACTCTTTTTGTTGGTTCTCAAGCTACAGGGAAAAGCATTTTATTGCAACTCATAAAGTTGTTAGTTGATGGTGAAAATATTGGAGAGACTCTCATGAAATATGGATATCACTGGGAAGAAGATATGTCCAGTTTCAGTGAGCTTTACTTTGGTGAAGGAATGCGAAATCTGTGGAGCGACAGAACTACAGTGTTTTTTAATGGTGAAGAAATAAATCTAGATGAGCTATTACCGTATGAAGAAATATTAGAGGAAGGCGAATCTTTTGGCTATTCCGAGCAAATATTTTTTGTGCCTGCTCAACGTGTTTTAACTCTTGAGAATGGATGGCCCCGTTCATTTACTAATTTTGAAATTGGCGATCCTTATGTTGTTTGTAGATTTAGTGAACATCTTCGTTTACAAATGCAACAAGGATTTATGAATAAAGACAAAGATAATGCTATTTTTCCTCAGACAGGAAGAATCAGGCAAGAGATAAGTGATGCCCTTGATGCCAGTATTTTTCATGGTGCTAGAGTTGAACTAAATACAGTGGAAATGCGTAAACGAATTCAAATTAATATTAATGGTAACTTACTGCCATTTATGGCTTGGTCGGCTGGACAAAGAGAATTTATGCCTTTACTTTTAGGGCTTTATTGGTTAATGCCTATATCAGAAGATTCCAAGAAACCAGATATTGACTTTGTGGTTATTGAAGAGCCAGAAATGGGTTTACATCCCCGTGCAATTTTGTCAGTTATTTTGATGTGTTTAGACCTTTTACACAGAGGCTATCGTTTACTTATTTCTACCCATTCACCTGTTCTTTTAGAAGCAGTTTGGGCAATTCGCAACTTACAAAATAACAATTCTGATGTTAAGTATCTCTATCAGCTTTTTGACATAAAACCGTCACCACCTATTACCGAAATTTTTGAAAACATTCTCAAAAACAAGGAATTTTCTACCTATTACTTCGATCAAAAAGAAGATGGTGTTGAGGTGCGGGATATTTCATCATTAGATCCATTTGATGAAGACTTATCAACGGCTGATTGGGGTGGATTAACTAGCTTTAGTAGCAAAGCTTCCGAGGTTGTTTCTCAGGCAATTCAAGATAAATTATGAGTTTAAAAATGGGTTTTAAAGCCGCGATCGCCAATACTCCTTTGCTAAAAAATGCTTACAAAGAGGGGCTACAAGCATTAGGCAGCTATAGCGTCAAAGTTAAGCCAAATGACACCCAAAAATGTGAAGGTAGTGTCGATATTGATGCTGCGGTTAAGTCTGTGTATCCTGAAGATTCACGTTGGGATTATGCGATCGGATATGACGGAAAGACATATTTTGTTGAAATTCATAGTGCGGAAACATCTCAGGTCACACCAGTTTTAAAAAAGCATAAGTGGTTAAAGGATTTTTTAGTCGCAGAAGCACATGAATTAAATAAAGAAGACAAACGATTTTATTGGATTGCTTCGGGCAGAAACCATATCTTGAAAGGAAGCGTTCAAGAACGTAAACTAGCTCAATCAGGAATTATGCTGGTCGGACAGCTTAATTTGTGACAAACAACGAAGGTTTTCTTGATTTTTATTCAACCACAACCGTTATATTCTCGATCGCAAAACATATCATTAAAATATCTAGAGCCTAGTAACATCCGTGAGCGCAAGTAACCAAATCGATAATCAACCAACTAATACCAAACCAACTACGAAACCCAAAATCGTACTAACGGGTGGTGGGACGGGTGGTCATGTTAGCCCCAATCTGGCACTGATTCCTGCGCTTGAAACTGATGGCTGGGAAATTGAATATATTGGTTCCAACAATGGCATTGAGAAACAACTGGTCGCTAAAGTTGGGATTCCCTTTCACGGTATTTCTTCGGGAAAGCTGCGCCGTTATTTTGATTGGCAGAACTTTATCGATCCCTTTAAAGTGATTAAAGGGTTGTTTGACGCTTATGGCGCGATCGCCAAAATTAAGCCCAAAATTGTATTTTCTAAGGGTGGATTTGTAACCGTTCCCGTCATATTTGCCAGTTGGTTGCAACGGATTCCCGTAATTATCCATGAATCAGACTTCTCATCAGGTTTAGCAAATCGCCTATCAATGCCCTTTGCTACGAAAATCTGTGTCACCTTTCCTGAAACAGCAAAACAACTAGGGAAATATGCTGACAAAGTAAAGCATACAGGCTTGCCAATCCGTCCCGATATTCTCCAAGGTAATGCGGAAAAAGGAAGAGAATTTTGCGGTTTTGAGGCAAATATACCAGTTCTATTTGTGGTCGGTGGTAGCACAGGTTCCGCGAAAATTAATCAAGCAGTGCGATCGCTTTTAGATAAGATCACCCAAACCTATCAGGTTGTCCATGCTTGCGGCAAAGGTAATTTGGATGTAAGTCTTCAAGGTCATCCACGCTATCGGCAATTTGAATATTTAGGAACAGAACTTGCGGATGTGTTGGCATTAGCAGATTTAGTTGTTTCGCGATCGGGGGCAAATGCGGTATTTGAATTTCTGACTTTACGCAAACCAAATTTACTCATTCCTCTATCCAAGTTATCGAGTCGTGGCGATCAGATTCTCAATGCTAAGTCTTTTCAATCTCGCGGCTATAGTGCAGTTCTATTTGAAGAAGATTTGAATAGTGAGAGTTTATTAACAGCGATCGCCGATCTTTATCAACGCCATGATGAATATATTGAGAACATGAATCAAAGTGAAGATGCAAATGCGATCGCCCAAATTGTATCTCTAATCAATACATTTCAGTGTAAAGTGTAAGGGCAATTCATGAATTGCCCTTACGTCTTGCGGAGACTATTTCTGCTCTTGAAATTGGATAACTACACGACGATTAAAGGCATTATCGGTAGTGGTGGCATTCTTTCGGAGCGGATGTGACGAAGATAGAGCTTCAAAAGTAATGCGATAATTGTTATCAATACCGCGATCGCGTAGCTGCTTTACCACCTCATTTGCCCTTGCCTGTGAAAGATCGAGATTGTAGGTATAGTCGCCCATTACATCCGCATGACCACTAACTTGAATTACGCCGCGCCGCCCCTGTATTTTTGTCAAAAATTTATCAATTTTGGTTACTTCAGTAGGCATAAGCTGAGAGTCGTCAGATGGAAAAAATATGATTGCTTCTATATCTGAGTTAGAGATTGGTACTATCGAAGCACTGGTATTGCGATCGCTATTTTTTGTTTGAGTTGATGGATTTAATGGGGGAGTTAAAGAAGTTGTTGATGTATTGCTATTATTGACACTTGAGGTTTGACTAGAACTATTTGCAGTTAATTTGTCAGTTTTTTTGCCAACATTAAAATTCCCATTACTATTATTAGTGGAATTATCTAAATTATTGATTAGGTTGTTTTGTAAATCTGATTTTTGTGTATTGGCTTTATTAGAGTCTGTAAAACATATTCCAAAAGATTTACAAATTGTTAGATTGCTAGATTCTTTTTGAGAGTTGGGTAGTGAATTATTTAAAACAAAAGCATTTGCGGAATTTTTTATAAGACTATTTTTAGTTGTTTTCTCAGAAATATTACTAGATGGTTTGGATGTTAGTTTATCTATTGATTTACTAGAGGTATTATTAAGTGAATTACTAGAGGCATTATTAGAATTAGTTGAATTTGATTTGTCTGAATTTAATTTGTCTGAATTTAATTTTGGTATGCTGGCAAGTGAGTTATTATTTGATTTATTAACAGAAGTTGATTTTGAATTCGGTTCGGTTTCTTCCTTCACAATTGATATTGCTTGCTCTTGTCGATTGCGATCATCCGATCGCTTCATCAAAATCCCAAAGGCGATCGCTGTCCCAATAAAAGCCATACCAATTAATAAAGCCGCAATCCATTTCCATCGATAGGTTTGGATGGGGATTTGACTGTTTTTTGATTCTTGAGCAATTTCTTGATTTGTTTCTTGATTTGGATTTGGATTTGGATTTGGATTTGGATTGATTAAATTTGAAGGCTGAGAACTTTCCTGTGCTTTCAATTCAAAATCAAATAACTTTTTTGGTGTTAAAGGCGCGATCGCACTATCAACAACACTATCAACAACTACCGATTGACGAATGCGTTGCCCTCCCACCTCTAGCTCAAACCACTTTGAATCATTGGGCATCACAAAATCAACCTTAGCGGGTAAACCTTGAGGATAGGATTTTACACAATCACCGTGATCGTCATAAATCGAGGCATTCTCGGCGATAATCTGGTTCTCATTCACCAATTCCGCAAAGATTTGCGAGAGATTAGTCATTTCACTAGCAATTTTGTAATCCCAAAGATCAAGATCTAAACCCGTATCAAAATCATCTAGCTCTTGTAACTGATAGCGATCAATATCATTGCCAATTCCCACCAAAACCAGTTTCAAATAATTCCTTTTCCCAACTGCAATCTCTAACGCTAGTTCTCTTGTGTAATCTTTGACCTGCTCCAAATCATCAATTCTACCATCGGTCAAAAAGATATAGATCCCACGTTGAGCTTGTCGATATTGATCAGCAAAATAGGCGATCGCAGGACATAGTTTTGTGGTTTTACCGAGTTGAAAAGTGGCGGGACCAGATATTTTTATCTGTTGACAAGTAATCGCATCAAACTCTCCTAATACTTGGATCTCCTCTCCTTTGCCACAACCCCAATAAATTAAAGAAGTCTTACCAGTTCTATCCAAATTATCGGCTAAATACGCCGTAAAATCTTGAACAAGAGGCTGCAAAATATTTTCCGTATAGTTAATCGCATAGCCTTTTTCTTGGATTTCCACAAACGCCTCACGCTGAATCTTTCGCGTTGGCTCACCATCCTCAATATATGCTTGCAAGCGCCCTTGCTTGATATAGCCAGCCAATAGTTCAGGATCAACACGCGCTTCAACTTTGCGCCCGTATACGCGTTTCATCGAGGCACTCGCATCTAGGGCTAAGCCAGTTCGCCAACCTTCCGCAAATTGTCCCTGTGGCTCCATGGCGATCGTAAATTCCACATGACATTCTGTTATTTGGGAATTTGATGTCGCTAGATTTCGCCGCACGTTCACTTCTCCAAATTCCGCTACCATCAAATTAGCTGGTATTTGAAAACTTTTGAATTGATTGTTCTGGGAATCGTGGAGCTTACCTATTTCATCTGACATAGTATTAACATGGTGAAAGACTCGTTCTACAGTAGTGACAATTCATGAATTGCCCCTACTGTTATTTACAATTACCCTTACAGCTATTTACTGACGTTACGTGGAAGTTTCTAAGGTAGGGGCGGGTTTTGCATAGATCTTGCCTCAGCGCAGAATTTCTTCTAAACCCGCCCCTACTTTGTATAGCCTGAAAGAGAGGGATAATGGTTCCACATAACATCAGTACTTATACAAAATCTACAACATCTTTCCATTGCTCAGATTGAGGAAGATGGGGTAGCCCCAAATCTTTAGGTAATGCTTCCGTAATATCTTGCATAACATTACCACCAGAGAACTCTAGAGTAAATGCTGTCGAACCCACAGGTAGTTTGAAGCGCATCAATGCAGGTACGCCTAAACTATATTCATGGCAGACGGTTCCCTCTTGATTGAGAATCCGACCGTAATGGGTGACAATCGTTTCCGCAGACACAAATTCTTTAAAAATTTGTTCCAAGATCTGAATGTCATCGGCAACTTGGTAATCCCAAAGATCGATCTCGCGTCCTGCGGCATCCTTGACAAAACTACCTTCAAACATATTGTCCAGTTCTTCGAGTTGTTTCTCATCAATTTCTTTGCCGACACCGATGAGCAGAAGTTTAATAAATGGTTTGATTTTATCAGCAATCTCTAGAGCGTATTTAAAACAATATTCCTTGACATCTTCAAGATCTTCGATCACACCATCGGTAATAATCAAACAGATCGCGGCAGGTTGCTTTACGCCCAAGGCGGGAGCATCTTTATATTTATTAATGAAATATTGCAGAGGCGGTAATAATTTCGTACCCGTTCCCCAAGGTATTTTCGGGCCAGTGATGGCAATTTGCTCGATCGCTTCACCGCTATAACTACCGAGATCTTCAATCAGTTCGCCAGCCGCGCCACAAGCCCAATTGATCAAGTCCACCTTACCCGTGGCGGCAAAATTGGCGAGATACTTGACCATGACCCTTGTTACTGGCTCAACCACATTCTGCGTAACGGCGGCGCTAGCAAAGAAGCTACTGACCACACCACTGATCCCATACATTTTTTTCATTGAAGCCGAGCCATCCAAGGCTAAGCCAACTCTTGCGCCTTCAATGTCTGGAACCATCAGAATAGTGGCAACAATTTCAATCTCTCCATTGTTTTGGGGATAGACATTGACTTCACCAAAGGGTTGAACGACACTTTTTAACTGCATACTCGGACTCTCTGATATTTCACATCATTTCACACCAAAATAGTAGCCTATTGCTATCAATTTTAGCGATGACTTAACTAAACATGGTCGCTACGCCTCGGATAAATGTAGTATTTGTGACAGTACTTTGCGATCGCAACATCCTAACATATTCAACACGCTCTATGACCCAAATTAGTTTCTCACGAGTGATCGGAATAAAGTAGCGTTGTTTCGATCAGCAATAATTTCTCAAAATTTAATCAAGATTTAATTAAAGCCATCGCTACCGCACAAGCCTTTAACTCTGGCTGTTTCGAGTCTGGACATGATTCAGGATGGGTGAGGGCATTTGCCTCAGCGTTATCCGCCCAGAGCGTTCCCCAGTGCATCGGTACAAATAACACACCACGGGCGATCGCCTCAGTTACCAGCGCAGGAAATTTGGAAGAGCCTCTTCGCGATTTGACTTCTACTAAATCACCGTTATTAATGCCAAATTTAGCTGCATCTTTGGGATGGATTTCGACAAATGGATTGGGATACATCTGACGGATTTTGTCGATGCGTCCTGTACGAGTTTGGGTATGCCAATGTCCGTAAATTCTGCCAGTAGTAAGGATAAATGGATACTGCTCATCGGGAACTTCAAATACACCTTGGGAATGATAGGCTCCAAATCTAGCTTTGCGATCGCTGGTATGGAATTTCAAATCGGTGTAGAGTCGCTTATTGTGGATTTGGTCTTGTTCGGGATGTTGATCAGAAGCTTGCCATTGCATCGCACCTAGTTTAGCCAGTTTCGCGTGACTAATTCCTGTCATATCACAGGGGCGATCGCGAGTAATCTGCACAAATTCAGAATAGACATCTGCTGAGGTTTGGAAGGCGAACTTATCGGCAAAACCTAATCTTCGTCCTACCTCCGCAAAAATCGCCCAATCATCACGAGCTTCACCAAGGGGCGGTTGAAAGGCTTGGCAGAGAGTAACGCAACGTTCGGAATTGGTCATTGTGCCAGTTTTCTCACTCCATTGGGTCGCGGGAAGGAGAATATGGGCAAAGGCGGAGGTTTCGATGGGGTAATATGCGTCTTGATATACGGTGAAAGGCGATCGATTTAAGGCGGCTTTAGTTCTGACTAGATCGGGAAAACTGACGGCGGGATTTGTCGCGGCAATCCAGAGGAAATCCACTTCATCGGCTTCTAAGCCACGGATTATGTCCCATGCTGTACGTCCAACGCGATCGGATATTTGTCCTTGAGGCAAGCCCCAAAAAGCTTCCAGTTCCTCACGATGTTGAGGATTTGCCACAAATCGATACCCAGGGAGTAAATTTGCTAAGCCGCCCGCTTCACGACCTCCCATAGCATTGGGCTGTCCTGTTAATGAGAAAGGTCCCGATCCCGCTTTACCAATTTGAGCCGTGAGTAAATGAAGATTAATAATGCATTGGACTTTTGCCGTGCCTTGAGTAGATTGATTGACACCCATTGACCATATTGAGAGAACTCGTGAAGATTCAGCCCAATATTTAGCAGCAAGTTCCAGATCGTCAATATTAATTCCACAACGCTGCGCGACAAATTCGGGTGTGTAGAGTTGGGTGATTTCGCTAAATTCCGCAAAGCCTGTGGTGTGATTTTCAATAAATTGGCGATCGCATTTCCCCCAACGCAATAACAAATGCGCGATACCGTTTAATAAATCGATATCCGTTGCTGGTTGAATCGCTAAGTGTAAATCGGCAACTTCGGCAGTTTGGGTGCGGCGCGGATCGACTACAATGAGCTTAACATGGGGATTTTTTTTGTGATATTTGCGAAAGCGATTGAAGATAATCGGATGACATTCGGCAGTATTTGTACCGATCGCAAATAAACAATCGGTTAATTCTAAATCTTCATAGCAACAAGGAGGACCATCAGAACCAAAGCTTTTAACATAGCCCGAAACTGCCGAAGACATACAGAGTCGTGAGTTAGCATCAAAATTATTAGTTCCCAAACAGCCTTTAAATAATTTTTGAGCCGTATAATAATCTTCGGTTTGAAACTGCCCTGAACCATACATACAGAGAGCATCAGCACCTTTAGTGTTGAGAACCTGTTGAATGCGTTGGGTAATTGTGTCTAGAGCTTCATCCCAACTGACTTGATGGAATTCTTGATCGAGGCGATCGCGCATCATCGGATGCAGTAATCGATCTTTTTGAATGGATTCAGCAATAGTTGCGCCCTTAACGCAAACCATACCCTGACTAGAAGGATGACTGCGATCACCTCTGACTTTGAAGCGATCGGGGAACTTTGCGGAAGGTTCTCTAGTTGTTTCCACAACTTCTAAACCGCAGCCGACACCACAATAAGGACAGAGGGTTTTGATAGTTTGATTTGTGGTAATCGGCTGAGAGTTAGAAGATGAAATAGGTACAGAGAGCATATAGGACTAGTGGCGAACGGTTGCTTTTTTTGAAGCAAAGCCTTTGACTGGATCGAAGTAGGTTGTTTCCGTAAATTTGGAATAGGACATGGATTGTAAAGCAGCGATCGGATCGTTAGGATCGAACATCGATCCATCACCTAATACAATTGGCTCTTTATCCTCTTCAGGAACATCGATTTCCAGTTCCTTAGCAGCTTGCTGATAGACATTGGTGGCAAGCAAGTTATAAATTACTTCAGCATGATTTTCAGGGAAATCAACCAGACCCCAACGCGCCATTTGGGTCAAAGTCCAGAGATGTTCTTTTTTGGATGGCATATTACCAACACCAAACTGACAGAAATCCTTCTCATATTTCGCTTCCATCGCGCTAACACGATAAGGTCCCGCGAATCCTGGACGAATATAGATAGGATCGAGATTGAGATAATTGGGCTTGGCTAGAGTTAAAATCACTTCATCGCGATTTTCTAAGGGTTCGCAGAATTGAGAAGCTTCGAGAAGCGCCTTGACGATCGCTAGATGGGTGTTGGGATATTGTTCCGCCCAATCTTTGCGAACTCCTAATACTTTTTCAGGATGTCCGCGCCAAATATCAAGGTCAGTTGCCACGACAAAGCCGACATTATCATGGACAGCACGCACATTCCAAGGTTCACCAACACAATAGCCAATGATACTATTTGCCATCAGATTAGAAACCATTTGTGGCGGTGGAATCACAATCACATCCACATCTTTGTCTGGCTCAATCCCGCCACTGGCTAGCCAATGACGCAACAGTAAGTTATGCATTGAAGCATGGTGTACCATCCCGATCGCAGGGTTATAGGCATCCTTGAATGTATCAATATAAGTTTTGAGGGAAGCAAGGTCATGCACACCTGCATCTTGGAGTTTTTTGCCAAGGGTGATCGCATTACCATTACGGCTCAGGGTTAGAGAAGTTACCACTGGCACAGGAATCTTATTACCCATACCAAGGGTAATTGCTAGGGGCATTCCCATCACCATTTGGGCGGCATCTAGACGACCTTCGCGAATTCCTTCGGCTAAGTCGTTCCAACTGGTCTCTTTGGATAAGGTGACATCGAGACCATATTTGGCAAACAATCCTTTTTCCTGCGCGATCGCAAAGGGAGCGCAGTCAGTCAAAGGAATATAGCCAATCGTGAGATTGGTTTTCTCGATACTGCCCAAGCTGATTGCGGCGTTACTCTTATTTTTAGCACGTTCAATTTTGATTTGTTTCTGGCGATCCAAGAAACTAACCACTTCGCCTCTAAGTCGATAATAATTGGGATGATTGACTGCTTCTAAACGCTTGCGCGGATGAGGCAAATCAACGGTGAGAATCTGTCCAATCTTGGCTTCTGGTCCATTGGTCATCATGATAATGCGATCGCTTAGCAATAGCGCCTCATCAACATCATGGGTAATCATTACTGCCGAAATTTTGCTCTCATCGCAAATCTGCATCAGCTTTTCTTGTAATCGCCCTCTAGTCAAAGCGTCCAAAGCGCCAAAAGGTTCATCTAACAATAGGATTTTGGGCTTAATCGATAAAGCCCGCGCAATTCCCACCCGTTGTTTCATTCCGCCCGAAATTTCTCTAGGATATTTATCGGCTGCGTGACTTAACCCAACTACATCAATATTTTCTTGAATAATCCGACGACGTTCTTCTTTTGGCAAATCTCTCAAGACCCGATTCACCGCCAATCCAATATTTTGTCGCACCGTTAACCAAGGCAATAGCGAATGGTTCTGGAACACCAACATGCGATCGGGACCTGGTTCATTTATTTCTCTCCCTTGCAACACAATACCGCCAGAACTAGCTTTGTCTAAGCCTGACAAGATATTTAAAACCGTTGACTTACCACAGCCCGAATGTCCAATAATCGAGACAAATTCTCCTTCCTTCATCTCAAAATAGACATCCTTAACCGCAACATAGGGAGATCCGTTCTTGGTCTTAAAAACACGACTAACGTAATCGATTTCGAGGAATGCAGACATAATGGTTTGTAGATAAATTACGAATTGGGAATTACGAATTACGAATTGGGAATTACGAATTGAGGGTTACGATTTAGCAATTAAGGAATCATGAACTATTAATTTGATAATTCGTAATTCGTAATTGATAATTCGTAATTTATTCCGCTTCATCCGCGAGGGCAAATCGGCTGTATAGAAATTCAAGAATGTAGTTGCGAAGGCTGTAATAGCGTGGGTCGTCAGAAATTGCTTTGCGATCGCGTGGACGGGCAAAGGGAATGTCAATAACTTCAGCAATATGGGCGGCGGGACCATTACTCATCAGGACAATGCGATCGGCTAAGAACAAAGCTTCATCGATGTCATGGGTGATCATTAGCGCTGTTACTTTATTGGCACGCCAGATTGACAGTAGTTCTTCTTGCAATTCTTCACGAGTCATCACATCCAACGCGCCGAAGGGTTCATCAAGGATGAGGACTTCAGGACGAATCGACAATGCACGGGCGATCGATACCCGTTGACGCATCCCGCCAGAGAGTTCTTTCGGTCTTTTGTTCATTGCTTCAGTCAAGCCAACCAGAGCCAAACTATCTTTGGCAATCTTGGTCTTTTCTTCTTTCGATTTGTCGGTATACACTTGCTTCACCGCAAGATAGACATTCTCAAACGCGCTCATCCAAGGCAATAGTGAGTAGTTCTGAAAAACCACCATGCGATCGGGACCAGGACGCAGGATTGGTTTTGACTTTAAACAAATCTCTCCAGCCGTCGGTCGATTAAAACCTGCCACCATATTTAGCAATGTCGATTTACCGCAACCAGAGTGACCGATCACACAAATAAATTCGCCTTCATATACCGTTAAGTTAACGTCTTCGAGTACGGTATAGGGACCTCTAGCAGTTTGGTAAACTTTGGAAACTCCATCAATTACTAGGAAAGGGTCTTGATTTTTTTTCTGGTCGTTGTCGGTAAGATCTAGTGTCTGCATATTGCTGTAGAGAGTTTTGATTGAGTGTTATACAGACAAGGGGCTTAAGCCCCTTGTTCTTAAAAGATTTCGCAATTCTATGAGTCTGACTGAACGGCAAATTTACTAATGTAATAAACCAATTTGTCAAGCAACAAACCGACTAAGCCGATATATAACAGAGCCAGAATCAATTCGCTCTGTTTGCCGCTATTGTAGCTATCCCAAATAAAGAAGCCGATGCCACCACCTGCGGTCAACATTTCCGCCGCCACGATCGCTAACCAAGATAAACCAACAGCAATGCGTAAACCCGTGAAGATATAGGGCGCAGCCGATGGCATCAGGATCGTGATGAAGTAATCTAATTTACCGAGGCGCAAAACTCTAGCTACGTTGCGATAGTCTTGGGGAACCTGCTGTACGCCCACCGCCGTATTCATCAAGATCGGCCAAATGGAAGTTACAAAAATTACGAATAGTCCCGCCGCTTCGTTGACGTTCAGCCCGATAGTTTGGAGCGATTCATTCATGCCACTAAATGCGGCCAAAGCGATCGGCAACCATGCGAGAGGAGGAATTGTCCGTAACACTTGGAAGATTGGATCGAAGGCGCGATAAAGAAAAGCATTTGTCCCGATCGCAATACCCAACGCGATCCCCACGATCGCTGCGGCTGTATAACCGATCGCTACACGGCGAACGCTAATCATGGTTTTGACACCTAAACCCTGTTCGATCGTTACTTTCTCTTTGAGTTCTTTTCGGGCGGGACTATCAACTTTTTCTTTGGAGTTGACATCGTAATATTCGCGATCGAAGAAGGGATGCCAAATGTATGGTTGAGTTTCTTCCCAAACTTTACTTGGTGGTGGTAATGGTGGTTTTTTGCCAGAACAAATTACTTGCCAAGCCGTTAAAAGTAAGACTAGCGCTAACAATGGTGGAATAAAAGATTTTGCTTGCTGTTGTAACCATTCACCTATGTTGTTAAGCGTGAATTTAGAAGTTATGCTACCTGCCGCCATTTTTTGTCTCCTAAATTGGAAGTAATTAATTTTTTTGCTAATTTTAGCTAAATGGGGCTTATTGCTATAGCCAGTTATAAGTGGGTCATCAAAAGAAAACTGTAAATCCACAGATCCCCGACTTTTTCTAAGCAAGCAAGGACAATTTGTAAATTCACAAAAAAAGTCGGGGATCTTAACCTCTGCTTTTTAAGTTTTCTTGTGACTAGACACATATAACAAGGGGCTTAAGCCCCTTGTCTGTCAGGATCAGATACTATGCCTTCTTGATCTTGAGTCCGTCCAAATAGGCTTTAGGATTTTCAGGATCGAATTTGACTCCATCAAAGAAAGTCTCGACACCGCGAGAAGTACTCTTCGGAATTGCAGCCTCTTCACCAATCATCTTCGCAGCTTCTTTCCAAATATCTTCGCGGTTAACCTTGTCAACCAACTTCTTGGCATCAGTGTCAGCGTCAAAGTAACCCCAACGCATATCTTCAGTTACAAACCAAAGATCGTGGCTCTTGTATGGATAGGAGGCACTGTCTTTCCAGAACTTCATCGCGAGATCGAGATTGTCAAGAGTTCTACCATCGCCGTAATCAACCTTGCCTTGCAGTCTACCCAAAATCTCAGGCGCAGGGACTTTTAGCCACTTGTCAGCACCAATGATCTTACACATCTCTTCTTTGTTCTCAGACTTGTCACACCAGACTTGAGCTTCGAGAACGGCTGCAAGCAGCGCCTTAGCTGCTTTAGGATTCTTGTCAACCCAATCAGCACGCATTGAGAACGCTTTTTCTGGATGATCTTTCCAGATTTCGCTTGTGAGCAGCGCGGTATAGCCAGAGTTTTGAGCGATCAGACGGGCATGCCAAGGTTCACCAACACAGAAGGCTTGCATATTGCCTGCCTTCATGTTAGCTACCATTTGAGGCGGTGGAACAACGATCGTTTCTATATCTTTATTGGGATCGATGCCAATAGAAGACAGCCAATAGCGCATCCAGAGATCGTGATTCCCGCCTGGGAAAGTTACCGCACATTTGAGTTCTTTACCTCCACTCTTAATCTTGGCAAAAGCATCTTTGAGTCCATCACTTTTCAGACTGATTTTGAGGTCTTTAAATTCATTCGCAAACGAAATAGCCTGACCGTTAGTGTTCAGCCTAGCCAAGATATACATCGGCACTTTATTGCCATTGGTGATTTTGCCTTCAGCAATCAAATAAGGGATTGGAGACAAGATATGTGCGCCGTCAATACCACCTGCTTCAGAGCCAAGCACGATATTGTCGCGAGTAGTTCCCCAAGAAGCTTGCTTCAGGATTTCGACATCCTTCATACCATATTTCTCAAATAGCCCCTTCTCTTTCGCAATGATCAAAGGTGCGGAGTCAGTCAGAGCAATAAAGCCAAGCTTAGCCTTGGTTGTTTCGGGAGCGTCGGCAGCACTCATTTTAGGAGCCGTAGTTTTTTCGGGCGCAGCGCTGGTAGTAGCTTTTGTTTCAGTTTTCGTGGTTTCGCCACCACAAGCATTCAAAGCGATCGCGCTAACGGTAGAAAGCCCAGCAGTGGTCAAAAATTTACGACGAGAGAATGTACTCATTTATTTACTTTATATCCTTAATAACTAACTTAATCTAGTTTTGAATTCAAAACTGTGTGAACTGTGACAAGCCGCTTAATGTTTTGGGATAGCCCCAAATTTTTCAACTAAGAGCTTACCAACTACTTCACGGAGATCATCGCATGGCACTTTTTCCATAACACAGGTTCCCAGATGAGCATCTTTGCCTACCGTGCCACCCATGTAAATGTCAACACCATCGACAACCTTGCCATCTTTGCGAGTTTTGCAACCCGTAAAGCCAATATCGGCAACCTGCGGCTGAGCGCAAGAATTCGGGCAACCACTCCAATGTATCCGTACAACTTGCGGAAGATCGTAATCTTCGGCAAGTTGTTTGGTAAGTGCAAGGGAGCGATTTTTGGTTTCCACGATCGCCACAGGACAAAACTGATTACCCGTGCAGGAAACCAGCCCACGCATGAGATTGTCAGGCTCCGCAGGAAACTTCTGAAGCAGGGGATCTTGCAGAAGTGCGGGGACTTGCTCATCGCTCACATTAGTAATGAGCAGAT
This sequence comes from Pseudanabaena sp. ELA645, assembly GCA_037129985.1. GTDB lineage: Bacteria > Cyanobacteriota > Cyanobacteriia > Pseudanabaenales > Pseudanabaenaceae > Pseudanabaena. Next base: position 3,667 of record JBAXTW010000048.1, on the reverse strand, counting down.
TCTGCTCAACCGTGAGACGCATATCGCCATCACCATAGGTGTCAGCAACCCGCGCAAATTCATACATATCGGCGGCATACATCCGTCCGACAGGAATTTGCAGTCCCACATAGTTCATTCCTGCCTGCTTTTGTTTATGAACTCCGATATGGTCGCGCTTTTCCCATTCGACTTCATCTTTGAGTGCGGCGGTGGCAAGAGGTTTGCCCATTTGCTTTTCCACTTCAGCACGGAATTTTTCAATTCCCCATTCATCGATTAAGAACATCAAACGAGCTTTGTCCCGCTTTTCCCGCAGTCCATTGTCTCGGAACACGATTAGTAACGCTTCACAAAGCGCAACCACATCTTCAGGCGAAACCCATACATTGAGAGGAATTGCCGCCGCAATGCGCTTAGCTGAGAAAAATCCACCAACTAATACATTAAATCCGAATATTTCTTTGTTCTCTTCGTGAAAAGCTGGTACAAAGGCTAAATCATTGATTTCCGCATGGGTGGAATTATCTCGACAACCCGCGATCGCAATGTTAAATTTGCGCGGTAAATTCGTAAATGCAGGATTGCCTTCACCATTATTCGTCAGTAAATTCTGAACCTGAATTGCTAACTCACGAGTATCGTAAAGCTCATTAGCATCAATACCTGCGACTGGCGAACCCGTAATATTCCGAATATTGTCCATCGCTGACTGCACACTGGTCAGCCCAACGGAGCGAAACTTCTCGAACATTTCAGGAATGTCTTCGATGGGGAATCCGCGCATTTGGATATTTTGGCGTGTAGTGATATCGGCAACACCATGCTCACCGCACTTTTCGAGTACCGTAGCCAGTACGCGCATTTGATTACTATTGACCAAGCCATTAGGAATTCGCATCCTTACCATGAACCGACCTGGGGTACTTTTACGAAAGAATACACCTAGCCACTTCAATCGATGTTGCAAGTCGTCATCGTCGATCGCTTCCCAACCGATTTTGGCAAAATGCTCAATGTCAGCTTTTACCGCCAGCCCATCTTTTGTAGATTTCAGAGCTTCAATTTTGTTTGCCATGTTTCTTATCCTTGGCTCATGCTTGTGAATTCTAAATTTTTAGTTCTCAAGCGCGATTTCAACTTTATATAGGCTTTACACTACTAAACGTTCTCATATAAATTGGTATAATAAACTACATATTTTTAAGCTTTATTTAATAATTGCAAAACCATAATGCATTTATTGCATGAAAACTTGCATCCTCTTGTGTAAATAATAGGCAAGGGGCTTAAGCCCCTTGTTCTGCTCACGCACTAATCGCCTAGCCTAATAACTTTTATGCCCGATCGCCTCCAAAAAATTCTGTCTAGACATGGAATTGCTTCGCGCCGAGAAGCAGAACAGATGATTTTGGCGGGACGAGTTGCCATAAATGGAATTAAAGTTACGGAATTAGGAATTAAAGCTGATCCTGATAGCGATCGCATTGAAGTTGATGGCAAGCCATTGCAAACGACTGCACCCGAATTTGTATATTTATTGCTAAATAAGCCGACAGGAATAGTTTGTACATGCGATGATCCGCAAGGTCGGAGGACGGTTCTAGATATTTTGCCCACTGAATATCGTCATGTTTATCCAGTGGGACGGCTAGACTACAACAGCAGTGGCGCGTTGATTTTGACTAATAATGGCGACTTCGCCAACTATTTGATGCATCCCCGTCACCATGTTGATAAGACCTATGAAGTTTGGGTTCGAGATTTTCCTGATCAGCAAACTATCAGGCAATGGCAAACAGGGGTGATGCTTGATGGTAAACGCACGCACCCCGCGACTGTTAATATCCTAAAAGTTGACAGAGACAATAAAAATCCGCGCACCCAATTACAAATTATTTTGTCCGAAGGACGTAATCGCCAAATTCGCAAAGTCGCTGAATTATTGGGGCATCCTGTTTTGTCTTTACATCGAATAGCGATCGCCTCAGTTTCACTTGCCCATCTCAAAGTGGGAGCATATCGACTATTAAATGATGATGAGATCAAAACATTGGGTTCAATCTCACTCTAAATAAAAGGAATGACTGTAAAGCCTTGAATACGCTATTTTTTGAGTTATAGAAGAAGTAAATCGCCGTAATTTCACAGAATTTACTGTAATTTAGAAATTATCGATTACGGAAAGAACTACAAAGTTAAGTAATTATGTTCAACATGAACTTAATTTGCTTTTAAAACTTTACAGAATGTTATAATTATGTACATGTACTTTAGTGACGATGCTTTCAAGTTAGCGAAAGTGACAAAGCAAATTAAAGAACGTGAAGCTTAAAACTTGTGATTTATTCAAGTTTGACTAAAGTCCAGATGCAGTCAGTCCATTCTCTTACTAAATGTCTGTGAGTATTGTGAACATTACAACCTCGAAGCAAGCAGAGAAATTAGCAGAAATCGGAGCGCAACTTAAGCGAATTAGACAAGATAAATCTCTGTCAATTCCCCACTTAACTGCGACTACATTAATTTCTGAACGCTATTTGCGGGCGATCGAAGACGGCGAAATTGACTCTCTTCCCGAACCCATATATGTCCGAGGCTTTATTCGTAAGTATGGAACTGCTTTGGGAGTCGGCGATCTTTCAGATGAATTCCCTTTAAATCCCGTTTTACCCGAACATAAATGGGCGGGTAGCCCTGCCGCCGAATTGCGCCCGCTCCATTTATATGCGCTTTATGTTGGTGTAATTGCCAGTGCGGTTAGTCTGCTAGCAACATTTCTCAATTCGCCAGATTCCTATAAAATTAACGACAATCAGACTAATTTTAGCAATGCGGCGCAGCTAAGTTCTAAAACCAATAAAACTCCTCCACCTGTTGATATGTTGTTACCCAAAATGGGGGGATTAGCAACTTTAAGACAGCCGATTTCTAATGCGTCAGCAACATTGGTGATCACTCCTCCAAATCTTACGGTGACTCCTGCACCAACTCCAACCATAATTTCTGAAACAACTTCCCAAAATCTACTCAACAGGTCGCAGGCTGAAACAGCTTTTAGCGAGGTAAATTCTAGCCTCAACAATTCGCTTAAATCTTGGACTAGTAATGCTAACTTGCAAGCTAGTGCTGCTGGTGCAGCCAAAAATAATTTAACGATCGCGGCTAATGGTGATTTTCAGTTTGTTGGCAACAAGCCTGTTAATGTGGGAATCATGATGCGCGGACAGTCTTGGGTACGCATTACTGTTGATGGACAAACAGAGTTTGAAGGTGTTCTCAATGAAGGTAAAAAATTAGCTTGGTCAGGCGATCGCCAAGTTTCGATTCGGGCGGGTAATGCATCTTCTGTGGCGCTAAGTTATAACAATCAGTCTGTCAAGTTGCTAGGCAAGGAAGGCGAGGTGGCTGAAAAGCAGTTTGGAATTAACCAAGCCAACAACACCGAACCGAATGATTCAGGTTTGCGTGGATTTGTTGAATTTATGTCTAGCAGTGATACGCCATAAGGATTGGCAATTTAACGAAATCATCATCTTCTGTAGGGGCGGGTTTTGCTGATAATCTTGCATTACATTGTGAAATCATCGACTAAACCCGCCCCTACTTTTGTATGTTTTTTAATTTACGATAGGGCGGGTTTTGCTGATAATCTTGCATTACATTGTGAAATCATCGACTAAACCCG